>JANWKL010000151.1 GCA_025451375.1 Steroidobacteraceae bacterium
CCGAATTCGCGCACCAGGTGCATGTCGTGCGTCGCCACCACTACCGTGACGCCGACGTCCTGGAAGCGTCGGAACAGACGCATCACTTCCAGCGACAGGTCCGGATCCAGGTTCCCGGTCGGCTCATCGGCGATAAGGAGGGCGGGCTTGCTCACGACCGCGCGCGCAATGCCGACACGCTGCTGTTCGCCCACCGAGAGTTCCTGTGGCAGGACACGTTCCTTGCCGAGCAGGCCGACCTGGTCGAGGGCGGCACGCACCCGCTTGTCGATTTCCTTCAAGGGGGTCGCGGCCACGGTGAGCGGCAGCGCTACGTTGTCATACACCGGGCGGTCGGCCAGCAGCTTGTGGTCCTGGAACACGACCCCGATATGCCGCCGGAAGGCGGCGATGTGGCGGGCCTTGAGCGCGTGGGTGTTCTTGCCACTCACGATAACGTTGCCGCGGCTCGGCCGCTCGAGCAGCGCGATGAGCTTCAGCACCGTGCTTTTGCCGGCACCGGAACGACCGGTGAGAAACACCATCTCGCCGTTGTGGATGTCGAAACTGATATTCGACAGCGCCTCGCGGCCGTTGGCGTAACGCTTGCTCACCCGGTCGAAGACGATCATGCCGCGCCCGCTGCCTGGGTGAGCGCCGCGGCGAATGCCTGGGCGTCGAACTCGCCGAAGTCCTCGGCAGTTTCGCCGATGCCGATGAAGCGGATGGGAATTTTCAGCTCCTGGGCGATTGCGATCACGATGCCGCCCTTGGCCGTGCCGTCGAGTTTCGTGAGCACGAGTCCCGTGACCCCGACCGCGGCACCAAACTGACGTGCCTGGGCGAGGGCGTTCTGGCCCTGGTTGGCATCCAGCACCAGCAGCACCTCGTGCGGCGCCGCCGGATCCACGCGCTGGATGACGCGCCGCACTTTTTTCAGTTCCTCCATCAGGTGCGTCTGGCTGTGGAGGCGTCCGGCGGTGTCCGCGAGCAGCACCTCGCTGCCGCGCGAGCGGGCCGCCGCCATGGCATCGAACACGACCGCGCCCGGATCCGCGCCCGGCAACTGCGCGGCGAAGGCCGCGCCCGTGCGTTGCGCCCACACCTGCAACTGCTCGATCGCCGCGGCGCGAAAAGTGTCGCCCGCTGCGAGGAGCACGCTCCTGCCCTCATCCGCGCAGCGTCGCGCGAGCTTGCCGATGGTCGTGGTCTTGCCCGAGCCGTTGACCCCAACGACCAGGATCACGAACGGCTTCATCGCTGGATCGATCACCAGGGGTTTCGCACAGGGCGCCAGGATCTCCACGATGGCCTCGCGCAGCGCGCCGATCAGCGCTGCGGCATCGCTAAGTTCGCGGCGCGCCACGCGCGCCCGCAAGGCCTCGAGGATGTGCTCGGTTGCCGCCACGCCGACATCCGCGCCCAGGAGCCGCGTCTCCAGTTCCTCAAGAATCGCGGCATCGATGGCCCGCCCCTTGAACAGGTCGGTGAGATCGTAGGTCAGCCAGGAGTTGCCGCGGTTGAGACGCTCGCGCAGGCGTTTCAGGAACCCCGGGCGCCCATCTGCGGGCGGCGTGGGGGCTGGTACGGGTCTTACGGGCGCGCGTCGGAACATGGCCGCATTGTAGCGGGCAAAGAAGAAGGGCGGCCGATTGGCCGCCCTTCGCGTGGCACTTCAGGGCTGACGGTGTTATTGAACCGGCGCGCCCGGCACAGATCCAACCGGCAACTGCGTCCCCTGGCTGAGCGCAAAGGCGATCGCCTCGGTCTGCATCTCCTGGGTCGCCTTCGCGCACAACGGCTCCGGCACCTGTGGGGGCACGATCCCGCACGTCGGATCGAGAATCGAGCCGTGCGTGCCAGCGGTGAATCGCACGAACGCCTCCAGCGGATTGCCCATGGCGAGCCCGGCATGTTCCTGCGTGAGGCCGCCGGCGGCGATCAGGCGATCCGTTGCGGAGTTGGGAACGACCTGGTCCGGTGCGAAAGGTCCGCCGTTGGCACTGGCTGAGCCACCCACGACCTCGATGAGGTGGATCGGGTGCTGTGCCGTAGCGAGCGCGATGTAGTTGATCGGATCACCGGCGTCGACCACGGTCTGGGCATCGCGGAAGAACTGCGAGTACAGCGTGGTGCCCGGGAACAGGCCCTGGGCTTCGAGACCCGCGTTGATCTGCGGCGAGAAGGCCGGTGAGTCAATCAGCAGCTGCGAGACGCCGCCGCCGGGCATGGCAAGCGTGCCGGTGCTGACCAGCGCATGCGGCGCGACTCCCAGGAAAGTGCTGCCCTCGATGGCGCCGAGCGAGTGCCCGAGATAATGGATGGCCTGCGGGTTTACGCCGCCCGCGAGGTTCAGGTGCGGCGCTGCGAGTGCGAACGTCACCAGGTCCGCCACCCCCTGGCGCAGATTGTCGCGCGAGGTCAGCAGGCTCGTCAGGTTGATGAAGTGCGAACCGGACGGGTCGATGGCGCCGGCGGTGCCGCTGGTATTCAGATCCAGGGTGCGCTCAATGGACATCTGACCCGCGGGTAACCCGAGACCCGCATACAGCGGGTTGGCGGCGCTGGCATAAAACGGGTCCGTGGTGCTGGTGACTCCATGCAGCGGCAGGTCGATCGCCGCCACGACGAACCCCTGCCCTGCGAATGAGGCGGACACCGCGAACATGTCCTCGCGGCTGCGGGTAATGCCGTGCTGGAAGATCAGCACCGGCCAGCCGCCCGGTGGGGCAGCCGGATGACCCGAGGCCGCGTTCGGCACCGTCAACAGCACCGGGATCATGATGTCCTGGGTCTTGGCGGGCAGCGGGTTGAAGCGCGTCACGAACGTGCTGGTGGTATCCAGCGGGAAGGGCGGCGCGTGCCAGTACTCGCTGAGCGGCGCGCTCGCGCTCAGGTAGTACGGAACAGTCAGCACACCCACGTACACGTCCGCGATCGGGGGCAGGGCGGGATTGACGGTGTTGATGGTGAAGCCGACCGGATGCACGTTGATTGCCGGCGCCTGGACCTGCGCTGCCTGCGCCGTCGCGCCAGTCAGAAGCTGCAGCGTGTCGGCCGTGGACTCGGTCGTGAAACTGAACGTCAACACGATGTTGGCTGGATTCAGGCTGTTGGCCAGCGGCGGGATCTGCTGCGCGAGAGCCGCCGCGATCTGCAGGTGCGCGCCGGTCAGCTGGCACACACCATTCAGCGTCGGGTTGGTGATGCTCGGGCAGGTCGCCCCGCCTGCGAGCGCCGTCTTGATGGCGGCATAGTCAGCGTCGGGCACGGCGGCGTGGCCGGACGCATCGGTGATGTTGTTGTTGAGGATCACCAGGTAGCCGTTGCCGGTAGTGCAGTTGGCGCCCAGGAACTGGCCATTCTGGATACAGGTGCTCGCCGTCAGCGGATGCAGCGGCGTGATCTCGAGGATTTCAGGGCCGACGCCCGCATCGCTGGCGACGCCGACGCTGTAGTCCACGCCCTGTGTGAGCGGCGGTCCGGCGACACCGATGGTCGCCTTGGTGGTGTTGCTGGTGATCACCGGCACCACGATCACCGACAGCGGGTTGAGGGTGGCGGGATTGATCGCGCCACCGAAAGTGGTACGGATGACCGCGTTGGTGGAGTAGCCGTCGAGCGCGTTAACCGCCGCCTGGTTGGGCTCGAGCGCATTCGCCGGCTGGATGTTGAGGGTGCCATCGGTCGAACCGGCGAAATACAGGTCGTTCGGATACGGCAGGACACCGGATGAGAGCTTGAACAGCGCCACGTTGGTGCCGGAGGGCGTGACGGGCGTGGAGCCCCCGGGATTGCCGTTCTGGCTGAACGGGTTGGTCGCACCAATGGTGTCGCCGGTAGAGCAACCGCCGGTCAGCAATGCCGCCGTTGCAATGGTGGCGGCTATGAGTTTTTTCATATCCTTAGGAACTCCTTCAACCTCAAGACCGCGCTGGCACTTTCGGGTGTCAAGCGAGGGCGGTCCATGTGTTCTTACTGAAGACGCGAGCCACCGTTCTTATCGTGGCCCACCTGGCGTGACCCCTCCCGCCGGTGCTGTTTGAGCGCATGTAGATGAGCCAAGCTAGAGTACGCTCAGGGCGAGAAGGGTGGCAAGGTGCGACACGTTCTGGACGCAAGCTAGGTGACGTTCCGCGGCAAGTCAGACGTCGGCGCTGCCGTACCGGTGAGGCGCGGCGGGCAGGCGCGGACCCTGCGCATCATCGGGGGCGCCTGGCGCGGCAGAAAGCTGCGCTTCCCCGCAAGCCAGGGGCTGCGGCCCACGCCCGATCGGGTGCGCGAGACACTGTTCAACTGGCTGGGCGCGCGCGCACAGGGCGCGCGCTGTCTGGATCTTTTCGCCGGCAGCGGGGCGCTCGGGCTCGAAGCGCTGTCGCGCGGCGCGGTCCACGCGAGCTTCGTGGAGCGCGATGTCACGGCGGCACGCGAGCTTCGGGCGCGTCTTGCCGAGTGGGGCGCCCAGGATGCGCACGTCGAGCACACCGACGCGCTCACATATCTGGCGGGCGCAGCGACTGCGGCCACGGCCTTTGATCTGGTGTTCCTGGATCCCCCGTTTGACTCGGATCTGCTGCCGCGCGCCTCGGCGCTCCTCGAGCACGGCGGCTGGCTGAAGGAGGGCGGCCTGATCTATGTTGAATACGCCGCCCGGGGCGCGCCGCCCCCGCTACCGCCGGTCTGGGCGCTGTTGAAGGCGAAGCAGGCCGGCGAGGTCGGTTATCATCTCTACGCGCGCGCCGCGCTCAATGCACTCACCCCCGCATGAAACGTAACGCCGTTTATCCAGGCACCTTCGATCCGATTACCAACGGCCACCACGACCTGGTGCGGCGCGCCGCCGGGATTTTCGACCAGGTGATCGTCGCCATCGCGGCCAGCCCCACCAAGACCCCGATGTTTCCGCTCGCCATGCGCGTGGACCTCGCGCGACGGGTGTTGAGCGACCTGCCGAACGTGCAAGTGCAGGGTTACTCAGGTCTCACCGTCGACTTCGCGCGCCAGCAACACAGTGCGGTGGTGGTGCGCGGCCTGCGGGCGCTGTCGGATTTCGAGTTCGAGTTCCAGCTCGCCAACATGTCGCGACACCTGGATCGCGACTTCGAGACCGTGTTCCTCACCCCGCAGGAGCAGTTCACCTTCATCTCCTCAACGCTGGTCCGTGAGATCGCGGTGCTGGGTGGGGATGTGCATGAGTTCGTGCATCCGATCGTCGAAGCCGAGCTGAAGAAGCAGCGGCGCAGCTGATGACTGACTAACGCGCCCGCGCCCGGCCGCGCGGTTTCCCGGCACGCGCGTTCCCTTTGACGGTTTTCGGCGGCACCTTCCTGGTGCGGGCCTTGCGGCGCTTGCGGGGCAGGCGCGGCAAAACCACGCGTTCCGTCGGCGGCGGGAGCTTGCCCGCGCGGTCGAGTTCCAGCGCCCGCCACAGGTACCAGGCTGCGGCGCTGCGGAAGGGCTTCCAGCGCTCGCCCCACAGCGCCAGCACCTTCGGTTTTGGCAGGCGTCTCAGTCCGTAGGCGGCACGAAACCCGGCGCGCACGCCAAAGTCATCCACCGGCAGCACGTCCGGACGCCCGAGCTGGAACATCAGGAGCATTTCCACCGTCCAGCGCCCGACGCCACGCACCTGCGTGAGCCGCTCGATGATGGCTGCGTTATCGAGCGCTGCGAGCGTGCGGCGGTCGGGCACGATCGTGGCGAGCGTCTTTGCGGCGAGATCCTTGAGCGCCGCGACCTTGGCGAAAGAGAACCCGGCGGCGCGCACCGTGGCCGTGGACGCATCCAGGATCGCCTGCGGCGTGGGGAAGTCATCCTTGCCGCACGCGGCGACGAGACGTCTGAGGATGGTGTTGGCCGCGATGCCGTTCAGTTGCTGGTGGGCGATGGCGTGCGCCAGCGCCTGGAATGGTTCGTGGTCGCCGATCTCGAGCCGCAAGGGCCCCGCGGCGCGGATGACCCCGCCGAGAATCGGATCGGCGCGGGTGAGGTGGGCGAGGATGCGTTTACTCATGTCTGGCACGCAGGGCAATAGTAGGTGGAACGCTGCCCCTGGGTTCTGGCCCGGACCGCCGTACCGCAACGACGACAGGGCTTACCGCCGCGCTCGTAGACGTAGAGCCGTTGGCGGAAGTAGCCGGGCGCACCGTCCGCGCCCACGTAATCCCGCAGCGTCGTGCCGCCGGCGCGGATCGCCTGCGCGAGTACGGCACGTACGGCGCGTACCAGCTGGGCGACCTCGGCGCGTGTCAGTGACGCCGCGCGCCTGCCCGGCGCGATGCGGGCGCGAAACAGCGCTTCGCTGGCGTAGATGTTGCCCACACCGACGACCAGATGGCTGTTCATAATCAGCTGCTTGATCGCCACGCGCCGTTTGCGCGTCACCCGCCACAGGTACTCAGAATCAAAGGCCGCATCGAAGGGTTCGGGTGCGAGCTTTGCCAGCAGCGGATGCCGCGCAGGATCGGCGCGCGTGAAGAGGAGACTCCCGAAGCGCCGCGGATCGTTGAAGCGCAGCGCGTGATGTGAATCCAGCACCACGTCGAAGTGATCGTGCGGGCGTCGCGGTTCGTCGGCCTTCACCACCCGCAGGTTGCCCGACATGCCGAGGTGAATGAGCAGCGTCCCGGCCTCGAGCGACAAGAGCAGGTACTTCGCGCGGCGCCCGATGCCGTTGATCCTTTGACCGGCGACCGCGGCGGGCAGGCTTGAGGCGACCGGCCAGCGCAGCCGCCGCTCGTAGACTTCGAGGGCGACAATGCAGCGATGCCGCACGTGAGGCTCAAGGCCCCGCCGCGTGGTTTCGACTTCAGGAAGTTCGGGCAAGCGCGACAGCTCGCGCGCCTGGATTACTTGATCTTCGACTCTTTGTAGGCGACGTGCTTGCGCACCATCGGGTCGTACTTCTTCACTTCGAGCTTGTCCGGGTGCAGGCGCTTGTTCTTGGTGGTCACGTAGAAGTGACCGGTGCCAGCCGTGGACAGGAGCTTGATCTTGTCGCGCATGGTGTTCTTTCCCTACCGGTACTGGCTCAGATCTTGCGGCCCGCGGCGCGCAGCTCGGTCAGCACCTTGTCGATGCCCCGCTTTTCGATGGTGCGCATGCCGTTCGTGCTCAGGCGCAGCGTTACCCAACGCTTCTCGGTCTCGACCCAGAACCGCTGCGTGTGCAGGTTCGGCAGGAAGCGGCGGCGCTTCTTGTTATTGGCGTGGGAGACGGTGTTGCCGACGGCCGGCTTCTTGCCAGTGACTTCGCATACGCGGGACATACGAAAACCTTCAAAGAGTTCAGTGACTTAGGAGCTTACGACCGCTCGGCAGAGGGCTCCCGGGCCGGGCTTTATACCAGCCCGGCGGCAGGATCTCAAGGAGACCCGCCGGGAAGGGTTTGTGACCCGGGTGGCACGGGCGTAGGGTACGGCGCCTGCCGGTGCCTGGGCGGACACTCCGTCCAGGCTCGCGACACAACTCCAACAAACAATCGCGTCACCCGAAGGAGACTAATCATGACTCGCACGATTCCATGTTTGTGCGCGGCGGCCGCACTCCTCGCCCTGTCAGCTCTCACGCCCGTGGCCTACGCCGATGGCCGTGACTACAACGACGGACCGGTGGTCAACGTGGCCGCGATCCGCACCGCTGGCGGGCATTTCGACGAATATATGCACTGGCTCGCAACGACCTACAAGAAGCTGATGGAGGCGCAAAAGAAGGCCGGTCTCATCACCAGCTACCGCGTCATGGTCGTTGAACCCCGCGGACCGCACGACCCCGACATCTACCTGATCACGGAGTTCAAGAACTGGGCGGCGCTTGACGGGCTGGGCCACAAGGCCGACGCGGTCACAGCTGAAATTGCGGGCTCCCTCGAACAGGCCGATCACGCGCAGGCGGAACGCGAAAAAATCCGCACCGTGCTCGGTTCGCAGACGATGCAGGCCGCCGAGCTGAAGTAAGCGCGGCACACCGCCGGGCGGGGACTCACAAACCGCCCGCCGCCCCCCTCTTTCTCGCATTGGCGGGAACGAATTCGCCGGGGGCGTCGGTCCATTCTCACGTGGGAGGGCAAGGGAGTTGCCCTTTCAAAGAAGCCCCGCCTCGGAGAATGAGTAGCAGCCCCCGTCACCGATGATGAAGTGATCGAGCACCCGCACGTCCATAAGCGCGAGCGCCTCCTTCAGGCGCCGCGTGATGAGCTCGTCGGCCTGGCTGGGTTCCAGGACACCGGATGGATGGTTGTGCGCAAAAATCACAGCCGCGGCGTTGTGCAGTAGTGTCTGCCGCAGCACTTCGCGCGGATGCACACCGGCACGGTCAATGGTGCCGCGGAACAGCTCCTCGAACGCAATCAGCCGGTGGCGGTTGTCGAGGTACAGACAACAGAACACCTCATACGGCCGGTCGCGCAGTTGCGCGACGAGGAACGTGCGCGTCGCTTCGGGAGCCGCCAACGCGGGACCCGCGCGCAATGCTTCGCGGAAATGTCGTCGCGCCAGTTCCACCGCTGCCTTGAGGATTGCGTAGCGCGCCGGGCCGATACCTGCGAGGGCGCAGGAGCGCGCCCTCTCGGCACCCAGGAGCTCACGCAGCGATCCAAAATGCGTGATGAGCGAGCGCGCCAGTTCCACCGCGGACCCGCCGCGGGTCCCCGAGCCCAAAAGCACCGCGAGCAGTTCTGCGTCGGACAGCGCATGCACGCCGCGCTCGAGCAGCTTCTCACGTGGGCGTTCGCACAGCGGCCACTGGCGGATGGTCATTGTTTGTCGCGGACCTCAAGATCGGCAGTGAATCCGATGCCGCGGCGCTTGGGGTGGGGCGGGTTCGTGAGTCCGCGAATCGCCGAGAGGATGGCGGTGATCGCCTCGTCGTGATGCTGGTATTTGCGTTCCAGTTCATCGAGCTTGCGAGCGAGCGCGGTGTTCGAGGTCAGGAGCCCGCGCAACTTCACGAAGGCGCGCACGACGTAAACGCTCATCTCGACTGCGCGGGGGCTGTTCAGGACGGTGGCAGCCATGATGGCGCCGTGTTCCGTGAAGGCGAAGGGCGGGAATCGCGGGTCGCGGTGCTTCTGGGAACCGGTCGCAAATCGCGACCGGTTCAGCGCCTCAGTGTCGGCGCGCGTAAGCCGGAACATGAAATCCAATGGGAAGCGTTCGGTGTTGCGCTTGGCCTGCTCGTTAAGGCGCTTAGTCGCGACGCCGTAGAGCGCGGCGAGTTCGCGATCCAGCATCACGCGCCGACCCCGAACAACGAGGATCGTGCGGCTGATCCGCTCAAGGGCTACCAGGTCGGTGCGGTTGGTCATCGAGTGTCCGGACTTGAGATCGCAATTTGCGACCTCAAACGCCCGCGCTGTTGCGCGGCGCGGGTTGCGAATCGGGTGCCACGGGTCATCACTTTCAGTTCTAAGGTCGGTGTCAACGCAGTCTAAGAGCTGCTTTGGACCCCTGGGGAGGGGGACAAAGCGCCGCAAATGGGGCGATTTGGCGTTAATGACATGCCCCTGCCCGCGCGCGTTCCCCGGTGCGATAATTGGCGCATGCAAGGCAAGCGCATCCTCCTTGGCGTCACCGGTGGCATCGCCGCGTACAAGAGCCCGGACCTCGTGCGGCGATTGCGCGAGCGTGGCGCAGAGGTGCAGGTGGTGATGACCGCGGGCGCACGCGAGTTCGTTACCGCGACCACATTCCAGGCGGTATCGGCACGCACCGTGCGCCACGACCTGTGGGATGCGGCGGCGGAAGCGGCGATGGGACACATCGAGCTCGCACGCTGGGCGGATGCGGTGCTCATCGCGCCCGCAAGCGCGGATTTTCTCGCGCGGCTGGCTACCGGCCAGGCCGATGATCTTCTCGCGACGCTGTGCCTGGCTACCGAGGCGCCGATCGCCGTGGCGCCGGCCATGAACCATGTCATGTGGGCGCACGCCGCCACCCGCGCCAACATCGCGACCCTCGCGCAGCGCGGTGTGCAGGTATTCGGACCTGGCGCCGGCGACCAGGCCTGCGGCGAGACTGGCGACGGCCGCATGCTCGAGCCCACGGATCTTGCCGAACGCGTCGCGGCGCTTCTGTCGGGGAGCGGGCCGCTGCAGGGACGGCGTGTCGTGGTCACCGCGGGTCCGACACGCGAGCGCATTGATCCGGTGCGATTCGTCAGCAACCGCAGCTCCGGCAGAATGGGATTTGCCGTCGCGCAGGCGGCACGCGAGGCCGGCGCCACGGTGGTGCTGGTGAGCGGTCCGGTGGGACTGGAGACCCCGGCCGGTGTGGCGCGCGTCAATGTCGAGAGCGCCGCGGACATGCTCGCCGCGGTGCTGAAGGAACTTCCGGGCACCGACATTTTCATATCCACCGCCGCGGTCGCGGATTACCGTCCGGCGCAGGCGGCGGAGCACAAGATCAAGAAAACCGCGCCGACCATGGACCTGTCGATGGAGCGCACCGCGGATGTGCTGGCCACCGTCGCGGCACGCACCGATCGGCCCTTCGTAGTGGGCTTCGCTGCGGAAACCCAGGCGGTGGAGCAGAACGCGCTCGCCAAGCTCCTGAAAAAGAATCTCGACATGATCGCCGCCAACGAGGTCGGTCACGACAAGGCGTTCGACTGCGAAGAGAACGAGCTCATCGTACTCAGCCGCAACGGCCGCCACCACCTGCCGCGCGCCGACAAGGTGACTCTCGCGCGCGGTTTTGTGGCGCTGGTGGTTGAGGACTTCGCTGCGCGTGCCGGCACGCGTCAGCGCGGGCCGGCGCTGGCCCAGGTTTGAATCCACCCGCCCGCCGCGCACTGCAGGTGCGCATCATGGATGCACGCATTGGCACGGAATTCCCGCTGCCGGCGTATGCAACCCAAGGCTCAGCGGGACTTGACCTGCGCGCCTGCCTCCCGGCCCCCCTCACGCTCGCCCCCGGAAGTGCCGAACTCATTCCCACCGGGCTTGCCATTCACGTCGCCGACCCGGCGCTCGCCGCGGTAGTCCTGCCGCGTTCGGGACTCGGGCATAAGCACGGCATCGTGCTCGGCAACCTCGTCGGACTGATCGACTCGGACTACCAGGGTCAGCTCATGGTGTCGTGCTGGAATCGCTCGGCTGAGCCCTTCGTCATCGCCCCCGGCGAGCGCATCGCGCAGCTCGTCATCGTGCCGGTAGTGCAGGTGGAGCTCGAGGTGGTGTCGGACTTCGAGGCTTCCGCGCGCGGCGCGGGCGGCTTCGGGCATTCAGGACAGCATTAGTCCGCGGACATCAGCTTCGTTGCTGCCTGCGGCTGGGCGTACTTCAGTCCGCGTGCACGACGCTCAGTTCCCGGTAGCGCTCAATGTCGGCCTGGAATTGCGCGCGCAGCTGCGCTTCCTCGGCACTCTTGGCCGCGTACGCGCCGCTTTGTACCTTCAGCTCGTTCGCGGTGCGCACCAGGTTCTCCGCCAGGTCATCCGGCATGCGCCGCGCATCCGCGCGCGGACTGTAGGGCTTGTAGACGAGAGCGCGCGTCTGTAGCGCTCCCAGTCGCGAGCGCAGGCTCTCGACATACTGCTCAGCGGCCTCGCGCTGCCCCTTCAGTTGCCCGAGGCGGCTGTCGCGCAGGCCCTCGATGTCCTTGACCGAGGTGTACGTGGTCATCAGGAAGCTGTCGTGCTCTTTTTTCCTCACGGCGGCGGCGCGCGTGCGCTCATCCGCAGCGATCTGATCTGCTGACTTCTGCGCATCCAGATGACCGACCTCGACCCCGCGGCCGTTGATGATGGCGCGTTCCTTGCTCGTGTCCTCTGGCGGGACGTGGTCGCCGTAGTGCACGACGCCCTGTTCATCGACCCAGCGATAGGCGACGCCCTGGTGTGAGCTGGAATTGCTGGGCGGCGCCGCGTGGCTAGCGCCGCTGAAGGCCAGCGCCGGCCATACGATCCACGAGAGGTACGAGGTGCGCGTGAGCATTCCCGTATATTCCCGCCGCGCGCCCGCGGCTGGCAAGTGTCAGCCCCCGTAGCGCGCCTGGTAGTCGGCCAAAGCTGTGAGCTGTTCGTCGGAAATTCGTCGCTTTCCGCCCACGGGATGGCCTAAGGCCTCGATCAGAGCCGCGAGTGTGACGATGCTCACACATTTCAGGCCGTAGTCTTTTTCCAGTTCCTGCACGGCGGTGAGTGCGCCTTGCCCACGTTCCTGGCGGTCGAGCGCGAGTGCCACACCCACAGGCGTCGCGCCCGCGGCGCGGATGATGTCGAGCGAGTCGCGCACCGCCGTGCCGGCGGTGATCACGTCGTCGATGATGAGCACACGCCCCGTGAGCGCGCTGCCCACGACGCGGCCGCCCTCGCCGTGATCCTTCGCCTCCTTGCGGTTGAATGCATAGGGGACGCTGCGTCCATGGGCGCTGCTAAGCGCCACCACGGTCGCGGTGGCGAGCGGGATGCCTTTGTAGGCGGGGCCGAAAATCATGTCGAAGGCGATGCCGGAGTGCACGATCGCCGCGGCGTAGCAGCGGCCGAGCACCGCCGCCGCTTCGCCGTCACTGAAAAGGCCGGCGTTGAAGAAGTAGGGACTCTCGCGCCCGGACTTGAGCGTGAAGGTTCCGAAACGCAGCGCCTCGCGCTTCAGTGCCAGATCAAGGAACGTGAGTTGATATTCCTGCATGTCATATCATGCCCTGATGCGCGTCATCACCGTCAATGTCTGCGGCATCCGGTCCGCGGCCGCCAAGGGCCTGTTCCGCTGGCTGCGCCGCCAGCGGGCGGATTTCGTGTGCCTGCAGGAGACCAAGGCCCAGGAGGAGCAGCTCGCCGGCCACGACGTGGAGCTGCCCGGATACCACAGCCACTTCAGCGACGCCGAGCGTAAGGGCTACTCAGGCGTCGCGGTGTACTCGCGCGAGAAGCCCAACCGGGTAGTGCGCGGCTTTGGCATGCCTGAGTTTGACGGCGAGGGACGGTATCTTGAAGCGCAGGTCGGGGCACTGTCGGTCGTGTCGTTGTACCTGCCTTCGGGCTCGGCGGGAGCTGAGCGCCAGGCCTCGAAATTCCGCTTCCTCGAAGCGTTCCGCCCGCACCTCGCGCAGCTCGCCAGGCGCCGCCGCCACTACATCCTCGCCGGTGACTGGAACATCGCGCACCGCCAGATCGATCTCAAGAACTGGCGCTCGAACCAGAAGAACTCCGGGTTCCTGCCCGAGGAGCGAGCCTGGATGGATGAACTCTTTGGTCCGGCCGGCTACGTGGACGCCTTCCGCGAAGTGCGCCCGGGTCCGGACCTCTATACGTGGTGGTCGAACCGCGGCCGGGCGCGGGCCAACAACGTCGGCTGGCGCATCGACTACCAGGTGGTGAGTCGCGGACTCGCCGGCAAGGCGCGCGCCGCCACCATATACAAGGAGAAGCGCTTCTCGGATCACGCGCCGCTCATCATGGACTACGATCTTTGAGCACCGGCCGGCCACGGCTGCTTGACGCGCTCGCGAGCCCGAAGATGCTCGCGATCCTGCTCCTGGGCGCGGCTTCCGGCTTTCCCAACCAGATCACCGAGAGCGCAGTACAGGCGTGGCTCAAGGACCTGGGAAAGAGCAACACCACCATCGGCCTGATGTCGTACGTGGCGATGCCGTATCTTTTGAAGTTCCTGTGGGCGCCGTTCGTCGATCGGTTTCCCATGCCGTTCCTCGGCCGCCGCCGCGGCTGGATGCTGGTGATGCAGCTAGCGCTCGCCGCCGGCATCGCGCTCATGGCGCTGCAGAATCCGGCGGTCTCGCTCACGCCGATCGCGGTGTGTGCGCTGGCGGTAGTATTTTTCTCCGCCACCCAGGACATCGCCGTCGACGCCTACCGCGCGGACGTATCGCTTCCAAGCGAGCGCGGACTCGCCGCGGCCGCCGCCAACCTCGGCTATCGCTCGGCATCGTGGATCGCGCTCGCGGTCGCGCTCGTGGTCGCCGATCATTTTGGCTGGCGGCTGGCGTTCCTGGTGCTCGCCGCTGCGATGTTGCTGTTTTGTCTTGCGACGGTGCGCGCTCCTTCGACGCACAACACCTACCAGCCGCGCAGCCTCACTGAGTCGGTGGTTGAACCCCTGAAGGAGCTCCTCGGCACACCGGGCGCGCTGGCGCTGATCAGCGTCGTGCTGCTGTTCAAAATCGGCGATGCCTTTTCCAACAAGCTGTTCACGCCGTTCATGATGGACGTCGGGTTCAACAAGACCGAGATCGGACTGATCGTGAAGGCGGTGTTCACGGCCAGCAGCCTCATCGGCGCGGTGCTGGGCGGCGTGCTCATGGTGCGCCTGGGGCTGCTACGCTCCATGCTCATTTTCGGCGTGATGCAGGCGCTGAGTAATCTTCTTTACTGCGCGCTGGCGCTCGCCGGCAAGAGCTGGCCGCTCATGGTGGCGGCGGTGGGGATCGAACACGTGGCGGCCGCCATGGGCAGCATTGCGCTTACCGCGCTCATCATGGCGCTGTGCGACACGCGCTACAGCGCCTTTCAATACGCAGTGCTCTCGGCGCTGGCGCTGCTGCCGCGCTACAGCCTCGGGTACCCGGCCGGATGGACCGCGGACCACGGTGGCTGGTACACGTATTACGTGACGAGCTTCGTGATCGCGCTGCCGGGACTGGCGCTGGTGTGGTTCATGCGTGCGAGGATTACCGCGCTCGATGAGCGGTAGGGAATTTTAGGCGGTGCGAGCCGCGCTATTCGAAAAGATCGACTCCCTCGAGGGAACTTGCGCGCAGCTCACGATCTTCGCCGGAAGAAGCCGGGACGCGGCCTTCTTCCGCGGTCGCTTCGACGTCCACCGAGCCACTCCAGTCTTCAGGCGCCTCGGCCGACTCCAGCGCACCGTCGTCCCACTGGTCGTTCCAGTCCTCGACATCCATCTCTTCAATGGTGCCGTCGAAGTACTGGATTTCGATAGTGCCGTCGTCCTCATCGAGGGCGACCACCTCGAACAGCTCGCCACCGGTCAGGCGATACCAGTCTCCGATACCGGCTTGAGGCCCCACCATCGTCGCAACCTCCGCAACCTGCTTACTCAAGGTGCTTTAAGATCACGCGTCAATTCCTGCAATTCATGTTGCGCTTCGCTTTCCGCGCTTTCAAGAAAAATCTCATGTCACCAATGCTCGAACAACCGCTGAAATTTTTCGTGGTGTTCTTCGTCGTCGTTGAGCCCATCTCACTCATCCCGTTGTTCACCGGCCTCACTACCGGCGCCGCAGCGCAGTACAAGCGGCGCATGGCATTCAAGGCCGTAAGCGTGGCCGCCGCGATCCTTTTGTTGTTCGCTGTCGGCGGGGCGGCGTTTCTGAAGGTGATGGGCATCAGCCTCGAGGCGTTTCGCATATTCGGCGGCTTGTTGCTGTTTCTGCTGGCGCTCGAGATGGTGTTCGCGCGGCAATCCGGAGCGCGCACTTCGAGCGATGAGGCCGCCGAGGCCAAACAGCGCGCGGATATCTCGGTGTTTCCGCTGGCGTTTCCCTTCATCGCAGGACCCGGCGCGCTGGCCACCATCCTGTTGTGGTTCGGGCCGGTGCATCCATCCGCGAACACCGGCCTTTTCATCCTGATGAGCATCGCGGTGGCCCTGGTGCTGGCGATCGCACTCGTGTGCCTCCTGCTCGCCGACCCCCTGATGCGGGTTATCGGGGTCACGGGGGCCAATGTCGCAAGCCGCCTCCTGGGTGTAATCCTGGGCGCGCTCGCGGTGCAGTTCGTGCTGGACGGCCTGCGCCAGTCCTTCGGGGTGAGCTGAGGCGCCCCATAGATCAGATCAGCTACGACGGAAGGCGAGATCCCGGACATCGTGGCCGAGGCGTACGCCGCGCTTCTCAAAGCGCGTGGGCGCGCGCTCGGTGGGCCTGGGCACAAACGCCGCATCGGCGGCGAGGTTCTCAAGCCCGGGGATCGTACCCAGCACCGCCAGGATTTCCTGCGCGTAGGGCGCCCAGTCGGTCGCCACCCGCAGCACACCGCCGGCACACAAGCGGTTCACCGCCAGCTCCACAAAGCCGCGCTGCAGCAGGCGCCGCTTGTGATGGCGTTTCTTCGGCCACGGATCCGGAAAGAGAATCAGGATTTCCTGTGCAGCACCGGGTGCGATCTGACGCGCGAGCACTTCCACCGCGTCGTGGCAGATCACGCGCACGTTCGTGACCGCATACTCCTCGAGCGCAAGCAGCAGCCTTCCTGCGCCCGGGCGATGCACCTCGACCCCAATGTAGTTGCGTTCGGGATGCTCGCGCGCCAGCGCCAGGAGGTTCTCGCCGTTACCGAAGCCGATTTCGATGGTGAGCGCAGCTGTGCGGCCAAATCGCGCCGCACAGTCGAGCACTCCCGGGGCCACGTCGATGCCGTACTTCGGCCACAGATCAACGAGTGCGCGCTCCTGCGCCGGGGTGATCCGACCAGCGCGGGTGACGAAGGAGCGGATGGAGCGCGGATGTTCCGTCTCGGACATGCCGCATCTTACAGCGGCAGGAAGCGCCGGCTGCAGCTGTCGTGACGGCTAGCGACTGGTCCGCGTGGCCGTGACCGGCAGCACCATCTGCGCGCGCAGACCTGGATGGTTATCGAGGAGCTGCAGTGCGCCGCCGTGTAGTTTCGCGACGGCATCGACGATCGCAAGCCCGAGCCCGACCCCTGGTGTGCCGCGGCTGGTGTCACCGCGGAAGAAGCGCTCGGTCGCACGCGGCCTGTCGGCCTCGGTGATGCCCGGGCCATCATCGGCGACCGCAATTTCCACCGCGCCGTCGGCGCGGTGCCCGACATGCACGCTGATGGCGCCGTGCTCGGCCACGCACTTGAGTGAGTTGTCGATCAGGTTGCTCAAGGCCTGGGCGAGGAGCACCGGATCACCCGCCACCGCGGCCACGCCCTCGCTGGCAAAGGAAAACGCCACACCTTTTTGCTCGGCTGCCGGTTCATAGAACTCCACGACCTCGGCAGCGACCTGGGATGCGTCCACGCGCACGAAGCCGGAGCGACGGGCGCCGGTGTCGATCTCCGCCAGCCGCAGCAGCGCGTTGAAAATGCGGATCACGCGATCGACGTCCGCGACCGCGGCGTCGACTTCGGCGAAGGTCTGGGCGGGCGCGGGGCGCGTCAGGGTCAGCTCTTCCAGGCGCGAGCGCAGCTCCGCGAGCGGGGTACGCAGGTCATGCGCAATGGAGTTGGAAACGTTGCTGATGCCGCCGATCAGGTGCTCGATGTGATCGAGCATGCCGTTGATGGTCTGCGACAGCGTGTCCAGCTCATCGTTGGTGCGGCGGATGGGTAAGCGATGCCGCAAGTCGCCTTGCATGATCGCGGCGACCGTCTGGCGGATACCCGTGACCCGCGCCAGCAGCTCGCGGCGGATGAGGATCGCGCCGGTGACCCCGACGAGAAAAAGAAAGGTGACGGCGCTGATGAGACCGTAGGTGAAGCGCCGCTCGAGCGGCAGGAAACGCGACAGATCCCGGCCCACCAGCAGGTGATAGCCGCCGGGAAGCGTGGTCTGCACCAGCTGGGTGTGGGTCGGCTGGCCCGCAAGATCCACCATGATCGCGTTGGCGCCGCTCGCACCGGTGATTTCCCTGGGCCAGGCGGCGAGGTTGCCCGCGAGGTGACGATAGCGTTCGTCCGTCAGGAGCAGGGTCCGTTCGCCTGCGATCTGCATGCCGACGCGGGCGTTGATATAGGCGGTGAGCCCCTGGACGCCGCCGTGATGAAACACCTCGGTGAGGCGTTGCGCATCGTCCTCGAGGATCGCGGCGCGGCCATCGAAAATGGTGACGCTCCACGCGTACCACAGCGGCACCGCGAAGGCGGCGAGCGCGGCCAACCCTAAGAGTACGTAGCCCACGGCCCAGGTGACGGCCGAGGAGCGATTAAGCGCGATCATGCTCACACATCATGTAGCCGGCGTTGCGCACCGTGCGCACCAGCGGCCGTTCGGTGTCGTGCTCGATTTTCTGGCGCAGTTTACTGATGTGCACGTCCACGACGTTGGTCTGCGGGTCGAAGTTATAGTCCCACACGCCTTCCAGCAGCATGGTACGCGTCACCACCTGGTTGGCGTGGCGCATCAGGTACTCGAGCAGCTTGAACTCGCGCGGCTGCAGCGCAATGACGCGGCTGCCACGGGTGACCTTGCGCGTCAGAAGATCCATACGCAAATCCGCCACCTGCAGCGCGCGCTCGGCATCTTGCCCTAAGCTCCTTCTGCCCAGGGCATCCACGCGTGCCAGCAGCTCCCCGAACGCGAACGGCTTGGTGAGGTAGTCATCTCCGCCGGCGCGCAGGCCGCGAATGCGTTCATCCACGGCAGCCAGCGCACTCAGGATCAATATCGGCGTGCGGTTGCCCGCCTTGCGCAGCGCTTCGATGATGCCGAGGCCGTCGATATTCCCCGGCAGCATGCGGTCCATGACGATGACGTCGTACGGCTCGCTCGCCGCGCTGAACATGCCATCCCGGCCGTTGTCGGCGTGATCGACGGTGTGGCCGGCCTCCCGCAGGCCCTGGGTGACGAAACGCGCCACGCGGGCGTTGTCCTCGACCACCAGGATTTTCATGGTGCGGCCTTGAGGCCAGCCACGGGCTGAGGTTCGCCCGCGGGGGCCGGGCCCTCGGCATGCGGGTGCTTGCGCGCCCAACGCACCACCAGGCGGTCGAGGTAGAGGTAGATCACCGGCGTGGTAAAGAGCGTCAACATCTGACTCAACACGAGTCCTCCAACCATTGTATAGCCCAGGGGCTGGCGCAGCTCGGAACCGGTGCCGTGCCCGAGCATCAGGGGCAGCGCTCCCAGGATCGCCGCCATGGTGGTCATCATGATCGGGCGGAAGCGCAGGAGACATGCCTGGCGGATCGCCGCCTCGGGCGACAGGTGCTGCTCGCGCTCGGCATGGATCGCAAAGTCCACCATCATGATGCCGTTCTTCTTGACGATGCCGATGAGCAGAATGATTCCGATCAATCCCACCACCGACAGGTCGAAGTGAAACACCATGAGCATGAGGAGCGCGCCGACACCGGCAGAAGGCAGCGTGGAGAGAATGGTCAGGGGGTGGATATAACTCTCATAGAGCACCCCTAGGATGATGTACACGGCGAACAACGCCGCGAGAATGAGGAACGGCGCGGTCTTCAAGGAGGCCTGGAAGGCCTGGGCCGTGCCCTGGAAGGTGCCCTGGATCGCGGCCGGCATGCGGATGGTGGCCGCCTTTTTCTGGATCGCCTTCACCGCGTCTCCGAGCGCGACGCCGGGGCCTAAGTTGAAGGACAGCGTCACGGCCGGGAATTGCCCCTGGTGATTGATCGACAGGTAGCTCGTGTGGCCGGTGTCGTAGCGCACGAAGGTGGACAGCGGTACCTGTTGGTTCGTGGTGGGCGACCTGATGTAGATCTTGTTGAGGGTGTCAGGATCGCCCAGGAGCGACGGCGTCACTTCCAGCACCACGTGGTAGCTGTTCAGCTGGGTGAAGTACTGCGTGACCTGACGCTGACCGAAGGCGTCATACAGAGTGTTGTCGATCAGCGCCGGCTGGATGCCAAAGCGCGCGGCCTGATCGCGGTCGATGACCAGGGCGAGCTTGCTGCTGCTGCTTTGCTGGTCGGAGGCGACGTCGCGCAGCTCGGGCAGCTGCTTCAGTTCCGCGAGCATGCGCGGCGCCCATTTATTGAGTTCCTCGAGATTGGAATCCTGCAGCGTGAACTGATACTGGGTGCGCGACAGGCGCCCGCCGACATTCAGGTCCTGCGAGGCCTGCAGGAACACCGTACCCCCCGGGACTGCGGCGATTTTCTTGCGCAGCCGGTCGATGATCTGGTCGGCGGTGGCGTCGCGCTGATCGCGTGGCTTGAGTCCCAGGATCACGAAGCCGTTGTTCAAGGGGCGCGAGCCGCCGACGAATGCCCCCCAGCTCTCAACCCCGGGGTCCTTGGCGAGCACGTCGGTGAGCTGGCGCTCCAGGTGCATCATGGCGTTGAAGGACACATCCTCGGGCGCATCGGTAAGACCGGCGATGATCCCGGTGTCCTGCTGCGGGAAGAAGCCCTTGGGTACGATCACGTACATGAGACCCGCGATCGCCACGGTAATGATGAACGTGGCGAGCGTGGCGCGCTGGTGGCGCAGCACGAAATCGAGCCCGCGGGTGTAGTGATCGACCAGCCACTGGAAGCCGCGCTCCAGCGTCAGGTAAAAGCGGCCGTGCTGCAGGTGCTTCTCATCGCGCAGAAACAACGAACACATCATCGGTGCGAGCGTGAGCGCGACCACCGCCGACACGGCGATGGTCATGGTGACGGTGACCGCGAATTCGCGGAACAGGCGCCCGACGATACCGCTCATGAGCAGCAGCGGAATGAACACCGCGACCAGTGAGATGCTGATGGAAAGAATGGTGAAGCCGATTTCCCCGGAACCCTTGACGGCGGCTTCATAGGGAGACATGCCCGCTTCGATGTGCCGGTAGATGTTCTCCAGCATCACAATCGCGTCGTCGACGACAAAGCCGACCGCAATGGTGAGCGCCATGAGCGAGAGGTTGTCGAGGCTGTAGCCGATGACGAACATGAGCGCCGCCGTGCCCAGGAGCGACAGCGGTACGGTCACGGCGGGTATGGCGGTGGCCCAGAAGCTGCGCAGAAACAGGAAGATCACCAGCACCACCAGCGCGATGGCGATCACGAGCGACAGCTCGACGTCTTTCACCGAGGCCGTGATGGTGGTGGTGCGGTCGATTACCTGGTCGACCTTGAGCGACGGCGGCACGGAAGTCATGACGTGCGGCAGCGCCGCCTTCACGCCGTTCACGGCGTCGATGACGTTGGTCCCCGGCTGTTTGTGTACGAGCAGCAGCACGCCGAGCTTGCCGTTCTGGAAGCCGCGGATCTGGCTGTTTTCCGGACCGTCGACCGCAACCCCGACGTCGCGGACGCGGATCGGTGCGCCCTTGCGGTAGGCGAGGATCACATCGTTCCACGGCGCGGCCTTCAGCAGCTGGTCGTTGTCGTAGATGGTGAAGTTCTTCTGCGCCCCGGTAATGGCGCCCTGGGGCGCATTCACGGAGGCGGTGGTGATGAGGTTGGCGACGTCCTCGAGCTGCAGTCCGACGGCGGCGAGCTTCGCCGGATCGATCTGTACCCGCACCGCGGGCTTTTGCTGGCCGCCGACCGACACCTGGGCGATGCCGGGCAGCTGCGAGAGCTGCTGGGCGATGACCGTCTCGGCGTAGTCGTCCACGGCGGTCACTGGCATCACATCAGAATGCACCGCGAGGATGAGTACGGCAGAGTCCGCCGGGTTCACCTTGCGCAGGTTCGGCGGCGCCGGCAGGTTTTTTGGCAACTGGCCGCCGGCGGCGTCGACGGCCGACTGCACGTCCTGCCCGGCGGCGTCGATGTTGCGGTCGAGGTTGAACTGCAGCGTGATCTGGGTGCTGCCGAGCACGCTCGTCGAGGTCATCTGCGACACGCCCGAGATCTGCGCGAACTGGGTCTCGAGCGGCTGTGCCACCGACGAGGCCATGATCTGCGGGCTCGCCCCGGGCAACTGCGCGCTGACGAGAATGGTCGGAAAGTCGATCTGCGGCAGCGGCGCGATGGGCAGAAACGGGAAGGCGGCGACGCCAATGAGAAACAGCGCCGCCATCAGGAGCGTGGTGGCGACCGGGCGTTCGATAAAGGGCTTGGAAATATTCACGGCGCGGCCTGGGCGGGCGCGTCGTTGGCCCGGACGCGCGCGCCGGGCTGCAGGCGATACTGGTTACTCGTGACCACCTTGTCGCCGGCGTCGAGCCCCTTGTCGATAACGGCGACGTCGCCGGTCTGTTCCGCGACCGTGAGATTCGCCACCTTCACGGTGGAATCGGCCTGCACCAGGTAGGCGAAGAGTCCATCGGGACCGCGCTCGAGCGCGCTCGCCGGAATGGTGAGCGCCTGGCGGCGGGTCTGCGCCAGCACCCGCACGTTGACGAATTCGCCGGGCCACAGGTGCCGCGCCTTGTTCGGCAGCGTTGCCTTGACGCGCAGCGTGCCGGTGGTCTGATCGATCTGGTTGTCGATCAGTGCCACGGTGCCGGTGTCGAGTTCCTGTTTGTCATCGCGCGACAAGGCGGTTGTGGTCACCGGACCCTCCGCGAGCGCCGCGGAAAGCTGTCCAAACTGCTCCTCGGGCAGACTGAAAATTACTGAAATCGGCTCGAGCTGGGTCACGACCACCATGCCGCTGGTGTCGGCCGCGTGCACGATGTTGCCGGGGTCGACCTGGCGGATGCCGGTGCGTCCGTTGATCGGCGAGCGGATGCTGGTGTAGTCGAGCTGCGTGCGCGCGTTGTCCACGGCCGCCTCGTCGCCCTTCACCTGGGCCGCGAGCTGCGCAATGAGCGAGCGCTGCGTGTCGACGGTCTGCTTGCTCGCCAGATCCTCAGGTTCAAGCAGAGCATAGCGGTCCAGGTCGCGATGCGCGTTGCCGAGGAGCGCCCGGTCCTTATCGCGCGTTGCAATCGCCACACCGAGTGCCGCCTGGCAGGGGCGCGGGTCGATCTGCACCAGGAGTGCGCCTTTGCTGACCTCCTGGCCTTCCCTGAACGCGACCTTTTCAATCTGGCCGTCGACCCGCGTGGTGATGGTGACCGTGTAGAACGCCTGCACGGTGCCGAGGCCCGTGAGATACACCGGCACATCGGCGCGCTGCACCGTGGCCACGTCCACCGCGATGGCCGGCGGCGCTTTGGCCGCGTCCTTCGGCGTTGACCCATGCCAGTGCCACGCCGCGAACAGCGCGACAATCGCGACAATCGCGACTCCTGCGATGACGATCCGGCGTCCTCGGCCGCTCGGCTGTTGCGGCGTCACAGCTGCGCCTCCTCATTCTCCCAGCCGCCGCCCAGGGCCTGGTACAGCGTTACCGCTGCGAGAAGATGCGCGTATTTCGCCTGTGCCAGCGCATCCCGGGCGCTGAACAAGGCGGTCTGCGTACTGAGGAGGGTCAGCACATTGATGGTTCCGGCGCGCATCTGCGCCTCGGCGAATGTATAGGCGCGCTGCGCGGCGACTGCCGCCAGCTGTTGCCGCTCGACGAGATCCTGGGTCTGTTGCATGGCGATGAGTGAGTCCTCGACGTTGGCGAGCGCAGCGATGACTGCCTTGTGGTAGCCAGCGAGCAGTTCCTCGTAGCGCCCCTTCGCGAGCTGGTACTGGCCGAGGAGCGCGCCGCCCCGGAAGATCGGCTGGGTGGCGCCCGCAGCGAGGGACCACACGCGGTTGGCCGGGGTGAGGAGACCTGCGAGCGCGGCGCTTTCGTAGCCCCCGCCGGCGGTGAGGGAGATGCTGGGGAAGAACGCGGCGCGCGCCGCGGCGATGTTGGCGTTGGCAGCGATCAGCTCACTCTCGGCTTGCGCGACGTCGGGGCGGCGCGCGAGGAGCTCCGAGGGGAGCCCCGGGCGCACCGCCGGAGCCGCGAGCGTATCGAGACTGCCGTGCGTCACGTCCACAATTTCCGGCGTGCTGCCGACGAGGATGGCGAGCGCATCCAGGCTCTGACGCAGCTGCTGCTTCAACGGCGGGATGGAGGCGTTCACGGTCGCGACCACGGTTTCCTGCTGCGCGACATCCAGCGCGGTGGTGAGGCCCGCCGTCTCCTCGAGCTTGAGTCCATGCAGCACCTTGGAGGCATTGGCGAGGTTGGCCTCGGCGATCCCTAAACGGTCGCGAAGCTCGAGCGCCTGGAAGTAAGTTCCCGCGACGCCCGCCATGACGGCAAGCTCCACCGTCGTGCGGTCGTAGCGGCTGGCCTTGGCCGCCGCCGCGGCGGAGGCGTACAGCGCGCGGTTCCTGCCGAAGAAATCCAGCTCGTAGCTGGCGGAGAGCAGCGGACTGAAATCATGACCGGTGGCGAAGCCGCCGCTGCTCACCGGCGCGCGTGCGCGCGTGGCGGTCGCCTGCACGGCGAGTGCCGGCAGGAGGGGCGCACCCGCGATGCGCCGTTGTGCATCCGCCTGGTGCACGCGCGCCAGCGCCGCACGCAAGTCATCGTTGGCGCTTTGCGCCTGCGCGATGAAGGAATCAAGATCCGCTGAGTTGAAGCCGCGCCACCAGTCGCGCGCCGGCCACTCGTGTGCACCGGGGTCACTCGCGGTGATCCACGCGGGCGGCGGGGCGATGTCGGGGTGGTGATAGCGGGGACCCAGGCTGCAGCTCGCGAGGAGAATCGACGCGCTGCAAGCGATAAGGCGCAAGGAAGGCATGATCCCGCCAACTTAAGCCCCACGAGGTTCACCCTCGGTGGGCGTATGGTTAAACTCTGTTAACCTCAAACGTATGCGGTCGTTGAGTGCGCGGATCTCCCTAACGGGGGATGACGCAGAGCCGTTTAAAAGTCTTCACTTCAGGTTTCTCCCGCTCTAAAAGCCCCGGAGGCTTCCATGTCCGTCAAGTTGACCGTGAATGGCGTGACTTCTGACCTCGAGGTGGATCCGGCCATGCCGCTCCTGTGGGTGATCCGCGATCACCTGCTGCTCACCGGCACCAAGTTTGGGTGCGGGATGGCCTTGTGCGGTGCGTGCACCGTGCACATCGACGGCGTGGCGACGCGCTCGTGCGTGCTGCCGGTGTCGGCGGCGCAGGGCAAGCAGGTGACGACCATCGAGGGCCTGGCGACGCCGGCGGCAAAGGCCGTGCAGAGCGCCTGGATTGCGCTGGATGTGCCGCAGTGCGGCTACTGCCAGAGCGGGCAGATCATGTCAGCGAGCGCGCTGCTCACCGGCAACCCCAAGCCGAGCGATGCCGACATCGATGGCGCCATGGCGGGCAACATCTGCCGGTGTGCCACGTACGTGCGCATACGGCACGCCATCCACGAGGCCGCGGCAGGCCTGCCCGCTGCAACCATGGCTCACGGCTGAAGGAGCTCACCATGTACTTCCGCCACTTCGAACACGCCGCCCCGTCACCGGCCGCCGCTACGGAACTGACCCGCCGGCAGTTCCTCAAAGTCACCGGAGTCGCGGGGACCGGGCTCACGCTCGGTCTGCTCGTGCCGGGTGTTGCGGCCGCGGCGGGCGGCGGCGCGCCCATTGGGTCGTTCGCGATGCCGTTCGTGCACATCGCACCGGACAACACCGTGACCGTCATCTGCAAGCATCTGGAAGCCGGCCAGGGCGTGTGGACCGGACTGCCGGCGATTGTTGCCGAGGAACTGGATGCCGCGTGGTCGCAGATGCGGGTGGTGAATGCGCCGGCGCAGGTGCCGCAATACGGCAACCTTGCCATGGGCGGCCAGATTCAGCTCACCGGCGGCTCGACTGCGGTGGCGAATTCATGGCAGCAGCTGCGCGAGGCGGGTGCCACCGCGCGCGCCATGCTGGTGAGAGCCGCGGCGAAAACCTGGAAGGTCCCCGCGAATGACATCACGGTGAGCGAGGGCGTGGTGTCGCATGGCAAGCGGACCGCAACCTTCGGCCAGCTCGCGCACGCGGCTGCGCAGCAGCCGGTGCCGGCACAGGTGCAGCTCAAGGATCCGGCGAACTTCAGGATCATCGGCAACGACAAGCTGCCGCGGCTGGATTCCCGCGCCAAGTCCACCGGCAAGCAGCAGTTTGGGATCGATGTGAGGTTGCCCGGCATGATGACCGCGGTAGTCATGCGTCCACCGCGCTTTGGCGGCAAGGTCACCTCATTCGATGCCTCGAAGGCGAAGGCGGTGGCGGGAGTCGTCGATGTCGTGCAGATCCCGCGCGGGGTTGCCGTCGTCGGGCGTGACATGTGGTCGGCGAAGCAGGGCCGCGAGGCATTGCAGGTAACCTGGGATGAGTCGGGCGCCGAGAAGCGCGGCACTGATGCCCTGATGAAAGAATACCGGGCAATGGGCGCCGGCAAGGAAGCTGTGACGGTCACGAAGTCAGGAGACGCGGACGCCGCGCTCGCGCAGGCGGGTAAACGCGTGGAAGGGGAGTTTGAGTTTCCCTATCTCGCGCACGCACCCATGGAACCCCTGACGGCGGTGTGCCGCTTGAGTCCCGATGCGTGCGAAGTCTGGGCGGGAAGCCAGTTTCAGACCGTGGACCAGGCGAACATTGCCGCGGCGGTCGGACTCAAGCCCGCGCAGGTATCGATCAACACGCTCGCAGCCGGCGGTACTTTTGGGCGGCGTGCGACGCCGGACTCGGATTATCTGTCCGAAGTGGCTTCCATCGCCAAGGCAACCGGCGGCAAGTACCCGGTGCGCCTGATCTGGACCCGCGAGGATGACGTCACCGGCGGACGCTACCGGCCGATGAACTACCACCGCGTCGCTGCCGCGCTCGGCAAGGATGGCAAAGTGGCCTGGCGTCAGCGCATCGTCGGCCAGTCGATCGTCGGCGGCACTGCGTTTGCGGCCATGATGATCAAGGACGGCGTCGATCCGACCGCGGTCGGGGGCAGCGCTGCCGAGCAGTACGATCTTACCGATGTGCACGTGAGCTGGACGGAGGCGAAGGTCGGCGTGCCGGTGCTGTGGTGGCGGTCCGTTGAGAACACCCACATGGCGTACTCGAAGGAAGTCATTATTGATGAGCTGGCGCAGGCGGCGGGTCAGGACCCGGTCGCGTTTCGGCTCGCGCTCCTTCAGAAGCACCCGCGCCATGTTGGCGCGCTCAAGCTCGTCGCCGAAAAAGCCGGCTGGGACAAGCCGTTCGCGGGCGGCGCGGGCCGCGGTCGCGGCGTCGCGGTACACGAGTCCTTCGGCACGGTGGTGGCGCAGGTCGCGGAAGTCACCGTCACGGGCGACAAGATCACGGTCGATCGGGTGGTGTGTGCGGTTGACTGCGGCGTCGCCGTGACCCCGGACGTCATCCGCGCGCAGATGCAAAGCGCCATCGGTTACGGACTGTCCGCGGCGCTCATGGGCAAAATCACCCTCACCGACGGCCACGTGGATCAAACCAACTTCCACCAGTACCAGGTGCTGCGCATGCCCGACATGCCGCGCCTCATCGAGGTGCACATCGTGCCGTCCGCCAATGCGCCCTCGGGCGTCGGCGAGCCTGGCCTGCCGCCCATCGCGCCGGCGGTGGCGAATGCGGTGCGGGCGGCGACCGGGGTACGCCTGCGCACCCTGCCGTTTGATCTGGCCGCCGCGCGGCGCGCGTAAGCCTGGCGATCAGATCGCCGCGAATCTGCGTGCGTCGGCGCTCCATCCGGGCGCGGCGGCGAGCGCGGCCGGAACCTCCTCGGGGGTGTTGACCACCTGCCACATGGCGAGGTGTCGCGGATCCATGAAGCGCTCTTCCACCGCGCGCGCCAGCACCTGCAGCAGCGGGTCGTAGAACGCGCGCGTGTTCACGAGCACGATGGGATTGAGATAGAGGCCTAAGCGCTTCAGCGTGATGGCCTCGAGCAGTTCCTCGAGGGTGCCGGAGCCGCCGGGAAGCGCGATCGCGGCCTGGCTCGCCGCCAGCATCAGGTGCTTGCGCGTGCGCATGTCTTCAACAAGCTGCAGATCGGTGAGTCCCGGGTGTCCCCATTCCAGGTCCGCCATGAAGCGCGGCAGGATGCCCACCACCCGTCCGCCTTTGGCGAGCGCGCCGTCGGCAAGCGCGCCCATCGAGCCGACTGCGCCGCCGCCGTAGACAATTCCAACACCGGCGCCGGCGAGTACTTCGCCCAGGCGGTACGCGGCCGCCCGGTAGTCCGGGTGCGAGAGGCGGCTCGAGGCGCAGTACACGCACACGGTTTTGTCGGTCGGCGGTGCTGCCTTGGCTGTCATTGCGCCCATTATAAGAGCCGCTGCCAGGGCGCACGGCAATTCCGCGCGCCAGATTCAGCACCCGCGGAACCGCCGGAACTTTACGGAGGCGGGTCGAGTACCGGGTTCAGGTCCACGGTCTGCGAGGGCGGCACATGGATCGCGCGCAGCTGGGTTTCGGGTGCTTGCCTCCATGGCCATTCATCGACTAAACTAAACTTAGTTTACTGAGTAACCCTATGAAAGCCGTGATCAATATTCATGAAGCCAAGACCCAGCTGTCGCGCATCGTTGACGAGGTGGCCGCCGGCGCGGAGGTGATCATTGCCAAGGCCGGTAAGCCGATGGCACGTCTGATACCGCTGGCACCGGCACGGCACCGCAAGAAATTCGGGTTGCTCAAGGGCAAGCTCAGAATCAGCGAGGACTTCAACGCGCCGCTTGCGCCGGACGTGCTCGCGCAATTCGAGGGTCGCTGACGTGCGCGTGCTGCTCGACACGCACCTGCTGCTGTGGGCGCTGGCGCAACCCGCGAAGTTGCCTGCGAAAGCACGCAAGCTGATCGAGGGGGCCGAGGTCATGGTCAGTGCAGCGTCGATATGGGAGATCGGAATCAAGTCGGCGCTTGGAAAGCTCACGCTCGGCCCGCGCGCCATTCTGGCCGCGGTCGAGCCGACAGGGTTTAGTCTGCTCGCAGTCACGTGCGAGCATGCCGCGAAGGTCTCGGAGTTGCCGCCGCTGCATCGCGACCCGTTCGATCGCATGCTTGTCGCCCAGGCCCTCTGTGAACCCCTGATCCTCCTCACGAATGACCACGTCCTGGGCGGCTACGGGTCCTGCGTTACTCTGGTGTGAGGCGCATAGCCTGTTGTGGCGGCGGGGAGTCGACCCTAGAATCAACCCCCCGTGCGGGTGTAGTTCAATGGTAGAACTGCAGCTTCCCAAGCTGCTAACGTGGGTTCGATTCCCATCACCCGCTCCAGATTTCCCCTGCGCCCGATCTGGGACGTGAGTCTCCCGCTGTGACCATTTGATGACATTCGGTCCGGGCGCCCGCCGTTAAGCTTGGGGATGCACCAGATCGGCGTGGTCGGGGTGTCCTATCGCCATGCGGGCGTGGACGAAGTTGCCCGCTTTGCGGTGGCGCGCCCGGACGTCGCAACACGCCTGGCGGCGCTGCGCGAGCGGCTCGCTGCCGCTGAAATCCTCTACATCTGCACCTGCAACCGCGTTGAAGTGATCTACGCCACCGCCGACGACAGCGCCGCGGGGGACGCAAGACCCGATGTGTTTCAGGTCCTCACCGGACGCGAACCACACGCCGGCGAAGCCGCGCGCATCCTGCGGGCCTGGACGGGTGAGGCAGCCGTTGAGCATCTGATGCTACTCGCCTGCGGACTGGATTCCGCCCAGACCGGTGAGCAGGAAATTGCCGCGCAGCTGCGCGGCGCCTGGGAAGAGGCGCGCGCGGCACAAACCTGCGGACCGGTATTGGATCGCCTCATCGGCGAGGCGCTTGGCATGGCCCGGCGGGTGCGGGGACTGACCGCTGCGGATCGGCCGCCCTCACTCGGGGACCTCGCGGCGCAGCGTGTGCGGGCGCACCTGAACGGCACCGCAGCGCGCGTCGCGCTGGTGGGCGTGTCGCCCATGACACGCCGCTGCGCCACGCTCCTGCACCAGGCGCAGGTGCCGCTCCTGATCATCAACCGTACGCTCGCCGTTGCAGAAGAACTCGCCCTCGCGGTGTCGGGGGAAGCAATCTCGCTGGAAGATTTTCGCGCTACACCGCCCGAGTGCGCGGCGGTCGTGTTTGCCGCCGGCGGGGGGGAGTCGCTGCTCGATGAGGCCGCGCTCACGCGGTTGCGCACTGCCACTTCCACCGCGCAGCTGCTCATAGATTTTGGCGTCCCACCCAACATCGATCCCAGGGCCGCGCAGCGGGTCGGGCTTTTCCGTGTTGGCATGGATGACCTGATCGAGGCCGCGCAGGAGCGGCGCCTCAGCGAACTCGTGCGCCTGGCTCCCGTGCGTGCCGCCATCGATGAACGCCTGACCCAGCTGCGCTCGGAACTCGCGACCCGCTCCTTCGGGCCGCAGCTGTCTGACCTGCGCGGCGCGTTCGAACAGATTGCCGCCGAGGAAGTTGCGCGTGCGCTCAGCGCCGGGCTGCGTACACTTGACGACGGTGAGCGCGGGCAGCTGGAGCGGCTGGCCCACACCCTCGCGCACCGGCTCGCGCATCTGCCGCTCGCCGGCATCCGCGCCGCGGCGGTGCACGCAGGTCCTGAGGCGCTCGAGGCGTTTTTTGAGGCGGCGAAAGCCAGCCGCACGCGCACTGACACGGAGAAGACATGACGACTGCCCCGCCCGACGGTGCCCGCGAGGACCAGCATCCGCATTCTGCGGAACTTTACGAGCGCGCCTGCCGGGTCATTCCAGGCGGGGTGAGTTCCCCGGTGCGGGCATTTCGCGCCGTCGGCGGCACACCGCTTTTCATCGCGCGCGCTGCCGGCGCCCAGGTGGTGGACGCCGATGGGCGCAGCTATCTTGATTTCGTGGGTTCATGGGGGCCGCTCATCGCAGGTCACGCGCATCCGGCGGTCATTGCCGCGGTGACGCAGGCCCTGACCCGCGGCACCACTTACGGCGCGCCGTGCGCCGCGGAAGTGGAACTCGCCGAACGGGTCGTGGCTTCCTACCCCGCGGCCGAGCAAGTGCGCTTTGTCTCCTCGGGAACCGAGGCGGTGATGAGCGCCATCCGGGTGGCGCGCGCCTTCACCGCCCGGGACCTCATCGTCAAGTTCGCCGGGTGTTATCACGGACACGCGGACCACCTGCTGGTCGCGGCGGGCTCGGGGCTGGCGACTTTCGGCAAGCCTTCCTCGGCCGGCGTGCCGGCGGCGTTCACGGCCTGCACCCGGGTGTTGCCGCTGGATGATGAGGCGGGCGTTGCGCAGCTTTTCGAACGCGAGGGCGCGAACATCGCCGCCGTCATCATTGAACCGGTGCCTGCGAATCATGGCCTTTTGCCGCAGCGGCCCGAATTCCTGCAAGCATTGCGCAGGATCACGCGCGAGCACGGCGCGCTCCTGGTGTTTGACGAAGTGATCTCCGGGTTTCGGCTCGCGCGCGGTGGCGCGGCGGAGCTGCTCGGCATCGCTCCGGATCTTGCGACCTTCGGCAAGGTGATCGGCGGCGGCATGCCGGTGGGCGCCTTTGGCGGCGCGCGCCGCATCATGGCGCGGCTCGCACCTGATGGGGACACCTACCAGGCGGGCACGCTCTCTGGTAACCCGGTGGCCATGACCGCGGGACTTGCGACGCTGGATCTGCTCGTGCGCGAGTCGGGCTGGCAGCGCCTCGAGGCGCGGGGAGCTGAGCTCGAGCGGCTGTTGCAGCCGGTGCTGGCGAAGGCGCCATTCCCGGTGCACCTGGTGCGCCTCGGCTCCCTCTTCTGGCTATCGTTCCACGAAGCCGGTGCGCCGCGCACCGCCGCCACGCTCACCGAGCGTGAGATCGCGCGCTACGCGGCGCTCTTCCACGGCATGCTTGACCGCGGTGTATACCTGCCGCCGTCCGCCTACGAGGCGTGCTTCCTGTCACTCGCGCACACCGCCACCGATCTCACGCGCTTCACGTCCGCCCTGGGCGCCTCGCTCGCGGCTATCGCATGAAGTCGCCCCGGGTCTTTCAGCTGACCGCGCTCGCCCTCGTCGTCGTCTCGGCGGTGCAGGTGGGCTGGTGGTTGTTCGATCAACGGGCTTACACGGTCGAGAAGGTTAGCGCCGCCAACGCCGCCTATACGGCGCAGACGGCCGCCGCCCAGGCGCTGCTCAATTCCGGGACGCCGGCGTCGCGGGTGCAGCAACTGCTGCCGCATATCGTGGTCAACGGCACGCAGGCGACGCTTGCGCCCGCGGTCGAGCAGGTGCTGCGCACCGAGGAACACCGCCGCAACAACCAGTACGCCTGGGAAGGCGGTTTTTTTCTCCTCGCGCTCGGGGCGTGCATCGCGGTGATCGCGCGGGCCCTGCGGGCCGAAGCGCGGGTGCTCGAGGAACAGGACAGTTTTCTCGCCCTGGTTTCGCATCAGTTCAAGACGCCGCTCGCAAGCCTGCAGCTGTCACTCGAGACCATGGCGCTGCGCGCGCCGTCGCCCGAGGCTGCACGCACGCTCATCGATCGCATGCTCGCGGATCTGGCGCGCATGGAGGCGATGGTCACCCAGATCCTTGAAAGCGTGCGCCTGGATCGCGGCCGTGTTGATTTGCGCGCCGAGCCCCTGGAGCTGCGCTCCGCGGTGACGCGAGTCGTGACCCAGCTCGAGGAGCGCGCGCGTAACGAACACATCACCATCGCCAACACCATCGAATCGGGACTGTATGTCCTGAGCGATCCTCTGGCGCTGGATGTCGTGGTGCGCAACGTGCTGGAGAACGCGGTCGCGGCGGTCGCCGGAGCGGGTGGCGGCGACATCGCCCTGAGCGCGCGCGCCGCTGTCGGGGAGGTTGAGCTCCTGGTCAAGGACACCGGTGTCGGCTTTGCTCCGGCCGCGGGCGCGCGGCTGTTCGAGAAATTCAGCCGCCTCGGTGCGCCGGTACTCAAAGGTGGCGCCAGCGGCTACTACGGCACGGGCCTCGGGCTCTACATCGTGCGCCGCCTCATGGAACTCGCGCACGGGCGGGTCGTGGCGCACAGCGACGGCGCGGGCAAGGGCGCGAGTTTCGTGCTCGCGTGGCCCGCAGCCCCTGAGCCCAAGTCATGAGCATGCCGCAGACACAGGCGCCGCAGGTGCTGGTGGTCGAGGATGATCCGCACCTGCTGGCCGGGGTGCGCGAGAACCTGCGGGCCGAAGGCTATGAGGTGAGCGCGGCGAGTGACGGCGAGCAGGCGCTGCAATGGCTGCGCGAGCACGAGTGTGCGCTCATTGTGCTGGACGTGATGCTGCCCGGAATCGATGGCCTGGGCGTCTGCCGCACGCTGCGCGAGCAGGGCAACAACACCCCGGTGCTGTTCCTGACCGCGCGCGGGGATCCGGCGGATCGGGTGCGGGGCCTGGAAGCCGGCGGCGATGACTACCTGGCGAAGCCCTTTCATCTGCAGGAGTTCCTGCTGCGCGTGCGCGCGATCCTGCGGCGCTGGGACTGGTATCGCAACGCCTCGGCGACCGCGGCGACGGCCGTGCTGCGCTTCGGCGGCAACGAAGTGGATTTTCGCGCCTTCCGCGCCCGCTCCTGGAACGGCGACACCCAGGAGCTCACCGAGAAGGAAGCCATGATCCTCAAGGTGCTCGCCGAGCACTTGGGCGAGATCGTCTCGCGCGAGGACCTGCTCGAGCGTGTGTGGGGTTACGACGTCTTCCCCTCCACCCGCACCGTGGACAACTTCATCCTGCGTCTGCGCAAGCGCTTCGAGCAGGATCCGGCGAACCCGAAACACTTTCTCACCGTGTGGGGTGTCGGCTACCGCTTCCTCATCGAGGATGGGCCGTGAGTACGCGCGCACTGCGCATCGGCACGCGCGCATCGGAACTTGCGCTGTGGCAGGCGCGGCACGTCGAGGCTTTGTTGCGCGCACAGCCCGGCGCGCCGCCCGTGGAGCTGGTGCACATCAAGACATCGGGCGACGCGCAGGGAGACGAGCCGCTGTGGAAGGTGGGCGGCCGGGCGTTCTTCACCCGCGAAATTGATCACGCGCTGGTCAGTGGCGCGGTGGACATCGCCGTGCACAGCCTGAAGGATCTCCCCACCACACTCGAGACCGGACTCACGCTCGCAGCGATGCTGCCGCGGGCGGATCCTCGCGACGCGCTCCTGAGCCGTGATGGTGCGGGACTCCTGCGGCTGCCCCGCGGTGCGCGTATCGGCACCAGCAGTCTGCGGCGTCGCGCGTTCCTGAAGCGCCTGCGCCCGGATGTCGTGTTGGCCGAACTGCGCGGTAACGTCCCCACGCGCATCGCCAAGCTGCAGCAAGGTGACTACGACGCCATTGTGCTGGCGGCTGCGGGACTTGAGCGCTTGAGTCTCAAGAGCCACATCAGCGAGTACTTGAGCGCAGAGGAATTCCCGCCCGCGGTGTCCCAGGGAGTTATCGGTGTGTGTGCGCGCGCGGACGATGCCGAAACGCGGCGCTGGCTGGCGGCGCTCGACAATACGGCCGCCCGGCTGGCGGCGAGCGCCGAGCGGGCACTCCTGAAGCGCATCGAAGGCGGCTGCCAGGTGCCCCTGGGGGCGCTCGCGACGATTACCAACGGGCGGCTCAACCTGCACGCGTGCGTGTGCGCTCACGATGGCTCGCGGGTTCTGGTCGCGCGCGGCAGTATCGCTCAACGGGCTGACGGTCCGCTGCCAGCAGCGATTGATGATGCGATCCGGCTCGGCGAGCGCATTGCGGTGGATCTCCTCGCGCAGGGCGCTGCGGCCTTGATGGCACACGAGCGCGACACGCTTGCCGTGGAGGCGCCATGAACCTGGCCGCGAAAGCCGGACCCGTCGTCGTGACGCGTGCGGAGTCCGCCGACGGTCCGCTGACGCGGGAGTTGAAGGAACTGGGACTGTCGGTACTCCTGTGGCCGGCCGTGAGCGTCGGCACGGCAGACCCGGGTCCCATAAGCTTGGCCCTCACCAACCTGCGCACATTCAACTGGGTGGTGTTTGCCAGCCGGCATGCTGTCACGGCGGTGATCGAGCGCGTGCCCGCGCCGCCGCCGGGATTGCGGGTGGCGGCCGTGGGCAAGGCGACCGCGCAGGTGCTGGAGCGGCGCGGCTGGCATGTGGATCTGGTGCCGGATGAAGGCAGCGCCGCAGCGCTGGTCGCGGAGTTCGCAGCGCGCTGGGCGGCGGATGCGAAGGATCAGAACCGGCGCGTGTTGTATCCGGCGAGCTCGCGCGCGCTGCCGACTATTGCGGCGGGCTTGAAGAACCTGGGCGCCACCGTGACCCAGGTCGAGGCGTACCAGACCGAGGCCGCGGCGCTGAATGTCAGCGAGTGTCGCGAGTGGATCGCCCGCGGCAGCATTGCGGCGGTGACCTTCGCGAGTCCCTCGGCCGTAAGTGAACTCGCGCGGGCACTGGGAGACACGGATTTTGGCCGACTGTTGTCGGCGGCCCCACCGGTCGCCATCGGCCGCACCACGGCGCGCGAACTCACTAAACACGGTGCGCACTGCGCCGTGGCCGAAATGGCGACCTTGCGCTCCCTCGCCCTCACCACTTTCAATCTGCTCAAGACGAGAACGTAAATCATGGGATTCCCGAGTGAGCGGCCGCGACGAACGCGGCAATCGGATGCCTGGCGGCGACTGGTGCGTGAGACGCGCTTGTCCCCGCAAGAGTTTGTCTACCCCCTGTTTGTCGTGCCCGGGATCGGCGTGCGCCACGCGGTGGAGAGCATGCCCGGCATTTTCCAGCTGTCGGTGGATGAGGCGGTAAAGGAGGCAAAGGCGGTCGCGGCCAAGGGCGTCCCGGCGGTGCTGCTCTTCGCGGCTCCCGGACAAAAGGACGGACAAGCCAGTGCCGCGCTCGATCCGAGGGGACTGGCGGCGCAGGCGATCACCGCCATCAAGGAGGCGGTTCCTCATCTGATTGTGTGGGCGGACGTGTGCCTGTGCGGCGCTACCGATCACGGCCACTGCGGCCACGTGACGGCGGACGGGGTCATCGATAACGATGCGTCCATCGAGACTTTGGCCCAGGTCGCGCTCTCGTATGCGCGCGCCGGCGCCGATGCGGTCGCGCCCAGTGACATGATGGACGGACGGGTGCAGGCGATCCGCAGGCTCCTGGATGCCCAGGGGCACGCCACCACTCCGATCGTGTCCTATGCGGCGAAATACGCCTCCTCGTTCTATGGACCGTTTCGAGAGGCGGCGGAGTCGGCCCCCGCCTTCGGCGACCGGCGCTCCTACCAGATGGATCCGGCGAACGTGCGCGAGGCC
>JANWKL010000152.1 GCA_025451375.1 Steroidobacteraceae bacterium
ACACCTGGTCGCTCGCCAGCGGCACCTTGCCGGCGGGGCTGTCGCTGGACCCCGCGACGGGCATCGTCAGCGGCACACCGAGCGCGGCGGCATCCGGAACCTCGCTGACATTCAGGGTCACGGATTCAGAGGTCCCTGCACAGAGTGCGACCGCGTCGATGACCATCACCATTACCGCGGCAATGCTCAAGATCACCACCACCTCGCTGCCGGGCGGACAGGTGGGGAAGAGCTACTTCACGACGCTCAGCGCGACCGGCGGCACGACGCCCTACACCTGGTCGCTCCCGATCGGCACCTTGCCGGCCGGATTGTCTCTGGATCCCGTGAAAGGCGTCATTTCGGGTACACCGACGGCCACGACGTCCGCCACGTCGCTGACATTCAGGGTTGTGGACACGGGCGCTCCGGCGCAGACCGCGACCGCGACCCTGACGCTGACCATTGCGCCGGCCACCCTGGTGATCACGACCAGCTCACTCCCCAACGGCCGAGTGGGGGCGTCCTACACGACGACGCTCGCGGCCGCGGGCGGTACGGGGGCGTACACGTGGTTGCTCACCAGCGGCACCCTGCCGGCCGGCCTCACGTTTAGCGCCGGTACGATTTCGGGCACGCCGAACGCCACGGCGTCGGCGACGCCGCTGACGTTCAAGGTCATGGACTCCGGCGTTCCTGCGCAAAGCGCCAGCGTGACGCTGACCCTCAGCGTCGACCCGGGCGTGTTGATTGTGACAACCACGTCGCTGCCGAACGGCCAGGTGGGGGCGTCCTACACGGCGACGCTCGCCGCCGCGGGCGGTACGGCGCCGTATACGTGGTCGATCACGAGCGGCGTGTTGCCGGCGGGCCTGACGTTGAATCCGAGCGGCACCATCACCGGTACGCCGAACGGCGCGGCGTCGGTCACTACGCTGATGTTCAAGGTCACCGATTCCGCCACCGGCACGGCAACCGCGCCGCTGACCCTGACCATTGCGCCCGCGATACTGATCATCACGAGCACCTCGCTCCCGAACGGGCAGGTGGGGGTTTTCTACACTGTGACGCTGGCGGCCCTCGGAGGCACGAAACCCTATACGTGGTCGCTCACGAGCGGCACGTTGCCGGCGGGTCTGACCCTAACCCCAGCGACAGGCGTGATTTCGGGCACACCAACAACGGCGGTTTCCGGCACGTCGCTGACGTTCGGGGTCACGGACTCCGGCAGCCCCCAGCAAAGCGCGCCGGCGGCGATGACGCTCACCATCACCACGGGCACGCTCAGCATTACGACGACGTCACTTCCTGGCGGAACGATCGGCGCCGCCTACTCGGCGAGTCTTTCAGCCGCCGGGGGGACGACGCCTTATACCTGGTCGGTCGCCAGCGGCACGTTGCCGGCAGGACTGACTCTGGACCCCGTGAAAGGCGTCATTGCGGGTACGCCGACGGCGGCAGGATCGTCCACAGCTACTTTCAAGGTTACAGACGCGGGCACCCCGCAACAGTCAGCGACCGCGACCCTCACGCTGACGATCACGACGACGGGCATCACGGTCACCGCCATCGCGCCCAAGGCCGCGGCACTGACGGTCGGCCAGACGCTGAGCGTATCTGCGACCACGAATGACGCGAGCGGCGTCACCTGGAGTCTGAATCCTGCCGGCGGCTCGATCACGCCGACGACCAGCCTTACGGGTGTGAACGTGACTCTGACCGCTCCCGGGACCGCGGGCGTGTACACACTCACGGCGACCAGCATCAGCGATAACACCAAGAGCTTTGCGATCAAGGTTGCCGTCACTGACCTTAGCGGGGTGTTCACCTATCGAAACGACGTGGCGCGCGACGGCGCCAATACCCAGGAGTACGCGCTCACCACGACAAGCACGACCACCGGCACCTTCGGCAAACTGTTTTCGCTGCATGTGGACGGTGCGGTGTATGCGCAGCCATTGTGGGCCGCCAACCTGACCGTGAGTGGCGCAAAGCACAACGTGCTGTTCGTCGCCACCCAGCACGACAGCGTGTACGCGTTCGACGCGGACACCGGCACGCAGCTGTGGAAGGGCAGTCTGGTCAGCACCGCGTACGGTGCGACCGCAGGCGAGACTTCGGTGCCGGGGACCTCGGTCGGTTCGGGTTACCAGGACGTCGTGCCGGAGATCGGAATCACCGGCACGCCGGTGATCGATTCGGCAGCCGGCATCCTCTACGTCGTCGCCAAGTCGGTCGATTCCACCGGGACGATCTTCTACCAGCGTCTGCACGCCATAAGTCTCACCACCGGCGCCGAGAAGCCGGGTGCGCCGACGGTGATCGCGGGGACCTATCCAGGTACGGACGATGGCGGCACCACGGTAACCTTCAGCGCGCAGCAGGAACACCAGCGCCCCAGCCTTGCCCTGGTGAATGGCACGATCTACGTCGCGTGGGGCTCGCACGAGGACCACTCGCCCTGGTACGGCTGGATGATGGGCTATACCTTCAACGGCTCGGCGTTTACGCAGACCGCGATTCTCAACGTAGCCCCCAACGGCCAGCCCGCACCCGGAGAGAGCGGCATCTGGATGAGCGGCGGCGCACCGGCGGCGGACCCGAGCGGGAATCTCTATTTTGCCACCGGCAACGGTCCCTTCGATGCCAACAGCAGCACCGCGCCTAACAATGACTTCGGCGACTCGCTGGTGAAGGTCACCCCGGCACTCACGGCACCGACCTCGACTGCGGGTTACTTCACGCCGTCGAACGAGGTGACACTGAACTCCAGCGACCTTGACCTGGGCGCAGGCGGTCCCGTCGTGCTGAGCCTGCCCGCCGGGGCGCCGCACCTGGTGGTGATCCCCGGCAAGGACGGTTACGTGTATGTACTCAAGCGCGACAACCTGGGTGGCTTCGGGGATGCCAACGCCTATATTCCGCCGTTCCTGGCTGACGGCGGCGCCGGGCAGGTATATGGCACGCCCGCATTCTGGAACAACACCTTGTATGTCACCGGGGTCTACCGCGTCGGCGCCGGCGGCATCGCTCCCCTGAACGCCTATACCGTCAGCCCCACGACTGGGGCGTTCTCGGGTGTCACGTCGAGCTCGCCCGGGGCATTCTGGTTCCCGGGTGTCAGCGCCTCGGTCTCCGCGAGCAGTGCGACCGCCAACGGCATTGTCTGGGCATTGGACAACTCGAAATACTGTACCGGGCAATCACCCAGCTGCGGTCCGACAGTCCTGCACGCCTACGATGCGACCAGGCTCTCAACTGAGTTGTGGAACAGCACGATGGCGGGCGGTGATATTGCCGGGTTCGCCGTGAAGTTCACCGTGCCCACGGTGGCGAACGGCAAGGTGTACATCGGGACGCGCGGCGACAACTACGGTGGCGCCGACAGTTCGACCGCCAATCCCGGCGAAGTGGATGTCTACGGACTGAAACCGTAATCCAGCTCGCACCGGTGCGTCAGAACGGATCGCCGAGCACCAGGCGCCACCCCGACAGCACCCCGGCAACCCGGTAGCCGATCCCGATTCGGGGCAGCGTAAAGCTGCGGACCTGCCACATGGGCAGCGCGCCGAACATCAGACCCGTTTCGAATTGCACGGTGCGCGCGCTGATCCCCGAGTACGGTCCGGACGGCGCGTTGAAGTAGATGTCGGTGATGGCGTACGGCGCGAGTTCCACTGCGCGCTCGCGCCACGACCAGGCGAAGGCGCGGCGCAACTCAATGCCATCGCGCAGCCGCGTGAAGGAATCATTCGGCAGGCTGCTGTCGTGATAGTGGACCCCGGCGTAACCGAGTTCGGCGCGCCACAGTCCTGCGCCATCCAGAGCGTGGAAGGCGAAGTCGCTGCGGATTCCCGCGCCGTAGATCACCGCATTGATCTGGGTCGAGGAGGCAAACGTGCCGCCGCCCTTGACGTACGGGTAGACATGCCAGGCATCGTTCAGCCAGTAATCAAGCTCGACTCCGGGCTCAAGACTCAGGGCGTTGATCTGCGTGGGAACGTGCAGATGTACCAGATCCTCCGGCTGGAAATTGAAGAAGCCGAGGGTCACCGGGAGTACCAGCCGGATTCCAGGCCGGCCGCCGCGCGGCGCCGCGGCCCGCAGCTTGTAGCTGGGCTGCAGCTGATAGACCTGCAGCGTGCGCCCGCCGACCTCGTAGATGCCGGAGCCGAGTTCGCTCGCGAACGCGAAGTTCGCAAAGCCGGTGTCGGCGGGCGCTGCCGCCCGCGCGCCGACCATGCCCAGCAGCGCGAGCGCGCAGGACGCGCCCTGCAATGTCCGTCGTAAACCCGTCGGCGCGCTGCCTGCACCGCCGCGGGCTTTTTTCTTTGCCTCACGTGTCACCTTCGCGCATGCTGGACAAGGCTTGTTCGAAGCGCAAGGAGTCGCGTTATGAGCTTGAATTCCGCGCGTCCATCTCACTGGACGACACCCGCCGGATTGAAATACTTAGGTCCCCACACCGGCACCGATCCGATCGATATCACGCTGGTGTTGCGGCGCCGGGCGGGAGCCGCGCCCCGGGCAGCGTCCTGGCCGCGCGCCCCGCGGCTGGCCCCGCGGACGCAGTTTGCGCACGACTGCGGTGCGGATCCTGCGGATCTTGCGAGCCTGCGCGGCTTCGTCCGGGCGCACGGTCTCACCGAGCTCGGCACCGACCCGGGGCGCCGCGTGCTGCATCTGTCCGCTAGCCCGACGACGCTGCAACGCGCCTTCCGTGTGACGCTCGGACGATATCAGTACGACGACGGGCGCGACGCCTTCGTCGGCTGCGGTCACGCGCCGCAGCTGCCGCCCGGTGTGATCGCGGTGCTGGGGCTGGATCGCCGGCCGGTCGCGCGCTCGTACGTGCGCCGGCCCCAGGCGACGCCGAGTGTCAGCTACACGCCGCCGCAACTCGGAGAGCTGTACGGCTTTCCCGCGGGCACCGACGGCAGTGGCGAGACGGTGGCGATCATCGAGCTGGGCGGCGGATTCCGCGCCGCTGATCTCACGCAGTACTTCAGCGGGCTCGGGATTGCGAATGCGCCCACCGTCACCGCGGTTGCGGTCGCGGGCGGGACCAACACGCCGGGCGGGGACGCCGACGGCGAGGTGATGCTCGACATCGAGGTGGTGGGGTCGCTCGCCCCCGGCGCCGCCATCGCCGTGTACTTCGCACCTAACACCGACCAGGGTTTCTACGAAGCGATTTCCCAGGCCGCGCACGATGCCACACGCAAGCCCGCGGTGATCTCCATCAGCTGGGGCGGTCCGGAGGACAGCTGGACCGGTCCGTCACGCGATGCCATGCAAACCGCGCTGGAGGATGCCGCCGCGCTCGGGATCACGGTGACGGTCGCCGCCGGCGACAGCGGCTCGGGTGACGGGGAGGCGGGCACGACACCGCACGTGGATTTTCCGGCCTCCAGCCCCTATGCGCTTGCCTGTGGCGGCACGCGCCTGAACGCGAAGGGCGGAAGTATCCAAAGTGAAGTGGTATGGAATGAGAATGCTTCCGGCGACGGCGCCACCGGCGGCGGAGTCAGCACCGTGTTTGCACTGCCAGCCTGGCAGTCGGGCAGTGCGGTACCGGCCTCACCCGCGGGCAGCCCCGGGCGCGGCGTGCCCGATGTCTCCGGTAACGCGGATCCGCTCACAGGATATGCGGTGTTGGTGGACGGCACCGCGCAGGTGATCGGCGGCACGAGCGCCGTGGCGCCCTTGTGGGCGGCGCTCATCGCGCGTTGCAACCAGAAGCTCGGCCGGCCGGTGGGCGAGCCGCACGCCGCGTTCTACCAGATTGGCACCAAGGCGTTCCGCGACATCACTCAGGGTAACAACGGCGCCTACAAGGCCGGCCCGGGATGGGACGCGTGCACCGGCCTGGGCTCGCCCAATGGCGCAGCGTTGCTGGCGGCGCTTTTAGCGCTCCCGCCTTGAGCGCGGGAGCGGCGCGCGCGGCAACGCCCGCCGCGAACGGCGCGCCGGCACCAGGAATCGCAGGCCCAGGAGGCAGGCGAGCGCGAGCAGGGTGACGCTGTCGAGGCCGCCACCGCCATGCCCTCCGCCTCCCGTCGCGGGAGGCGCAGTACCGGCGGGCACCGCCTGAATTGCCTTGTCCGCCTGGATGAATCCGTAACCGGCGTTCAGGTTCGGTACCGCGCCCATGGCAGAGGCCGTGCTGCGCAAGGCCGCGTAAATCTGCGCCGGTGTGAGCGTCGAGTTGTATTGCAGCAGCAGCGCCGCCACGGCCGCGACGTGTGGAGTCGCGGCGGAGGTTCCGAAAAAGCTCGGGAAGACACCATTGATCTGACACTCAGCGGTGCCATTGGTGTAGCCGAAGGTCCCCGGCGGGCCCAGCACCGTGTTGTTGACACCGTCCGGACCCACAAAGTCCGGCTTCTGGCGGATCACGGCCGTCTGCGCGTTGCCGGCAGCATCGAACAGGACTGGATCACCGCCGGCCGAGGAATACACGTCAAGCACCGCAGGACTCACGCCACAGCGCGGTGTGTGGCCGTAGAACGCAGCGCCCACGGTGCCCGCGTTGACGGCGTTGGCGTGCCCCTGGATGGTGGGGCCGGATGTGTTGAACTGGTTGATGCTGCTGCCCGCGCCATCATCCTCCAGCACGAACTTGATCCGTCCTGGCGGGATGCCATTCACGAGCCCGATCTGGATGTTTAGTGTTTCGCTTCCGGTGTTGGCGTTGGAGTTGGCGGGGTTTGCGATGATCAGGGTCTGAACGGGGTCCGAGCCCACGGCGTTCGGGCCGGTGCAGACCGTCGGCTTTCCTGTGTTGACGTTGAGGATCTCGTCCGTCCCGGATACGGACGTAACACACACGTCGATCTGACTTGTCGCGCCGGTGCCGTCGCCGATCTGGCCGCTCGTGGCGTAGGGTTGATCCCATTCCACGACCAGTGCAGCTAGTTGCCCAGGGACGAATGGCATTAGGCTCAGCGGCAGGCTGACCGTGTTCGTCGCGCCTGTGGCGTCGAAGTTCAGCAGCATTTCTCCCGCGTTCGGTGCGCTCGCGGAGAGGGTATTGAAACTCGGCGTGGTGTTGTCGTAGGCCAGCTTGCCGCCGCCGTCGTTGCCGGCCGCGGTGAAGTAGGCCACGGGATTGGTGGTGCGGGTGGCGACGCTGTCGATCGCCTGGGAAATAATGCCGTCCTGGAAGAACGGCTCGTCGAAGAATCCGAGGTCGTCGGCCTCGACTCTGGCGCCGGCGTTGGCGAGCGCCATGACACCATTGGCAAAATCCGCTTCGCTGACCGGACTGTAGAACGCGAGAGCCGCTCCCGGCGCGACGTCGTGCACGATCTGCAGCATGGCCCGCCCCTCGTCCGTGTCCGGAAGTTGCAACGGCCCGCCGAAGTTCGCGCAGTCTGCTTCCTGCACGACGTTGACACCCGCCGGCAGGGCGCCGCTCGCCACGTCCTGTGGGGCATCGGGGGGGTTCGCGATTCCGTTTGGCGGCTGCGGGTAGTAGCTTGAAATTCCGAATTGGGTGTAGCTCGTAGGGTTGGCGGCGTAGTAGGCGTAGCAGTTGAAGCTGTTGGACATCACCCCGACTGTCACTCCCGCGCCTGTCACTGAGGTATTCGCCGCGCGCAGCGCGGTGCTTCCCTGGGCGAAATCGCCTTGTGAGGTGACCGGGCCTGCGCGCGTATGCCACATGGCAGCACGCAGCGACAGCACTTCATCGTGAGCGGCCGCTGCCGAGATCTCGCTCACCGGCAGCAGGCCGCCGACATCGTTGCCGTACACCGCGACGTGCTGCATGCCCAAGCCGACCAGCACGTTCCGGAGGCTCTGGGGGTCGCCGTGCGTCACCGCGTCGACGGCCACGAGCGCGGTGCCGTCGGGGCCGCGCGCGAAGTGCGCGGCCGGACTCAGGGAGTGCAGATCCTCGAGCGCGTGATCGATGCGCGCGCGAGGCGCCTGGCGGACGAGATGTGCCAGCGCGGCATCGAGCTTACGGTCGGTACCCTGCACCTGGGCGGCACTGCGGCCTCCGAACACCATCAGGCGCGCGGTGCCCGCAGGTGTGGCGGCGTGCTGGTGCAGGCCAGGCAGGAGTGAGGTGGCTGACGAGGTTGCGATGGCAGCCACGAGCGTCAGGCCGAGGAGGGCGAGGCGGGGTGAGGGCATCGATGACATTCCCTTAGTGATGCTCAGGCCCGCCACGATAATACGCGAAGCGCCCGCGCGTGACGGCCGCACCCCACATGACTACAGGTATGCGTGAGATATGCGGGCGGGTCAGCCCGGGTACTTGGCGAATATGGCCTGTACCGCGCTGTTGAT
>JANWKL010000153.1 GCA_025451375.1 Steroidobacteraceae bacterium
GACGACGAGGACGAGGTGGTTGCACGCGCCAACGCCACCGAGTTTGGACTGGCGGCGGGGGTGTTCACCAACGACCTGACACGCGCGCACCGGGTGATCGCGCAGCTGCAGGCCGGCACCTGCTGGATCAATCACTACAACATCACGCCGGTCGAGCTGCCCTTCGGCGGCGTGAAACTCTCGGGGCTGGGACGCGAGAACGGCCGGGCGGCGATCGAACACTACACGCAGCTCAAGAGCGTCTATGTCGCCATGGGCGACGTCGACGCACCCTACTGAAGGGCCGCGACGAGTTTCACGGTGAGCGAGGCAACCGTTGACTACGTGATCGTCGGCGCAGGCTCCGCCGGCTGCGTGCTCGCGGATCGCCTGAGCGAGGACGGGCGGGACAGTGTGCTCCTGCTCGAGTACGGGGGCTCGGATCGTTCCTTGTGGATCCAGATGCCGACCGCGCTGTCGGTGCCGATGAACATGCCCCGCTACGACTGGCGCTACTTCACGCAAAGCGAGCCAAACCTGAATGGCCGGCGCCTGCACACTCCGCGCGGCAAGGTTCTCGGGGGCTCCTCCTCGATCAACGGTCTGGTGTACGTGCGCGGCAACCCGCTGGATTACGAGCGCTGGGTGGCCGAGGGCGCGAGCGGCTGGGGGTATCACGACGTGCTGCCGTATTTCCGCCGCGCGGAAAAGCGCGCCGCGGGAGCTGACGATTACCGCGGCGGCGACGGCAAGCTCGAAACGCGCCGAGGTTTGCTCACCAATCCGCTGCACGAAGCGTGGCTTGAGGCCGGACGCGAAGCAGGCTACCCGCGGACGGCCGATATGAACGGCTTTCAGCAGGAAGGCTTCGGGTACATGGACATGACGGTGGGGGGCGGCCGGCGCTGCAGCGCCGCCAACGCCTATCTGCGGCCGGCGCTGCGCCGGCGCAATCTGGAGGTGCGCACGCATGCCCTTGCCACGCGCATCCTGTTCGAGGGCCGGCGTGCGGTTGGCGTGCGCTACTGGCGCGGCGGGCAGCTCTTTGACGTGCGCGTGCGGCGCGAAGTCATCGTGTGCGCAGGTTCCATCAACTCCCCGCAGCTGCTGAAACTTTCCGGCATCGGACCTTCACAGGAGCTGGGCGAACACGGCATCGCGGTCGTCCACGAACTTCCCGGCGTCGGTGAAAACCTGCAGGACCACCTCGAGTTCTACTTCCAGGTGGCGTGCCGCGAGCCCATCACCCTGTATAGCGAAATGTCGACGTTGCGCCGGGCCCTGATCGGTGTGAACTGGCTGCTGACGCACAAGGGTCTGGGCGCCACCAATCATTTCGAGACCGGCGGCTTCATCCGCAGTCGCGCCGGAGTGCGCTACCCGGACATCCAGTTTCATTTCCTGCCGATGGCCGTGAGCTACGACGGTTCGTCGCTGGCGCACGAGCATGGCTTCCAGGCACACGTGGGACCGCTGCGCTCGTTGAGCCAGGGCTGGGTGCGGCTGGCATCCGCGCAGGCGCTCGATAAGCCGCTGATCCTCTTCAACTACATGTCCCGTCCCGAAGACTGGCAGGAGATGCGCGCCTGCGTGCGCCTGACGCGCGAGATTTTCGCGCAGCGGGCCTTCGAGCGTTATCGCGGCCGCGAGATCCAGCCGGGAGAGGCGGTGCAGACGGATGCGCAGATTGATGCCTTTATCCGCGCCAAGGCTGAAAGTGCCTTCCATCCGTCCTGCTCCTGCCGCATGGGCAACGCTGCAGACCGGCGCGCGGTCGTCGATCCCGCCACGCGCGTCATTGGCCTGGACGCACTGCGGATCGTCGACTCCTCGATCATGCCCTCGATCACGACCGGCAATCTCAACGCCCCGACCATCATGCTGGCGGAGAAAGCCGCCGACCACATCCGGGGAGTCACACCGCTGGCGCGTGCGAGCGCGCCGTATTACGTCGCGACTGACTGGGAGCGGGCGCAGCGTTAGTGAGTCTCAGTCCCGGTAGCGCGTCAGCGCGTCCCCGAGCGCTTCGCGCAGCGCGCCGAGCCACGGCTCGTAGTGGCGCCACTGGTCGAGGCCTTCGCGATACAGCGGCTGACGGACCTGCTCGGAGCTGGCGGTGCGCACGCTGCGCTCGGTCTTGTAAAACTCGATACAGGCCGGTTCAAACTCGAGGCCGCAGTAGTCGAGCAGGCGGCGCACGTTCCCCGGGAGGTCATCGACCAGGTCCTCGTGCTGTATCCGCAGCACCCGCCCCGGCAGCACGGCATTCCAGTGCCGCATGAGTTCGAGATAAGTGCGGTAGTAGCGCGCGATGTCTTCGATGCTGTAGGTGAATTCCTGCCCACTCGCGAACAGCTGCTTGAGATTGCCGAAACAACAGGCCATCGGCTCGCGCCGGGCGTCGATGATCTTCGCGTTGGGCAACATCAGGTGAATAAGCCCGATGTGGCGGAAGTTATTGGGCATCTTGTCGATGAAGTGCGCTTTGCCGCTGCGAAAGACGCGCGTGTCGCTAAGATACTTCTCGCCGAGGCGGCGATAGTCCGCAGCCGTCATGTCCGCCAGCACCGCCGGATAGCGCGGGTTGTCGGGGTCCGGGTCGCGGCCCGCAAGGTCCACCACCAGACGCGGGATATCAGCGAGCTCCTGCGTGCCTTCGACCGCGGAATGTGACGCCAGGATCTGCTCGATGAGCGTCGAGCCGGAGCGCGGCAGACCCACGATGAATATCGGGTCGGCGGCGGGCGCTCCGCCATCCCGGTTACGGGCGAACAGCTGCGGTGTGCAGACCCCGATCTGCAGGCGGGTGTTGCGTTCGAAGACTTCCGGGCGGTAGCGACTCTCGGAGCGTTTGAGTGCGTTGCCGCGGACGTAGTACTCGAAGGACGTCGCATATTGCTCCTGGTCCTCGAGTGCCTTACCGAGTGCAAAGCACAGCTGGTAGCGGTCAGTCACCGATGTCGATGCGGCTGATTCCGCGGCGCGCATTTGCTCTAACTCCCGGTCCGCGAACCGGTAGGTCTTGAGATTCGCCAGACTCCACCAGGCGTCGCCGTACCCGGCGCGCGCCGCCGCCGCCGCGTGATACGCGGCGATGGCCTCCTCGCGCCTGCCTAGGGTCTTGAGGGTGTGAGCGATCGACAGATGCAGCTCAGCGGGCTGCAGCGCGCCGGGCAGCAACTCCCGGTACAGTTCGATGGCGCGTTCGTGCTGGCCAAGGCCCACACATGTCATCGCATGGAGTGTGCGATAGCTGCGATCGGCAGGGTCCGCGGCGAGTAGTTTTTCTGCTTGCTCCCGTGCTTGTTTGTACAGGTGGCGTTTGACGAGCACCTGCGCGTAGTCGAACCGGGCAGGGTGATAGTCGGGCGCCACGTCGAGCACCGCCTCGAGCAACAGTTGCGCGTCGTCGAGCACGTCACGCTCGATGCCGATGCGCGCGAGCAGACGCATGGCTTCGACATGGTGGCCGTGGCTGAGCAGGAAAGCGCGAATCACGTGCTCGGCCGCCGTCAATTCACCGTCCGAGAATAGTGCGCTCGCCGTGACGACCTCCCGCGGGAGCTTTTTCAACGTCGCCACATGCGCGGCCGCTTCCGCAGCGTTCGCCGCCTGCCCGGTCATGCGGTACAGGCCTTCGAGCATGCTCCAGCTCGCCGGCAGCGCCGGGTTGATCCGTACAGCGCGCAGGAAGGCATCAATGGCCGCCGCAGCCTGCTTCAGCGCCACATGACAGTGCCCTCGCTCCTGGTACAGGCGGCTGAAGCGCGCATGCAGCTTTTCAAGCGCGTCGAGCGTGACCAGCGCTGCCGGGATGTCGCCGAGGTGACGTTGCGCAAGCGCGCGCAGGTAGAGGACGTCGCGATTCTCCGGCACCACGAGCAGCAGCGCCTCGGCCGCCCGCAGGCCCGCGGTGAACCGCCGCTCCGTTACGAGTCCGCGTATGCGCCGAACCTCAAGTTCCACCGGCGAGGGATGGCTCATGGCCGGGGCAGTATCAGACACCGGGGCCCCAACGCAAGGCGCGCTTGAGCTCAGCTCGCCCGAAGTTCAGGCCTCAAAATTTGTAGCCGAACGACATGCTGAGCACCCGCGGCCGTAGCGGCGTCTGCGCGACGATGAACTGGTCGGTGCTGACGAAGGTACTGGCGTTCGAATTGCTCACGTTTTGGCCGGAAACAATCACGTACCACGGATCCTTCGTAACGCCGAAGGAGGCGTCATAAGTGGTGTAAGCCGGATTCTCGAACCGCAACCGCGAGGTCGTGAGGCCTGATACGGCGAACGAAGGATTCGAGCCCGCCTGGGTATATGAATGGCCGCTGTGGCTGGCGCTGAATTGCACGAACGGCAGGTAGTCCCCGAAGCTCCACTCGTAGCGCGCGCGCAGGCTGAACTGCAGTGGCGGCGCATTGGCGCTCGGGGCACCGACCGGACCGTACGGGTTTTGGATCGGCGCGCAGCTGGCGATGCCGCTGGGGCAAGCTTGCGTGATCTGCTTGCCGAAGTTGTTGCTGGCGGGATTGTTGTCGATCAGCACCGGCGAATTCGTCTGCCGGCTCTGATTCCAGGAGGCCGCACCCTGCAGCGTCAGGCCGCTGACAACCCGGGCGATCACCGAGGTCTCGATACCCTTGATGAGGAAATCCTGACCGTTGGTGTCGTAGAAGATGTTGCCGACTACGCCGGGGTCGAAGAACGGCACCTGGACGTTGTCCCAGTTCTCCCGGTAGATAGCCCCGTTCCACTGCAGGCGGTGATCAAGAAATTCCGTCTTCCAGCCGATTTCGTTGTTCGTCAACCGGTCGGAAAAATACGCGGAGGCCAGCAGGTACTGCGGCACTCCGTCGGTTCCCAGGGCCTTCGCCGAACCGCCGTTCTGGTTGAAGCCGCCGGGGCGGAAGCCCTGCGAAAAGGTGTAGTACACCATGGCATCCGGTGTGACGTGCCAAGTGAGGTTGCCGCGGCTCTTGAAGCCGGACTCGGTGTCGCGCAGATTCGCCGCGTCGAGGTTGAACGAGAACCCTGCAGCGTGGCATCCGGCGGCTTGCACACCGTCCTCAAAGCAGCCGAAGCTCGACAGCACGCTACCCGCCATGGAGTTCTTGAACTGAAAGTGGCGGGTGCCCACCGTGGCCGTCAGCACCTTCGGTATCAGGTCGTAGTCGAGCGACACGAAAAAAGCCGTCTGCTTGGTGTCGCGCACCTGGTCCTGATAGAAGGAGATGGGGGCCGGATGAATGCCGGGATTCACCACCGTCGATCCGGGGAACGTGCCTACGTCCGAGAAGCAGCCGGAATTTCCCGGCGTTCCGGGTGCGCCGCTGGCGGTGCACGATGGCACGCTCTTGTAACCCCAGCCGGTCTGGTCGAAGAGCTTGTTGTCCTCGTAGTACGCGCCGGCGATCGCGCGCAGACGCCACTCATCCGGTGTGCTGAGGCGAAACTCGTGTTGCTGGTGGGTGTTGCGCTCGACCGAGTGCCAGATGACGCTCGGCGAGAAGCAGGTTGACTTCAGATTCGTGTCGCCCGCGCCGCCGTTCAAGCCCTCCAGGAAGCCCCCCGTCCCCGGCCCGTAGCACTGATAGTAGTCGGCATAGAAGCCGCGGGAGTAATTGGTGTAGTCGCCGATCTGATCGACATTGCGCACCAGATAGCCGCCGGTATAGACCGCTTTCAGATCGCCGAACTTGCCGTTCACCGTCCACGCGGTGCTCTCGAATCTGTCTTTGTTGTAGGCCTTGTTGAAGAGCGTGACTTCGAGCGGCTGCAGCGGCGCGCCATCCGAGGCATTGGGCTGCTGGTAGAACACGCCCCGCGTGTCCATGTCCTGGTACGACTGGGTGATCAGCGCGTCCCAGTCATCATTGAACTTGTACAGTGCCTCGACGCGAAACCCCTGGTACGTGACCGGGTTGATGGCCCTGCCGGCCAGGCTGCCGTTACTGATCACCGGGCTGCCGGGTGGCACGCCAAAGGCGGTCGCTGAATTGCCCGCGCCGGAACACACGCCGTTCACCGGCGTGCCGCTGGCGCAGCCGGTCGCATAGTTCGCGTAATGGATCCCGATGTCGCTGGCGCTGCGCGTGAAGGTCGCCGGCACGTTGTCGATGTAGCCGCCACGCCGGTCGCTGTAGACCACGCCACGCACGGCCATGGCGCCGGGGATCAGCGGCAGGTTCAGCACCGCAGTCAGCGCGGTATTCGGATCCCCGTGAGCGGTCACCCCGTACTCGGCCTTGGCGCTTCCCTCGGCGACGTCGAGTTTCGGTTCGTTGGTGATGTAGCGGATCACGCCAGCCTCGGCGCCCGCACCGAACAGCGTTCCCTGCGGACCTTCGAGAACCTCGATGCGATTCAGATCGGCGGCGTAGATGTCGAGATTGCGACCCGGGAGTTGACCGGATTGATTGTCCAGATAGATCGCGACGTTCGGCCACACGCCCGTGGAGCCGCTGCCCTGGCTCGGCTGCGTGCCGGCGCTCAGCCCCCGCATGAAGACCTCGTTCTGGCCGGGCCCGTTGCTCGCCGAGGTAACGTTCGGCAGAAATTTGATGTAGTCGTCGAGCGTCGAGACGTTGAGCTGCTGCAGGGACTGCGCCGTAAAGGCCTGCATGGAGATCGGCACGTCCTGCATGTTCTGCGAGCGGCGCTGTGCCGTAACGACGATTTCGCTGAGCGTGTCGGCAGCCGGACTCGGGCCGGCATTGGACGTGTCAGCCGGCGCGTCCGCAGCGGTCGCGGCGAACGATGCGCTGCCGAGGATCGCCGCCACCGCATAGGAGATCTTCGAGTTCATTGCTTGATCCCTTTAATCAATCAGTCGAATCCGCGGGCACCCGCCGCGTCGCCGTTCGCCCGCCGCTGCGGCCGCAGCCGGTGGGTCGAGGGCGCACGACCGTAGGCGTCCTTGAACTGCCGCGAGAAATGCGCGCAGTCCGCAAACCCTGCCTCATTGGCAATGTCGGTAACCGAGCGATCGGTGTTGACGATCAGCCAGTTGGCGTAGCGCATGCGCAGCTGTCGGTAAAGCGAGGCGGGCCCGGTGCCGGTGTGTTTGCGACACAGGCGCTCCAGCTGCCGCGCCGAGACGCCCAGCTCGGCGGCGACTGCCGCAACCGTGATCGGGCGCGCCAGATTCTGTTCCATGAGCAAGAGCGCCCGGCGCACGCGCGGCTCCGTCACGTCCGCCGCCAGCGGCGGGTGCGGCTGCGCTTCGTTTCCCGAGCGTGGACGGTCGAACAACAACACCTGGCTCGCCTTGGTTGCGGCCGCACTTCCCAGGTGTTGTCCAATCAGACAGGTAGCCAGCGCCGCAGCGCCGGCGCCGCCGGCGCAAGTGATGCGCGCGCCGTCGGTGAGAAACAGCCGGTCCGCGATGACTTCCTGGCCCGGAAACTCGCGACGAAAATCCTGATAGTGGTACCAGCTCACGCACGAGCGCCGGCCCTTCATGAGTCCGGCCCGGCACAGGATGAAGCTCCCGGTGCAAATGCCGATCATCGGCACGTGCGTCGCGCCAACCTCGCGCAGGTAGCGCAGCGTCGCCTCGTCGATCTGGGGTCCGGCATGGAGGATGCCGCCGATCACCACCACGTAGTCGAGGCAGTCCGGCGCCAGCAACCCGCTGGTTGGCCCGAGCATCACGCCACAGCTGGCCGCTATCGGGTCGGGTCGGCTCGCCATGATCGACCATTGGACGTGCAGCGGGCGGCTGCGATCGCCTTCGTCGGCGGCCAGCCGCAGGTGATCGATGAAGACGCCGAACGCGGAAAGTGTGAAGTGCTGAGCCAGGATCACGCCGACGCGCAGCGACGGGCGGGCGTCACGCTCGCCCGGGATGACCGGATGCATGTTTGAGTGGAGCATTGAACGCGCACTCAATGGTTATCGTTCCCCTGACGCGGCTATATTCCATCAAGGCCGCGGGAGACGCAAGACAGGCAATCTGTTGCCAGAAAAATACAGCTAGAGCAATCACATACGAGTAAATCGCGTCGGTCGGAGCCAGATCCAGTCCTGCACAAGGCCATTGAATGAACGTTCAGAGAGTCCGCGCATGGAAGATCCGGCCAAGGGCGAGGGGTCAGGTCGAAGCGGGCTTCGCGGCGTCGGCGCGCAGATGCAAGCCCGCCGGGTCCGGCGCCACCAGCGGCGCCGAGGGACTGCCATGGACACTGCCGAAGCGCTGCCCGGCGTTCCACTCGTGCGTTGCCTGCTGGATTTCCGCGGGCGTGCGCGCCACGAAGTTCCACCACAGGAGAATTTCCTCACGGAACGGCGTTCCGCCGATCACGATCAGCCGCGCTGCGCTATCGCAGCTGATGTCGATTGAGTCGCGTCCCGGGCCGACATAAAGAAGCGTCCCGGGCGCCAGGGTCTCGCCGGCGACCTGCGCCTCGCCCTCGAGCACCAGTGCCGCATGTTCAAAGGAGTTGCTCACCGGGAGCGCAAGGCGTCCGGGTCTCTTGGCCAGGAGGTCGAGGCCGACCAGCGGCGAGAAGACTTCAGCGGGGGACGTGTGCCCGAACACGCTGCCGGCAAGTACGCGGACACTGAACCCTCCGGACTCGATCAGCGGCAGCTGCGGGTGGTTGCGGAAGGACGGCGCGCGGTGGCGCTCTGCGTCCGGAAGCGCGATCCACAGCTGCACGGCGTGCAGACGGCTGGTGCTCCCGGATGGCTTGCCGTGCGCCGGCGGGACGCTGTCTTCGGAGTGGGAGATCCCGCTTCCGGCCGTCATGAGGTTCACCTGGCCCGGGGTAATGACTTCTTCATTCCCCAGGCTGTCGCGGTGAACCACGGCGCCCTCGATCAGCCAGGTGAAGGTCTGCAGGCCGATGTGCGGATGCGGTCCGACCCGCAGCCCGTCTCCGGGCGGAAAGTCCAAGGGTCCCGCGTGATCCAGAAAACACCAGGCGCCCACCATGCGCCGCCGCGTGTTGGGCAGGGCGCGCCGGATGGTGAGCCCGCCGCCGATGGTGCTCGATCGCGCTTCGATCCGTTCAGTCACGGCGTGTCCTTTCAGGCGAGGGAGGTCGCGATGCGCACTTCGCCGCTCAGCACCTTGTGAATGGGACAGGCGTTGGCGATCTGCAGCAGCCGCTCGCGTTGTTCGGCGCTCAGAGCCCCGCGCACGGTGATGCGCCGGCGAATGTCGTTGCCGCCGGCCGCGGGCTTACCCTCGGGGTTGAATTGCAGCTCGACCTGAACCTCCTCGAGCACCCAGCTTTTGCGTGCGGCGTACATGCGCAGGGTAACGGCGGTGCAGGCGCCAAGCGCGGACAGCAACAGATGGTGCGGCGTGGGCGCAAGATCTGCGCCGCCGAGCGCCACAGGTTCATCTGCCTGCCACTCATGAGCGCCATCGCTCAGGGTCACGAGATACGGCGCAGCGTTGCTGACGGCAGTCACAGTAGGGATGTCGTTCATGGATTAGGTCCTGTTCCTGACCAGCGATTCAATGCGGGTGTCGGGGATGATCCACAGCAGCGACACGGCGATGTACAGCGCAATCGCCACCCACGGACGCACGAATGCGAGACCGCTGGCAGCAACGTAGAGCGCCAGAGACAGCTTGCCTTTGCGATCGCTGCCAACCGCCCGCGCCAGGCGCGAATCATGGCCGTTGCAGGCAATGAGCTGCCACGTCAGCACGGTATAAGAAATGGCGGCGCCGGTGAGCACGATCCCGTAGGAGGCGACGGGCAGGGCAGTCAGGCCCGCCTCATCGATCCAGCGGATGACGAACGGCACCAGCGACAGCCAGAACAGCATCGCAAGATTCGCCCATAGCACCTTGCCATTGACGTGTTCGGAGGCGTGCAGCAGGTGGTGATGGTTGTTCCAGAAGATTCCTACGTTTATGTAACTGAGCACGTAGGCCAGGAACACCGGCACGCCCGCACGCAGCGCATCCAGGCTCGCGTCATGCGGAACGCGGATCTCGAGCACCATGATGGTGATGATGATCGCGACGACGCCGTCGGTGAAGGCTTCAAGGCGGCCCTTTCCCATGCCGTGATGCTACGTGCATTCGCGCGGCGAGGCGATCGTACGGAGGCGATCGCGTTATCATGCCGGCCTATATGCTTGACCCCGCCGTCGGCGCGCTGCTCGTGGGCTGTTACGCGCTGCTGTTCGCAAGCGCCGCGCTGCATAAGCTTGTGGATCTGCCGCGCTTTGCGGCTGTGGTGGATGCGTATGCGCTGCTGCCCGGCAGCGCGCGGCTGGCCTGGGCGGTGCCGTTGAGTGAGCTCGGCGCCGGCGTCGGCATGCTGTCAGGACTCACGCGCCCCTGGGCGGGGGTTCTCGGGGCGGTATTGCTGGTCGCGTATGCCCTGGCCATCGGTGTGAATTTGCACCGTGGTCGGACGGATCTTGCCTGTGGGTGCGGCGGACCGAACGAGCGGCGCGCGATTGCACCCTGGATGGTGTGGCGCAATCTCGCGCTGGCACTGCTCGTGTCCGGCACGCTCCTGAAGTGGAGTCCCCGGCCGATGCTTAGCGTAGATGCACTGACGGTTGCCGCGGGCGTGGCAACGGTGGCCCTGCTGTACGTCAGCCTCGATCGTCTGCTGGGGCAGGTGCTGCCGCGCGCGCAGCTGCTGCGAGGCTCCCCGTGACCGCGCTCGCGATATCCAACGTCGTACTGTGGGTCCTGGTGGTGGCGCTCGCGGCGGTGGTGCTGGCCCTCACGCGCCAGCTCGGCGTCCTGCACGAGCGCATCGCGCCCGCCGGCGCGCTCATGCTCAACCGGGGCCTTACCGTCGGTGAGCCCGCGCCGCTGCTTGAGGTCACGGACCTGGCGGGCCGGGCCGTGACGATTGGCGCGCCGCGAGATGACGGCCGCAGCACGCTGCTCCTGTTCGTGTCGCCGACCTGCCCGGTATGCAAGACGCTGTTGCCGGCGGTGCTCTCGAGCAGGAAGGACGAGCGCGGCTGGCTGGATGTCTTGCTCGCCAGCGATGGCGATCTTGCGCAGCAACGCGCCTTCGTCCGCGATCAGCGTCTGGAAGCCGTGCCCTATATCGTCTCCGGTGCGCTCGGTCTGGCCTTCCAGGTTGGCCGGCTGCCGTTCGGGGCGCTGCTCGATGAGCACGGCATCGTGCGTGCGCGCGGGCTCGTCAACTCGCGTGAGCATCTCGAGAGTCTGTTTGAGGCGAAGCGTCTGGGCGTCGCTTCGCTGCAGGAGTATTTCTCATGAACGACCCGACAGCCCTCGACCAGGCGGTGCGCACGGTGCTCGAAGACTACGAGGCGCGCGCGGAGCGCGAAGAGAAGGTGTGGAGCACGCTCTCGAGTGAGGAAGCTGCGCGGCGACGCGATGAGATGCTGCTGCCGGTGGGCCGCGCGACCGGAACGTTCCTCAATCTGCTGGTGAAGTCCGGGGAGGCGCGCCGGATCCTGGAGATTGGCAGCTCCTACGGTTATTCCACGACCTGGCTGGCCGAAGGGGCCCGGGCGGTAGGCGGCAAGGTCACCTCCCTTGAGAACAAGGTGGAGAAGACCGAGTACGCCAGCGCGCAGCTGGCGCGCGCCGGGCTGAGTGAATACGTCGAGTTCGTGATCGGCGATGCGCTCGCGAGCATCAGGACGCTCGCGGGACCATTTGACCTGGTGCTGATCGATCTGTGGAAGGATCTGTACGTGCCGGTGTTCGAGCTCCTGTATCCGAAGCTCGCTCAGGGCGCGATCGTGGTGGCCGACAACATGCTGCAACCCGAGAGCGCGCGGATACACGCCAGGGCGTACCGCGAGCGCGTGCGCGTGGCGCGTGATGTCACTTCGGTTCTCCTCAGCATCGGCAACGGCATCGAGGTCAGCCGCTTTCAGTGAGGATGATCTCGACGCGCTTGTTGTGCTTGCCCTCGCTGCGCACCCGCACCACGCGGATGGCTCCGATCTCACCGATGTTCGCGACATGCGTGCCGCCACAGGGCTGCAGGTCAATCCCTGGAATCTTGAGCAGGCGCACCCGGCCTGCTCCCCGCGGCGGCGCCACGCTCATGGTCTTGACGAGCTGCGGCTGGGCATCCAGTTCGGCGTCGCTGATCCAAGCGGTCTCGGTTGCCACCCGCGATGCCACCAGTGAGTTGGTTTCCATTTCGATGTGCGCGGCGTTCAGCAGCGCCAGCTCGATGTCGAAGTCGAGGCGCGCCTTGTCCGGGGAGATGTTGCCGCCGGTGACCGGCGCGCGGACCACGCACGACATGAGATGCAAAGCCGTGTGCAGACGCATGAGGCGGTAGCGTCGCGGCCAGTCAATCGTAAGTTCCACCTCGTCTCCGGTTGCCGGCAGCACGCTGCCCGGCGCCGGCAGATGCAGCACGTCATCGGAGCCTTCGCCCTTACGGGTGTCGGCGATTGTGATTCGCCGTCCGTCCGCCAGGCGCAGCACGCCGGTGTCGCCGGCCTGACCGCCGCCCTGCGGGTAGAAAATGCTGCGATCGAGCCCGATCCCCCGCTCGCTGACCCGGGTCACGCGCGCGCTCGCGGTGCGCAGGTAAGCATCGTCGCGGAACAGGAGGGCGGTACTCATGGTGTGTGGTCCTGCAAGTGGCGCGCTAGAATCCGACGAGCCATGACAACCCACGCCTACCGGATCGTCAATGTCTTCACCGAGGGACGCCGCACTTTGAGCGGCAATCCGTTGTGTGTGTTCGAGCGCGGCCAGTCGCTCGATGAGGCGACCATGCAGGCCCTGGCCCTGCAGTTCAATCTCTCCGAGACGACTTTCATCCTGCCTTCCGAACGCGCCAATGCGCGGGTTCGGATCTTTACGCCACGCTTCGAAATGCCCTTTGCCGGCCACCCGACCCTGGGCACGGCGCACGTGTGTCGCGCGCTTGGATTGGGCGGTGAGCGACTCACCCTCGAGATGCAGGCGGGCGTGATCGCCGTGCGCGCGCTTGATGATCGGTGGACCTTGCAGGCCAATGCGCCGACCTGGCGCGAGGTCGCAGGTCCCCGGGCGCTGCTGGCGGGGATGCTCGGTGTTGCAGAACGGGATCTCGCGGAGCGGCCGCTGTGGGTGAATGCGGGCCGCGAGCAGCTGATCGTGCCGCTGACGAGCGAGGCGGCGGTGCGGCGCGTGAACGTGCAGGCGGGACTGCTCGCGGAGCTCAAGAGCATCGAGGGACAGAGCATGGTGTACGTGTTTGCCGCCGCCGGCAGCGCCACCCTGGCGCGCTTCTTCTTTCCGGTGGGCAACTCGGTGCGGGAAGATCCGGCCACCGGCTCAGCGACCGCGAATCTCGGCGGCTGGTGTCTGGCGATGGGGCGGACGCTCCCCTGTGAGTTCGATCTCTCGCAGGGAGAGTACACCGGACGGCCCTCGCAGCTGCGCCTGCAGGTTGATCAGGAGCGCCGCATATTCGTGAGCGGTGAGGTCATCGAGATCGGCCGCGGCAGCATCACCCTGTGAACGCACCGCCCGTGAAGCTCACTGATTTCAAGGCGCTCACGTTCGACTGTTACGGGACGCTCATCGACTGGGAGACGGGCATCCTGGCGGCTCTTGCGCCGCTGCTGCGCACGGGCGGGGCGCCACGTGCGAGCGAGGCGGTGCTGGCCGAGTTTGCAAAGCAGGAGTCGGCGCAGCAGGCGGCGACCCCGGGCATGCTGTACCGCGATCTCCTGGGCGAGGTGCATCGACGTCTCGCGCGCGAATGGCGGCTGAGCCTCCCGGACGCCACCCACGTGGCTTTCGGCAACTCAGTGCCGCAATGGCCGGCATTCCCCGACACAGCGGCCGCGTTGCAATACCTCGGGCGTCACTACAAGCTCATCGTTCTCTCGAACGTCGATCGCGACAGCTTCGCCGCCAGTAATAAAAAGCTGGGCGTTGAATTCGACGCCATCTGCACCGCGCAGGACATTGGCGCGTACAAACCCGATCCGCGCAACTTCCGCTACCTCATCGACGCGGTAGCGAAGCTCGGGATCGACCGGGGACAAATCCTGCACACCGCCCAGAGCCTCTACCACGACCACGTACCGGCGAAGGCCGCGGGACTGGCGACCGCGTGGATTGATCGTCGTCGGCAGCAGGACGGCTGGGGCGCAACGCTGCCACCGGCTGGCAAGCCCGGCTTCGACTTCCGCTTCGCAAGTCTCAAGGACATGGTCGACACGCACCGCGCACTGGACTGAAGCCGCAGGAGCCGGAAGATGCGCCGTCATCATCGGTTCACGAGGGCGTGCCAGGATCGTCCCGGCAGGCGTTGACCCGCGGGGGTTGGCTGCGGGCGTGGCGCCGCCCGAGCTCGCCTATGATGCGTGCGCGCCACACCATCCAGGCGGCTGCGTCCTGCGATGATGACGCCTTTATTCAAGCGCACGCTGGGCGAGTGGTATAAAAGTAGTGTGGGGAGCCGCACATGCGGGTGGAATGCGCTGGCGTGGGAAACAAACAACTGAGCCTCAGGGGACAATGATGAAGCCTAATCCGAAGATCGCCGCGGCCGTGGCGGCCATACTGAGTGCGTCGAGCACCGCAATTGTCTATGCGCAGCAGGCCCCTACGGCCCCTGCCGCCACGGGGAACGAGCTGGCGGAGGTGGTCGTCACCGCGCAGCGCCGCTCCGAGAACCTGCAGGACGTGCCGATTACGATCCAGGCGATCAGTGGTCAACAACTGCAGCAGCTGAACGTCGTGTCTTTCAATGATCTGCTCAAGTACACGCCGAACGTGACCTTCAGCGGCAACGGCCCGGGCACCGGCAACATCTTCATGCGCGGACTGGGCGGCGTGGGTTCTGGCAACCAGTCACAGTCGACCACTGCGCCGTTCCCGAACGTGGCGTTGTATCTGGACGACCAGTCGATGCAGTTCCCGGCGCGCAACAATGACGTCTACCTGATCGACATGGAGCGTGTCGAAGTGCTCGAGGGTCCGCAGGGGACGCTCTTCGGCGGCGGCGCGCAGGCAGGCGCGATTCGTTACATCACCAACAAGCCGCGGCTGAACGCGGTCTCGGGCGACGTCAATGCCGCCTATGGCATCACCGCTCACGGTGACCCGAATACCGCGCTCAATGCGGTGCTAAACGTCCCGCTGTCCGACCGGTTCGCATTGCGCGGGGTATTCTTCTCGGAGCGCCGCGGCGGCTACATCAACAACGTTGCCAGCACGATCGGCTATCTGCCCGGTACACCGCCGCACGACCTGGGAGGAAATCCGACCGCCAACAACGGCGCCCTGCAGGCAAGCAACACCAATAGCGTCGACTACCAGGGCGCGCGTCTCTCGGCGCTGTGGAAGATCAACGACGACTGGGACGTGCTGCTGCAACAGAACTATCAGAACCTGCAGGCGGACGGTTATTTCTACGCCTACCCGGTGGGCACCGACGGCAATGCCCTGCCCAAGTACGACATCACCGCCTTCGCGCCGGCGTTCAACAAGGATCGCTACGAGAGCACGGCCTGGACTTTGAACGGCAAGCTGAGCGATATGCTGAGTATGGTGTACACCGGCAGCTACATGGTCCGTAACATCGACGGGCAACAGGACTATTCCAATTACATGCGCAGCGCGGTTGGTTCCTACTACGCCTGCATCGGTACCGGCGCCGGATATTTCAACTCGGGCGCGAAGCATTTCCCGGGGCCATATCCCGGCCTGGCGGGCTCGCCGCTGCAATGCACCTCGCCGGTCGGAAGCTGGCGCGACATAGTCCGTAACACCCACCAGAGCCACGAGTTCCGGCTGAGCACCAATGCCGACTACCGCCTGCGCGGCCTGGTCGGGCTGTATTGGGAGAAGTTCGTCATCAACGACAACCAGATGTTCAACTACCTGGGCATCCCGCAGTGCAGCCCCGCCAATCTTGCCGCTGCCGCGGCCGGTGGGCCGAGCTGTCTGTCGGCCGTGGGACCGGAACCCGGATCCTTTGCGACCGACCCCTCCCTGCGCCTGAACACGAACACGGCCTTCGGCGAAGACGAGCAGCGCGGCTACAAGCAGAAAGCCTTGTTCGTGTCGGCCGACTTTGACCTGATCCCCAAGGTGTTGACGGCAACCGGTGGCGTGCGCTTCTACCACTATGACGAATTCGAGCACGGCTCGGAGTACTACAGCGAAAGCACGAGCCCGCTGGTGGTAAATCACGCCAATGGTGCTTGCACCGCAGCCGGGGCCTGCGGCTTTCCCATCAACCTGGACAAGAACGAGAGCGGCCATCGCTTACGCGGCAATCTGACCTGGCACATCACCCCGGACATGATGGCCTACTACACCTACTCGGAAGGGTTCCGTCCGGGTGGCTTCAATCGCACCTCCTCGCTGCCGGGCCTGCCGCCCTCGCTTAAGGGGGTGGCGACGTATTGCGGCGGCCCGATCTCCGGTGTACCGCAGGACAAACTGGACCCGAGATGTGCCGTCGGCGGGAGCCTCTTCGGGCTCAACACCACGCAGTTCAACAAACCGGCGGGCTACAGCTCTGACAATCTGAAGAACAACGAGATCGGCATCAAGAGCGAGTTCTTCGAGCATCGGCTGGTCTTGAATCTGTCCGGTTACATCATGAAGTGGAGCGACATCCAGCTGCCGCTGTTCGACCCGGTGCACCTTGGGAATACGACCTTCGATGTCAATGGGCCGAGCTACAAGGTCAAGGGATTCGAGGCACAGTTCGTGGCGCGCATTACTGACGGACTCACGGTCGAGGGTTCGAGCTCGGTGAACTCCGCCGAGCAGACGAGCGCGCCGTGTCTGCCGAGCAACCGCGCGACGGCAGGCAACCCGACCCCGATTGGTCAGTGCATAAGCGTAGTCAAGCAAACTACCTTCACAAATCCGTACGGCGTGCTCGGCACGCGGCCGCCGTTCTCGCCACCGTGGATGTTCAACATCCGGGCACGGTACGACTGGAGCATGGCGGGCGAGTACAAGCCGTTTGCCTGGGTTGGCGCGAGCCACACCGGTCCGCAGAGCAACGAGCCGCAGAGCTTCCCTGATGGCAACCTGCCGCCGAACAGCATCAATCCGACCACGACGTATCTAAGGTACGAGATCCCCGGCTACACGACCTACGATGCGGCCCTCGGCGTTTCCAAGGATAACTGGTCGGTGCAAATCAACGGCAGCAACCTGTCCAACGAGTACGGTCCCACCAATATCTCGTCCGGGCAGTACTTCAAGTCGGTAATCCCGCTGCGTCCGCGCGTCCTGATGGCGCAGTTCGGGTGGAAGTTCTAGGCGGCAGCACCCTAAGCCGACCCGACCGCCTGCGGGTCGCGGTGCGTTAAGATGAGGGGCGGACCGCAGGGTCCGCCTCTTTTTTAGGCGCACATGGAACCCGCCCCGGTCACCACTTTCCCATTGCCAGCGAGCGCGCCAGTGACGGCGGCAACCTCCGGCGAGGCCATGCGCCTGCGCGAGCTGCTGCGGCAACAGCGCTTTGCCGAGGTGCCGCCCGCCGCCCAGGCGCTGCTCGCCGAGTCTCCCGGGCAGCGCGACGCGTTGTTGTGTATGGCGATTGCCCAGCGCTTCCTCGGGCAGGTCCCCGAAGCCTTCAACACGCTCGCGATCCTCGAGCAGCATCATCCGCGCTTCAGTCGTCTGTATGAGGAGCGCGGCCGCTGCCACGTCGCGCTGCGCCAGGGGCCGCCGGCGATCGAGGCGTTCCTCAAGGCCGTGCACCTCAACCACGCACTCCCGGGAGCGTGGGGGATGCTCGAGGGCCTGTACCGCATGCAGGGCGAGCCGCACAACGCCGCCACCGCGGCCAGCCAGGTGGCGACACTGCGCGACCTGCCACAGGAAGTGGTCGTCGCGACCGGCCTGTTTGCAGATGGCGAGCTGGAAGCGGCCGAGGGGCTGGTGCGCGCGTATCTGCTCAAGCACGGCGATCACATCGAAGCGATGCGGCTGCTGGCCCGCATCGGCATCGCGCATAAGATCTACTTCGATCCGCAGGTGCTGCTCGCCGCGGTACTCGAGCGCGCACCCGACTATCGAGCCGCGCGCCAGGAGTACGCCTTCGTGCTCATCGAGCTGCACCGTTATCAGGAGGGCCGCCGCGAGCTCGATGAGCTCATGAAGGCTGAGCCCGAAAGCCGTGCCCTCAAGACCCTGTATGCGGCGGCGTGCGTAGGCGTCGGTGAGCACGAGGCGGCGATTGGCCTGTATCGCGAGCTGCTCGTCGGGGGACCTGCGGACTCCGAGGCGCACCTGTCGATCGGACACGCACTGAAGACGCTCGGGCAGACTCAGTCCGCGATCGACGCCTACCGCCGCGCCGCCGACTGTCGCGCTGATTTCGGGGACGCGTACTGGAGCCTCGCCAACCTGAAGACCTACCGTTTCACTGCTGATGAACTGACGCGGATGCAGAGCGTCCTCGCCGCGCCCGCGACCGGAGTCGTCGATCGCTACCATGTGGGCTTCGCGCTCGGCAAGGCGCTCGAAGACCAGGGTGATTTTGCCGCATCGTTCCGCCACTATCAGCTGGGAAACGAGCTCAAGCGCCCCGAGTGCCGGTACCGGGCCGACCTGATCGAGAGCAACACGCAGCAGCAGATCAAGGTCTGCAGCGCGGACTTTTTCGCCGCCCGCAGCGGGTGGGGGAATGCGAGCCCTGATCCCTTCTTCGTCATCGGGCTGCCGCGCTCGGGCTCGACGCTGATCGAACAGATCCTGGCGTCGCACTCGCAGGTCGAAGGCACGCAGGAACTGCCCAACGTGCAGCAGATCGTCAGCCGCCTGCGCGGCTTCGGGCCCGAGGCGCATGAGCCGCGCTATCCGCGCATCCTCGCGAGCCTGAGCGCCGAGGATTTCCGCCAGCTGGGCGAGGAGTACCTCGCCGACACGCGTATCTATCGCAGCGGTCGGCCCCATTTCATCGACAAGATGCCGAACAACTTCCGGCACGTGGGCCTCATCCACCTCATGCTGCCGAAGGCGCGCATCGTCGACGCGCGGCGTGAGCCAATGGCCTGCTGCTTCAGCAACTTCAAGCAGCTGTTCGCGAACGGCCAGGAATTCACCTACAGCGTCGAGGACATCGCCCGTTACTACCGCACGTACCTGGACCTGATGCGGCATTGGGACCGGGTGCTGCCGGGACGGGTGCTGCGCGTCTACCACGAGGATGTGGTGGATGACCTGGAAGGCAGCGTGCGGCGCCTACTGGATTTCTGCGGGCTCGAGTTCGAGCCGCAGTGCGTCGCCTTCCATGAGAACCGCCGCAGCGTGCGCACCGCGAGCTCGGAGCAGGTGCGACGGGCAATCTATCGTGACGGACTGGGACAATGGAAGAGCTTCGAGCCTTGGCTCGAGCCATTGCGGGGCGCACTCGGCGATGCGCTGAACAGCTACCGCGAAGAGCAGGACACACATGCGACCGGATCGTAACGATCCGTGCCCGTGCGCCAGCGGGAAGAAGTTCAAGCACTGCTGCGGGGCGCTCGCGCCAGTCCCCGGGGCAGGGCCGGCCGATCCCCGCGAGATCGGCCTGCTGGTCGGCATGGTCAATCAGGGTCGTCCGCAGGAGGCGCAGGCGCGCGCGACCGCACTGCTGCGTGCGCAGCCGGAGTCGGGACCGCTGTGGAAGGTCCTGAGCGTCGCGCTCCTGCGCCAGGGCAAGGATGCGCTGCCGGCGCTGCGCCGGGCGGCGCAGCTCCTGCCGCAGGATCCGGACGCGCACGCCAACCTGGGCTCGGAGCTGCGCGCCCGCGGGGAGTGGGGGACGGCGCTCACGAGTCTGCTGCACTCCCTCACGCTGCAGCCGCGCAACCTCGAGGCGCTCATCGATGCCGCCGATGCCGAGCGCGCGCTTGGCCGGGCGCGCGAGGCGGTCGCGCTCTACCAGCTGGCTCTGCAGATCGATCCGCGCCGCTGCGAGGCGCACAACAACCTGGGAAATGCATTCCTCGACATTGGCCAGCCGGCCGAGGCTGTTGGCTGCTACCGACGGGCGCTCGAACTGGAGCCCGACCAAGCGCAGGTGCAGTGCAATCTCGGCAATGCGCTGCGCCAGCTCGGGCAGTTCGAGGAGGCAATAACCTGCACCCGGCGCGCGCTCGCACTCGCACCGGGCCTGAGTATGGCGCACAACAACCTCGGGCTTTCGCTCGCCGGTCGGGGACGACGCGAGGAAGCCATCGCGAGCTACCGACAGGCACTGGTCCTCAACCCCAACTACGTCGAGGCACTGAATAACCTCGGCAAGGTACTGCCGGAGGTCGGCGGACGTCACGAAGCCGTGGCGCAGTTCCGCAAGGCCATCGACCTTGATCCCACGCGCGCCGAGAGCCACTGCAACCTCGGCAACGTGCTGTTCGAATTCCGACGGTCCGAGGGGGCGGAGTCCTGTTATCGGCGGGCGCTGGCGCTGGAGCCTCGCCATACAATGGCCCATGCGGGCCTGGGCTCGGCATTGCGCATGCAGCGCCGTGCCACCGAGGCAGAAGCCAGCTGTCGCGCCGCCCTGGCCATCGACCCGAACTGCGTGGCAGCACTTTCGGTTCTCGGTGAGCTACGCGCCGACCAGGGTCAATTTTCCGAAGCCGAGGCATTGTTCCGGCAGGCGATTGCCATCGATCCGGGCTTCCCCTTCGCGTTCTACAGCCTCGCGATGAATCGCAAGATGACCGGCGACGATACCGCCTGGCTGAAGGGCACTGAAGCCTTGCTGGCAACGCCCTTGCCGCTGCGCCACGAGATCAGCCTGCGTTATGCGCTCGGCAAATACTTTGACGACATCAGGCAATACGATCAGGCCTTCAGCAGCTATCGACAAGCTAACGAGCTGGTCAAGCGCTACCGAGTCAACTACGACCGGGCAAAACTGACTGAGCGCGTCGACCGGGTCGTCAACCATTTTACAAGCGCGTCGATTCGCCAATATCAGTCCGCCGGAGACAACTCCGAACGTCCGGTCTTCATCGTCGGCATGCCGCGATCGGGGACCTCGCTGACCGAGCAGATTCTTGCCTCCCACCCCGCAGTGTTCGGTGCCGGAGAATTGCCTTTTTGGCAAACTGCATTCGCCGCCTATGAAGCGGCAGAGCTCGAGAGCCGCGCCGGCTCGAGCCTCATACCGCACATGGCGCGTGACTATCTCAGTCGCCTGACGGCGTTATCCGGCGACGCGCAGCGTGTGGTCGACAAGATGCCGCTGAATTTCATGAACGTCGGACTGATCTGCGCCGCGTTCCCGCGGGCCCGAGTCATCCATGTGCGGCGCCATCCGCTCGACACCTGCCTGTCGATTTACTTCCAGTATTTTTCACACCTGCACCCCTACGCGAACGATTTTAACAACCTGGCGCACTTCTACGGTGAGTACATTCGCGTCACCGCTCACTGGCGGACCGTGCTTCCGGCGACGATGCTGCTGGAGGTTCCCTACGAGGCACTGATCGCGGATCAAGAGGGCTGGGCGCGGCGGATGGTGGATTTCATCGGTCTGCCCTGGGACCCGAAGTGTGTGGATTTTCACGAAACCGATCGCACCGTGATCACTCTCAGCAAGTGGCAGGTGCGGCAGAAGATCCATGCCTCATCGGTCGGGCGCTGGCGCCACTACGAGAAACACATCGCCCCGCTGCAGCAGCTGCTGAGCCCTGGCGCGCCGCACGGATAGCCGTTCATGCGGCGAAGGCGATGCACACGGCACCGAGTGTGATGGCAAGACAGACCAGGATGCGGCGCCTCGTGAGACGCTCCCCAAGGAGGAAGTGGCCGATCAGGGCCGCAAACACGATGCTGGTCTCGCGCAATGCCGAGACCGGCCCGAGCTTGCTGACGGCGAGGACTGCGATGATTGATCCGTAGCTGGCGAAGGACATGAATCCGCCGGCCATGGCCTTGACGGTCTCGGATGCCCGCGGTCTCATGGTCATTCCCCCGCGCAGCAGCAGGAACGTCACGGTGAGGAGAGCGCCATACATCAGGAAGATCCAGGCCGCATAGGATTGCGGATTTCCTGACAGCCGCACACCGATGCCGTCAGCGGTTACGTAGCTCGCAACCAGCAGGGCCGTCAGCAGGCCGAGGGCGAGGGTTGTCGCCTGCGCTCGCATCCTGCCAAAGGCGAGGCTGACGATCCCGAGGGAAATCAGCGCGATGCCGAGTAACCCGGCGGGGCCGACGCGCTGACCGGCAAACACCAAACCGCCGATGGTGACCAGCAGCGGTACGCTGCCCCTGACGACGGGGTAGACCTGTGCCAGTTCCCCGGAACGGTAGGCATGCGCCAGGAGAATGATGTAGGCGACCTGCAGGACTGCGGAGATGGCCAGATACGACCAGCTTGGCGTCAACGGCAGGGGCAGCAGCAAGGCGAACGGCAGCGCCGCGAGCGAGGTAGCGAAGCTCATGGCCGTGACGGACCACAACCGGTCGGAGCTGCTGCGCAACAAGGCGTTCCAGGTAGCGTGCAACACCGCCGCGAGCAGTGTCAGCGCGATGGCGGTCGGCCTCACTGGCGGCTCACTTCGAAGGGTGGAGCGTCCGTCAGCTCTGCGCGCGCCGGCCGCCGCGGATGAGCGTCAGCGCAATGGCGGCCGAAGCCAGCATCAGGAAAAGACTGACCGCGTTCAGTACCGGGGTGGCGCCCTCGCGCATCCGCCCGTACATCATGATCGTGAGGGGCGAGTCGCCACCGACTAACATGAGTGTCGTATTGAAGTTCTCGAATGACATCAGGAAGGCGATCGCCGCCGAACCGATCAGCGCCGGACGCAGGTAAGGCAGCGTGATGGTCCACAGCACCGCCGGCGCGGATGCCCCGAGGTTCAGGGCCGCATCCTCCAGGGTGCGGTCGAAGCGCTTGAGCCGCGCGCTGATGGTGAGCGTGGCAATCGCGGCGATGTAGGAGAACTGTCCCAGGACCACCAGGGGCAGACCGGGCCGCAGAAAATCCGCCTCGATGCCGAACAGGTCGCTGCACAGCTGCGCCAGGCGGCTCGCAAACGCCAGGATCGAAATACCGAGAATCACCCCGGGAATGACCAACGGGATAAGCATGAGCATCGACAGGGCGCCCTTGCCGGGAAAGCGTGTGCGCTCCATCAGAAACGCGTTGGCGGTGCCGAGCGCCACGGACAGGCCGGTGACCCACACGGCTACGACGCAGCTGGTCCAGATGCTGCCCAAGAGCTCGTCATCGCGGAACAGCCCGACGCGTCCGGCGGCTTCGTTGCCGAGGAACCAGTCGAGGGTGAACCCGTGCCACGGGGGCGCAGGGTAGGGCGCGTCGTTGAACGCAAACACCGCCACCACAGCCAACGGCAGGAACAGGAACGTGAGGAACGCAACGACGTACAGCACCGTTGCGGCGCGCAGCCAGGCCGGTCGTGGCAGGGTGGGAATCACGCGCGCCGCATCACGTCGCTGAACCGCTGGCCGCTGATTTTTAGCCCCAGCCAGACCATGGCGGTGGACAGCGCGAGCAGCAGGAAGCCGAAGGCCGCGCCCTGTTCCCAGTTGAAGCGCGTAATGAACTGGGTGTAGATCTGTTCGGTAAACCACTGCGAGCTCTTGCCGCCGAGGAGTGTAGGCGTCAGGTAATTGCCGAGCGTCAGCATGAACACCACGATGCAGCCGGCGGTGATGCCCGGCGCGGCATGTGGAATGACGATCTCGCGCAGGATCGACCAGCCCTTGCCGCCCAGATCATAGGCGGCCTCGATGAGGGCGTTGTCGAGGCTTTCGAGGCTGCTGACGAGCGGCACCACCATGAACAGGAGCGACGTGTACACCAGGCCCACGAGGATGGTGGCATCGTGGTACAGCAACTCGACCGGCTCGCGGGTGATGCCAAGATGCACCAGCAGCGCCGGCAGCACGCCGGATTCTCGCAGCAGGATCATCCAGCCGAGCGTGCGAACGGTTTCGCTCACCCAGAAGGGAATCAGGCACACGACAAACAGCAGGGCGCTCATGCGCCCGCGCGCCAGCTTCGCGATGATCCAGGCGATCGGAAACGCGACCAGCAGGGTGAGCACGGTTGCGATCGCCGACATCAGCGCGGTCCTGACGAACACGTGCCAGTACAGCGGTTCGCCGAAGAAGGTGCGGTACTGCGCCAGGCTGGCAACGTACTCGCGCGGCGCGACGCGCTCGCGAAACGACAGCAGCGCCAGGTCCAGGTGCGGCAGGATGATCAGCGCGAACAGCCACAGCAGGGCCGGGGCGAGCAGCAGCGCCAGCAGCAGTCGGCGGTACCACACCGCTGTTATTGCGGTTTCAGGCACTAGCCGCGCGGGCGGGGAAGCAGATCGCCCGCTCCGGGTCGAAGGTGAAGCAGACGCGCGCGCCGACCGTAAGGTCCGAGTAGGCGCCGGTCTGCGGCAGCGCGATGCGCAGCTGCAGGCCACTGCGGGACTCGCGCAGCAGCACGACCGAGTTGGCGCCGTCGAACAGCATGCCTGTCACCTCCCCGCTGTGCGCCGTCTGGCCGGCTGGCAGTTCCGCGGGCGTTCGGCCGAGCATCGCGGCCTCGGGCCTGATGAAGGCCTCCACCGCTGCGCCCGCCGCGATCTCGCCATGCCGGCGGGCGCGCACCACCCAGCCGCCGCCCGTGTCCACCTCCACGAGCGAAGCGGTGATGCTCAACGCCTTGCCAGCCAGGCGGTTGTTGGCGCCGACAAAATCGGCGACGAACGAGGTAGCGGGGGAGTAGTAGAGTTCCTGGGGTGTGCCGAGCTGTTCGAAGCGCCCGTGATTCATCACGCCGACGTGGTCGGACAGCACCAGCGCCTCGGACTGGTCGTGGGTGATGTACACGAAGGTGGTGCCGAAGGCGCTTTGGAGCTGCTTCAGCTCGAGCTTCATGTGCTCGCGCAGCTTCAGATCGAGCGCCCCGAGCGGCTCATCGAGCAGGAGCAGCGTGGGCTCGAGCACCAGGCTGCGCGCAATTGCGACGCGTTGCCGCTGTCCGCCCGACAGCTCGTCAGTGCGCTTGCCGCCCGCACCGGCCAGCCCAACCCGCTCCAGCATGGCTTCGGCACGCCGCAGGCGCTCGGCGCGGCCCACGCCGCGACGCGCCAGCCCGAACGCGACGTTCTGCGCGACCGACATCATCGGAAACAGCGCCAGATGCTGAAATACCATATTGACCGGACGCCGGTTGGGAGCGACCTGCGCCATGCTGCGTCCGCCGATGGCGATATCGCCGCTGTCGGGCTGGATAAAGCCGGCAATCATCCGCAACAGCGTCGTCTTGCCGCAGCCGGAGGGGCCGAGGATCGAGAAGAAACTGCCGCGCGCCACGCTGAAGGACAGGGTGTCGACCGCAACGTGCGTCGCGAAGCGCTTGCTCACGGAGCGCACTTCCAGGTCGGGTGTCGCACCCGACACGGCGATCGTGGGCGCGTTCAATCGGCCGCCTTCACCCGATCGAGTACCTCACCCTCGATCGCCTCCAGCCCCGGCGGGATCGCCGGATACCATTTGATGTTTTTCAGGCCGTCGGGGAAGGATTCGGCGAACTGCGCGCGAACGCGCGGATCCATCAGCTGATCGGCACCCTTGGCGGCGGTGAAATTGCCGATGGATTTGGCAACCTTGGCCGCAATCTCGGGGCGCATCACGAAATTGATCCAGGCGTACGCGCCGGCGTCGTTGCGTCCGCGTGCCGGCAGCGCAAACGTGTCCATCCAGGCAATTGCACCCGAGCGCGGATTGATGAACTTGATATCCGGGTTCTCCCGGTTGAGCGCCCAGCCGCCCGAGTCCCACATCATCGCGGCGTAGATCTCACCGGTGCGCATGCCGTTGAGCAGCTGGTCCTTGTTGTCGTAGAAGAAGCGGAAGTTCGCCTTGCAGGCGGTGAGCGTCTTGCCGATCTGCTGCATGAGCGCCGTGTACGCCTTGGTATCGCCGTACAGCGCAAAGGGATTCTTGCCCGAGGCGAGGGCGAAGGCCATGAGAGTCGGGCGCTTCAGGCGCACCGCGGTCCTGCCGCGCAGCTCGGGTTTGCATAAATCCCCGTAGTCGCTGATGCGGGTGCGTTTGGAGTTGTAGACCAGGCCCTCCGTGCCCCACACGTAGGGCAGGCCGTAGAGCCGGCCGCCGATGGTGGCGTTGGTGCGCACGGTGGCGAGGAGCTCCGGCACAAATTCATCCAGCCGCACCTTGCTGGTATCGAACGGCTTGTAGATGCCGAACTCCTGCTGGGCGCCGAAGATGCGGTCCTGCGAGGGCTGGGCCAGGTCAAAGCCGGCGCCGCCGGTGGCACGCAGCTTCGAGATCATCTCCTCATTGTTTGAGAGCGTCACTTCGACCTGGATGCCGGTTTCCTTGCGGAACTGGGCGACGACCTCGGCGGGCACGTAGTCCGCCCAGGTAATGATCCGCAGGACCTTGGCGTTGTCGGCGCGCGCCGGAGCACCCGCAACGAGCCCCAGGACCAGCAACACCGTGAGCACGCAGCGACCAGAAATTGAGATCATGTGACAAGCGCCCCTAAGCGGTTTGGATCTTGCCGCCACGTTGACAGGCAAGTTTTTGGCGGGATAGTCTCAGTGAACGATAGCATCGCCCCATCCGCTTGTCGTCGGATCGCCCGTCGCGGGCAGCAGCGCAATGTTTGACCTGCAGGGTCACCGCGGCGCACGCGGCCTATGGCCCGAAAATACGCTCGCGGGCTTTGCCCGTGCGATTGAGCTCGGCGTGAGCGGCCTGGAGCTCGATTGCGGGGTGACGCGGGACGGGGTGGTGGTCGTCAGTCACGACCAGGAGCTCAATCCCGACTGCACGCGTGACGCGCACGGGCGCTTTCTCACGGCTGCCGGGCCGCCGCTCGTCGAACTGAGCTACGCGCAGCTGCAGGCCTACGACGTCGGCCGGCTGCGGCCGGGGAGCCCCTACGCTGCGCGCTTCCCGCAGCAGCAGCCCGTGGATGGCGAGCGCATACCGCGACTGGCGGACGTGCTGACCCTGGTGCGCACGCACGGGCGCGGCCGGGTGCGGGTTGCCATCGAGGTCAAGTCCTCTCCCGAGCAGCCGCAACTCACGCCGACTCCGGAAAGTTTCGTGCAGGCGCTGCGGGCTGATCTGGAACGCACGGGCACGGCGTCGCTGGTCGCGATCCTGTGCTTTGACTGGCGGGTGTTAAGCGCGGCGCAGCGGCTGATGCCGCAGGTTGCGACCGTGGCGCTGACCGAGCAGCAGCCCGGTGATGACACCGTGCGGATGGGTTCGCCGCACCCCTCGCCGTGGCTCGGCGGACTGGATCCGGCGCATTTCGACGGCTCGATCACGCGCCTCGTGCAGGCGAGCGGCGCGGGCACCTGGGGCCCGGACTACCTGGATCTGGATGCGCAACGGGTCGAGCAGGCGCACGCCCTGGGGCTGCGCGTCGTGCCGTGGACCGTCAACGAGACGGCCGACATGGAGCGGCTGCTCGAGTATGGTGTGGCGGGCATGATCACCGATCGCCCGGACGTGCTGCGGACGCTCCTCGAGCGCACGGGACTGCCGGTTCCGCCGCGGCCGCAGGAGTACTCGTGACATGAGCCAGCCGCGCGTCCTGGTGATCGACGGCAACCGGGCGGCGACCCGCGAACAGCAGGTCGCCGCTGGCGGCCAGCCGTCCGGGGAGGGCTACGCGCAGGTGTTGCAGAGCCTGGCCGGGGTGAGCTGCGACATCGTGCGGCCGGCCGACGGGGAGGTGCGGTTTGCTGCCGGCGCTGGCCTCGGAAGTTATGACGGCGCGGCGATCACCGGCTCCGCCCTCAATATTTACGACGGCGGTGCGCACATCGAGCGGCAGATCGAGCTGGCGCGCGCCGTGTTTGCCGCCGGCCTGCCGTTCTTCGGCAGCTGCTGGGGCATGCAGGTGGCGGTGAGCGCGGCCGGTGGCCGCGTACGTCGCAATCCGCTCGGGAGGGAATTCGGATTCGCGCGCCGCATCGAGCTCGCAGAGGCGGGTCGCCAGCACCCGATGCTCAGGGGCAAGCCTGCGGTGTTCGAGGCGCTCACCGTGCACCGCGATGACATCGAGCAGCTTCCCGCCGGCGTCGTGGCGCTGGCGAGCAACGACATGGGGGTGCAGGCCATCGAACTGCGGCACGGCGCCGGCACTTTCTGGGGCGTGCAGTACCACCCCGAATTCAGTTTCAACGAGCTGGCAGCAACGACGCTGCGCTACGCTGCCGTGCTCCTCGAAGAGCGGCTGTTCGCGGACCGCGCGGAGCTGGAGGTGTTCGTGACCGATCTGCACACGCTGATGCGCGATCCTCGTGACCGGCGCCTCGCCTGGAAACACGGGCTTGGTGCAGGGCTGCAGGATGAATCGTGCAAGCTTGCGGAGCTGCGCAACTGGCTGCAGCTGCAGGTGTTGCCTCATGCAAGGCAGCGCACCTAAATGACTTTCACTGAGCATCCGGACTGTGCGGCGGCCGTGTCACTCGCCGGGCAACTCGCCGACGCGGCGCGCAGCATTGCGCTCGCGCACTTCCGCACGCCGCTGGCGGTGGAGCGCAAAGGCGACGGCAGTCCCGTGACCGTCGCGGACCGCGGCATTGAAATCGAGATGCGCCGCATGATTCGAGCAGCCTTTCCCGGGCATGCCATTCGCGGTGAAGAGTTTGCGGCCGAGGGGGAGGGCGAATTCACCTGGGTTCTGGATCCCATCGACGGCACGAAGAGCTTCGTCACCGGGTTTCCGCTGTTCGGATCCTTGATCGCGCTGTTGCAGGAGGGCCGGCCGGTGCTCGGCGTGATCGAGGCGCCGGCGCTGGCTGAGCGCTGGGTAGGTTGTGAGGGCCGTCCTACGCTCTTCAATGGCACTAGAGTCCACACCAGCGCCTGCAGCACTACGGAGCAGGCCGTGGTCTATACGACTACGACGGAAACCTTCGATGCCGGGGAGCGGCGGCGCTTCGAATCCCTGAGCGCGCGCGCCGCCCTGCGTCGCTTTGGCGGGGATTGCTATCTCTACGGCATGCTCGCCAGCGGTCACTGCGACCTGGTGATCGAGGTGCAGCTGAAGCCCCATGACTTCATGGCCGCAATCCCGATCATCGAAGGTGCCGGCGGGACAGTCAGCGACTGGCGCGGAGCGCCCCTCAGTGTTGCCTCCGACGGCCGGGTCGTGGCGGCGGCGACCGAAGCGTTGTGGCGGCAGGCGATCGAAGCGCTGAGCGCCTGACTGTAGCACCGCAGCAGCCGGCCAAAGCCACGCCTTTGGCCGGCGGAAACGGAACTACTGTCCGCCGAAATCGCTTCGAAGCGATTTCGGCCAATGAATCAGCCCGCGAGGCCCATGTCTCCCTTGACCGCCGAGCGGAAGATACGTGCGTAGCCTGCTGCATCCGTCGGCAGCGGATTGCCGCTCGCCGATGGATCAAGCGAGGCCTCATGTCCGATGATGTCAGGGTTGGTGAGCGGCACGCCGATCTGCGCCAGCGTGTGTGGGATATTCAGCCGCTCGCGAAACTTCAGAACCCAGTCGAACACTGCGGCAAACGGCTCGCCGGACAGGTTCAGCGTCCGCGCGATGACGGACAGCTGGGGTTCGATCGCCTGGCGGTTGTGCACGATGAGATAAGGCAGGAGCACCGCGTTGGTCAGGCCGTGATGCGTGTTGAAATGCGCGCCGACCGGGTGCGCGATGGCGTGTACCCCGCCCAATCCCTTCTGGAATGCCGTTGCACCCATGCTTGCTGCCGCCAACATGCGTGAGCGGGCTTCGAGGTCAGAGCCGCGCTCGCAGGCGCGCGGCAGATAGGTCTGGATCAGCCGCATGCCCTCGAGCGCGATGCCGTCGGCCAGCGGGTGAAAGCCCGGTGCACAGAAGGCCTCGAAGCAGTGCACGAAGGCATCGATGCCGGTGGCGGCGGTGATCGCCGGCGGCAGACCGACGCTGAGCTCCGGATCGCTGATCACCACCCCCGGCATCATCTGCGGGTGAAAGATGATTTTCTTCTGGTGCGTGGCCTCGTTGATGACCACCCCGGCGCGGCCGACCTCCGAGCCTGTGCCGGCGGTGGTGGGAACGGCGATGATCGGTGCGATGCCGCGGCGGTCGGCGCGCGTCCACCAGTCGCCGACGTCTTCGAAATCCCACAGCGGGCGCGTCTGCCCGGACATGAAGGCGATTACCTTGCCTGCATCGAGTGCTGAACCGCCGCCGAAGGCGATGACGCCGTCGTGGGCGCCGTCCCGGTAGGCAGCCAGACCGGCCTCGATGTTGGCGGCGACCGGATTGCCGCGTACGCCGGCAAACAATCCGCTGCCGGGTACGAGTTCGCGGGCCCGCCGTACCATCGGCGTATCGCGCAGCCCCTCGTCCGTCACCAGCAGCGGGCGCCTGATGCCGAGCAGGGCGCAAGCGGCGGGCAGCTCGGCGAGGCGGCCCGGGCCTGCCCAGATGGTGGTGGGATAGTTCCAGTTCGCTTTCAGAAGTACGCTCACGTCGTCACCCGCAGGTGGAATGATTTTGGCCGTGTCAGGTGCTCGTAGCCGATTACCGAGAGCGTACAGCCTCGCCCCGAATCCTTCACGCCAACCCAGGCGAGTGCCGGATCCAGGTAGTCGCAGCGATTCATGAACCAGGTGCCGGTCTGCACCTGGGCGCCGAGCGTTTCGGCAGCGCCGGCATCGCGCGTCCACACCGCCGCTGTCAGGCCGAAGGGACTGTCATTCATCCGCGTCACCGCCTCGGCGTCCGAGTGCACCTTCATGAGGCCGGCAACCGGGCCGAAGATCTCCTCGCGCATCACGGACGAATCGGGCGGGGCATCGATGAGCAGCTGGGGTGCAAGGTAGGGCGTGCCGGCCTTGCTGTGGGGGAAGTCCCGCTCCTCGATCACCGCGCGCGCACCGGCTGCAACGGCCGCGCTCACCTGCGCGCGGATCGCGTCAGCCGCGGCCGTGCGCACCACCGGCCCGAGCGTGACCTGCGGGTCGAGCGGATCGCCGAGCCGGTACTGTTGAATCAGCTCGACGCAGCCGCGCGTGAAGCGCTCATGGACGCTTTCGTGAACATAGATACGCTGCAGGCCGCAGCAGGACTGGCCGGAGTTGAAATAGGCACCGTCGACGATGTTTTCGATCGCATGGGGCAAGTCGGCATCATGACGCACGTACACCGGATCGCAGCCGCCCAGCTCCAGTCCGACACCAATGAAGCGCTCGGCGGCAACGCGCTGCACGGCGCGCCCCCCGGCCACCGAGCCGGTAAAGGCCACGAAGTCGACCCGCGGGTCGCGGATCACGTCTTCCGTGTCGGCATGTGTCAGGTGCAGTACCTGGAATAACCCCGCCGGGAGTCCGGCGGCGGCGAAGCATTCCGCGAAGACTTCCGCGCACAGCGGCGTCTGTGCCGAGTGCTTCAGTACCACGGCGTTGCCGGCCATCAACGCCGGCACCACGCTGTTGACCGCGATCAGGTACGGATAATTCCAGGCAGCGACCGTAAACACCACGCCGAGCGGCTCGCGGCGCACGAAGCGGCGAAAGTCCGGCTTCGCTCCGGCGTCCAGATCGGCGAGCGCCGTGGCGGCGATGGCCGTCATGTGGCGGGCGCGCTCGAGCGTGCCGCGAACCTCGCTCGGCGCGAAACGTATTGGCCGGCCCATCTGCCAGCTCAGGTCGGTGGCGATCTGCGACCCGCGCCGCTCGAACTCGTTGCAGAAGCGCTCCATGATGGCGGCGCGCTCAGACACCGGCACGTCGCGCCATGCTGGCTGCGCCGCGCGCGCCCGCTGCAGGGTCGAATCGATCTGCGCGGTGCTCGCGGGCGTGCGCTCCACGTACACGCGGCCGTCAACGGGGGAAATGGTTTTGAGGCTCATCAGATGATCTCGAAATACCGGGCCAGCTCCCAGTCAGTGACCGCGCTGCGGAATTCGCGCTCTTCCCACTGGCGGGTGGCTGCGAAGTGCTCCACGAAAGGCGCGCCGAACAGCGCCTGCGCGGCTTTGGAGTGCGCCAGCCGCTCGGCCGCCTCGCCGAGCGTACGCGGTAGCTGGCGCTCGGCGGGAAGCTTGCGGTCATAGGCGTTACCGGTGATCGGCTCATCGGGCTCGATGCGGTGCTCGATGCCCCACAGGCCCGAACCGATCGCCACCGCGAGCGCGAGGTACGGGTTGATGTCCGCGGCGGCTATGCGGTACTCCACGCGCTGGGCCTGCGGACCGCCCTGGATCACGCGCAACGCGCAGGTCCGATTCTCGACGCCCCAGGTGGCGCTCGTCGGCGCCCAGAAGCCCGGCACCAGGCGCGTGTAGCTGTTGACGGTCGCGGCGACCATCGCCAGGAGCTCGGGCATCAGCGCCTGCTGTCCGCCGACGAACCAGCGCATTTCCGGCGACATGGTATGGGGGCTCGCCTCTGCGTAGAACGCGGACGATCCGTCCTGGCGGGCGAGCGACACATGCAGATGTCCGCTCTGCCCCGGCAGCTGCTGCGACCACTTGGCCATGAAGGTCGCCATCAGGCCGCGACGCTGCGCGAGCACCTTGACGAAGGTCTTGAAAAGCGCGGCGCGATCGGCCGCTTCGAGCGCCTCGGTGTAGTGCAGCGCCGCCTCGATGACACCCGGTCCGGTCTCGGTGTGCAGGCCTTCGATTGGCATGCGCATGTCCTCGGCCAGCTGCAGCAGTGCCTGGTAAAGCTCGGCGTGCACCGAACTGCGCAGCACCGAATAGCCAAACATCCCCGGGGTCAGATTCTGCAGGCCGCGATAGCCTTTCTCGCGCACGCTCGCCGGCGTCTCATTGAAGACGAAGAATTCATATTCGGCAGCCGCCGAGGCGCCGTAGCCCATGCGCGCCGCGCGCTCGAGGACCCGGCGCAGCGTCGCCCGCGGGCATACCGATTCGGCATGACCGGTAAACTCGCCCAGGAACAAGAGCATGTTGCCCTCGAAGGGCAGGGCGCGGCAGGTTGCGGGAAGCAGCCGCACGGCAGCATCCGGAAAGGCGGTGTGCCAGCCGGTGAAGGTGATGTTGTCGTATTGCGTGTCGTTGGAATCCCACCCGAGCACGACGTCGCAGAATGCCATGCCCTTGTCGAGCGCCGAGAAAAACTTGGCGCGATCGATGTACTTGCCGCGCAGGATGCCGTCGTTGTCGAAGACGCCCACCTTGACGTGCGTCAGGCCGCGCTCCTCGACGATCGCCCGGGCCTGCGCGCTGGTGCGCACGTCTTCTGGTTGCATGCAGCTGATTCCTTGGGCGGTCAACGGGAGGCCGTTAGCCTAACATGCGGCGCCGATACCCGGCCCGAAGGCGCAAATCACTCCGGCGTCGTCGTCGCGCGGCGCGCAGTCAACACGTACAGGTAACAGGAGCCCAGTGCGGCGAGCCCACTCACCACCGCGAGCGCCAGGAACATGCCCCCCCAGCCGAAACGCACCGCGAGCCACGCCATGATGCTGCCGGCCGCCACGCCGCCGAAGTAGCCGGTGCCGTCGACCAGGCCCGAGGCGACCGCCCCGGCCTGGCTGCCGCCGAAATCGAGCGCGAACGCCCCGGGCAGAAACACGTAGGGTCCGAGCAGGCAGAAGGCGACGACCCCGATCATGATGACCGGCAGCACCCTGCCTGCGGTGCCGGGGTGCAGTTGAGTGAGAACCAGCAGACCGGCCGCGGTGCCGGCGAGCCCGAGGATCAGCAGCAGCGCCCGGCCGTTGTGCCCCAGTCGATCGCTCGCCCAGCCGGCGAGCATCGCCGAGACCGCGCCGACGCCCGGAAACACCGCGGAGGTCACTGCGGCCTCGCTGACCTTCAGGCCGAGGAAGTCGTGAAGGTAGGAGGGCGTCCAGGTGTTGAAAGTCTCGCGCACCATGGTGGTGGCAAACCCGAGCAGGCAGACCGTGAGGAACGCACGACTGCGCAGCAGCGGCAGGACCAGCGTCAGGTAGCTTTGCGGGCGGCCGGCGTGAGCGAACACGTTTGTCGGGTTGGCGACCGCTGCGGGGAAACCTTCATCGGTGCACGACTCGCGCAGGAACAGCAGGTTCGCCAGGAACATCGCGCCGGCCACCGCCGCCCCGAACACGAACACTCCCCGCCACGGCACGCCGTGCGCGAGCAACAGGCCCATGCTGGGCCGTGCGACGGCGTCGCCGATCAGATAGCTGCAGCTGAGGATTGCCGCCACCGCGCCGTAGCGCGAGTAATGGAACCACCGGGACGAGACTTTGATGAGCGCCGACCAGCCGATCGACTGCGACAGGCGGTTGGCAATCCAGGCGAGCGTGAAGAGGGGCAGAGTGCCGCTCGCGGCGAACAGCAGCGTGAAGAGCGTCGCACCGCCGGTCGCGATCAGGAGGTTGCGCTTGCCACCCCAGTAGTCGCCGAGGCTGGTGAGGAACCACTTACCGAGGGCGTAAGCGAACACGCCGGCCGAGCCCATCCAGCCGATGCTCAACATCGCGGTGTCGTGGCTCACGCCGTGCGAGCGCAGTTCCTCGATCAGCAGTGGGGTCGCGACCGGAAGATTCGCGCGGCAGAAATAGCAGGACGCGTAGCCGAGGAACAGCAGCAGCACCGTGCGGGCCTGGGCCAGCGCCAAGGCAGGTGAGCGCGGTGGTGCGGCCGCGGCCGCGGCCACCGCCACCGCTGCCGCGTCTATGGCAGCCACGGCACGGAGTAGGGCCTGGTGTTGGTGAAATTCATCTTGTGCTCCAGGGTTATCCCAACTCTTCGTCTTTTCCCCCGGTAGAGCTGAGCGGCGACACGGCAGGCGTTGCAGCGGAGGCAGTGACGCCAACGGCGTCTGGGCCGGCGGCGCCGCGTTGGCTGCGGCCACGGA
>JANWKL010000154.1 GCA_025451375.1 Steroidobacteraceae bacterium
GTACAGCTGCTGCAGGCGCGCGACCAGCGGACCGCGGCCCGCGCTGATCTGGCGACCGTCGATCTCGATGACCGGAGCGACACCCGCAAACGTGCCGGTGACGAACGCTTCATCGGCGCCGTAGACCTCCGTCAGGCTGAAGTCCTTCTCGAACACGGGGATTGCGTTCTCGCGGCACACCTGCAGCACGTTGGCGCGGGTGATTCCGGGAATGCAGTACTTACCGGTTGAAGTCCACACCTCTCCGCGCCGCACAATGAAGAAATGCGTCGAGTTGCAAGTGGCCACGAAGCCCTGTGGATCGAGCATCAGCGCCTCGTCGGCACCGGCTTTGGTCGCCTGGATGCAGGCGGTAATGCAGTTGAGCTTGGAATGCGAGTTGAGCTTCGGATCCTGCACATCCGGAGCCCCGCGCCGCACGTGCACCGTGAACAGACGCAGGCCGTCCGTCAGGGTGTCCGGGCGTGGCAACTTGTATTCCGGAATGATGACCACGGTAGCCGGTCCGATGCAGGCGCGCGGGTCCTGGTAGGGGGTACTTTTCAATCCGCGCGTCACCATCAGCCGAACGTGCACGCCCTCGGTCATATGGTTGGCCGACAGCGTTCGGTAAAGGGCGGCGGTGATGGCCGCGCGATCCATGCCGATGTCCAGATCGAGCGCCCTGGCGGCCTCGTACAGACGGGTCAGGTGCATCTCCAGAAATGCCAGGCGTCCCCGGCGCACTCGCACTCCTTCCCACACCCCGTCCCCGAGGATGAAGCCGGCATCGAACACGGATACGAACGCGCGCTCGCGCGGGTGGAGTTCGCCGTTGATGTAGATGAGGATGTCGCGGTTGCGTGGATCGTCCGCATGGCCGTGGGCGCCCTGTGTCATTTGCATGTCCTCGCGCGTAGTCTCTCGAACGCAAAAAGCACTAGCGCGCCAAGGGTTGGATTGAAATGGCGCGTTCAGCTCGGTTGATCAAACGCGCTTCGATAGCAGGCCAGCGGGCATGCGCCTTGCCGCCCTCGCCGAGGTCGGCGGCCGTGAAGCCGGTCGCGGCGAGGTCTTCGCCGTAGATGAGCATCAGTTCTTTGCGAGAGTCGGCCGTCAGGTGTACGAGGCGAACCGTCATCATCGACGCGGGCAGCCGGTAGCCCGCCGAGTGAAGCAGAGTGTTGAGGTGCGCACCGTCGGAATCAGGCCCCTCGGATGAATCGGTGGATGCGACCCAGGTATCCAGATAGAAGTCCAGGCCGCCCAACGTCGCGTGGCGACTGGAGGTGTAGTGGTGCCGCAGCTCCGGCCGCGAAGGGAGATATGCCTCGAACTGCACCCAGTAGATCTGGCGCACGCGCCGGTCGGGATCGGCGTTCACGAAGCAGTGCAATTCGATGTCGTCCGCGTATTCCTTGAGCAGCCAGCGATCGGCACCGACGTAGGCCGACGATGCGGGAACGCGGACCTGCACCGCAGGATCATGGGTGGAGACCACGACATGCCCCTGGATCGTCCGGTCCGGGGCATCGGCGGCTGCGTTCTGGCTGACCATCAGCAGCATGCCAGCGAGCAGCGTCACGGGCGATAGTCTCGAGGTCCAATTCATGGTAGGTATCTTACGCATACGGACGCATCCCGATCACGGTCATGGTCATGGTCATGGTCATGGTCATGGTCGTCGTATCCGCCAAGATCGGAACGTTACTTGCTTATCATCGGTCGGGTGAAGGTGTTTTGGCGTTCGAGACACCAGGAGCACAAGCTGTGAATGAACTGGCAAGATCGAGGCAGTCCACGATGTTGTTTCTGCGCGGACTACTCGGCACTTGGTTGCGGGGCGCGGTCCAAGGACTACACCCGAACAAACAGACTCGAGCCCGATGAATGATGCTACGGCAATGAGGCCAGTCGCACGCTCCCTTAACCGCCGAGGCGCCGCTTCAATTCGCTCAACTCGGTTTGCAGCGCCTGAACCTCGCGCTCGAGGCGCGCGAGGCGCTGGGCCTGACCAGGAGCCGGAGCGGAGCTCTCTGGCGCGGATATTCCGCTCGAAGTAGCGATCTGCGCGGGACCGGAATGCGTTTCTGCGTGGGCAATCTCGCCGCCGAACCGGTGTGCGTACCGAGAATCGCGCCTGCCGGGCTCCCGCGCCAGTCTGGTGACGTACGGACCAGCGTTTGACCCCGACAGTCGCTCGAGAATCGACTCGACCTGCGACACGTCGGCAAACGAAGCCATGCGGCTTGCGCGGCTGCGCAGCTCGCCTGGTGTTTGGGGGCCGCGTAACAGTAACTCGCACACGAGCGCCAGCTCCTGCGGATCGAACGTCAGCGTGCCGAATTCCGTGTTACAGAAGCAGTGCCGGTACTTCACGACCCGGCTGCCGAACCCGGATCTCTCGAGGAGCAGATGTTTGCGGCTCAGCGCATCGACGACGTGCTGCACCGTCGGTTCATCCAGGTCCATGACTGGCTCGCGGTTGCTCTTCTGGTTGCACGCATTCAGCAACGCATTGAGTGACAGCGGGTACTGATCGGGAGTCGTGATCTGCTTCTCGATCAGGCAGCCAATGATGCGGGCCTCCAGGGCGCTGAGCTCGATTTTCACGCTACGATTGTTGCATCAAAGGGCGCTGAATTGCGCGCTTCATTGGCAGCTCGCGCCAAGTTACTGCAGCGGATGAGCCCCAACGCTCGCCGCGGGCGCACCAGTGCCGGCAGGCGTCGGCGGCGATCCTCGCTCCCTGGTTTCCCAGGGTCGCTCCCGCTCCAGCAGGACATTGAGGAGATTGTCCTGGAAGTTGATATTACCCGTCAGGTGTTCGTGGTCCACGCATAAGAAAAAGGCGTAAGCGAGTGGAAAGAACACGTCCTCGGAGCGCGACACGGTCGGATCCAGTGACTGACGCGCCAGCAACGAGGGCTTGGTAACCTCGCCGTCGCCTGGCTCGAGCATGAGGCGTGAATAGTCCACGCCGGGTTCCGGTGCCCGAATCGCGCTTGGGGAAAGTCGCACCACCGCACTCGCGTCGGGCGCGGCACCGGGCTCGTGCTCAACGACGACCCGCGCCGGCGTGAGCGTACAGTCGCCGCCGAACACCACCAGCTTTACCGGTGCGCTTTGGGATTCGTTGTAGGTCAACGACCAGACAAATCGCCGGGCGCGTTCAATGCGCTTGGCAAAGTAGCGCTGCAGAACATCCAGCTGGCTGTTGCCCGCGGCCACGCTCGGAAAGCGCGCCTTCACCCGCTGCGCGATTTCGGGGTTGAATACCGACCACCGAAATGCCATCCACGTGCCAACGAAATACAGATCCTCATCGAGTGGATTCCCCTTGACGTCTACAATCCAGTTGGTAACGGGGTGCGGCAGTAGTTCGTAGACACTCGGCATGGTTGCCAGCGCCTCAGGCGGAATTTTCTGCCGGCCCACCTGGTGCCCGACCAGCAGGCTATGCAGCGCATTCACCGAACCGAGGTTAGGAGTACCGAGCAAAATCGCAGTGCGGATCTTTTCGGCGCCGCGGAAATTGGCCGGGAAGTCGTTGCCGTCAAGCACATCCGCCAGCCCGTACTGGATGTAGTAGCGGACAATCAGCCCGCCCATGCTATGGGCCACGATGTCGACTTTGAGCTGTGGCTCGCCATAATCGCGGCGGATCTGCTCAATCAACGCGTCCAACTTGCGTGCCGTGACTACGTTGTCCTGCCGCCAATCATAAGGAAAGATGTAATAGCGGCGCCTGGCCGCGTCGGCGACCTGTCCAGGAACACCGCGGATATAGCCACCCTGGCGCTCGAGTGTCTGGATGATTGCGCCGTAGAAATCACTTCCCAGCAGCCCGCGGAACAGGTCATAGGCTTCGATATCGTCGGCGCGAGGCTCGAGTGTCGTCGGATCGATGTCGAGCGCCAGCGAGCGTGCCGAAAACAACACGTTGAAGATCGACCCTGGCCACAGCTCGCGCCCGCGGCCGCGCTCGCGCAGCCGCGATCCGAGGATGCCTGGGACGATGATCACGGGAGGTACCTGGACGCGCTCCATGCCACTTGCGTACAGCCGCTGCAGGTCCGGGGCGCGAGACTGCCACAGAGCGAAGACGAGCAGCGCACCCGCAAGAGTGACGCCGGCGCCCGCTATTCGCGTGGTCGTCCTGCTCATCGAATGCGACCACCCTCGCTCACTGGCCCATCTCTTTAAGGGTTTGCTCGCGCGTTGCTGGTAAGTTGCAGCAGCTGTGGCAGAGTCAGCGCACTGGGCACGAGCTGACGCCCGATCAGGAAACCCGGAGTTCCCCGCAGCCCGAGCCCCCGGGCCTCGGCGGCATTTCGCCCAAGAGCGGCGTCGATCTCTGCGGCATGCCGCGTACGGTCGTCTGCAAGTCGCTTGAGATCGACGCCAGCACCTTTCAACACAGAGTCGACCTGCGACGGCTCGTCCAGATCATCCGGCGCGCTGATCAGCGCGTTGTGCGCCGCCAGGAACTTCCCCTGCCAGTTTGCTGCGAGTGCCGAACGGGCCGCGTATTGGGAGACCGGCCCGAAGATCGGCCATTCCTTATAAATGATCTGCACGCGCCGGTCCGCCTGCAGCAGCTTCTGCAGCTCGGGTGCGGTTTTCCTGCAGTACGGGCAGTTGTAGTCGAGAAATTCAACGATCGTCACATCGGCGTCAGCGCCGCCTGCGGCCGGCGGGTGTGCTGGCGCCGTAATGGCAGCCACGGTGGCGGCCGGCACGGTGTGCATGCCCTGCGCCTGCAGTGGATACTGCGCGAGCGCTGTGGCGACGCAAAGAAGCGCGCCGATATAGCCACTGGGTGTTTTCCTGACGGCACAACGCATTTGAACGCCTCCCGCCCGGCACTCGGCAAATCAACGACGGGCGCGCGCAGCCGGGGACTGCGCCGACTTGGGTTAACTCAGCGCAGGGCGCGCGCTCCTGCGCCGATAATCGGGCCTTGCCCCGTGGACTGGATGAGCGCCGCGACGTCGGTGGCGTCAGGCGGCAAAGAGGATACGGGCACGCGAAAACTCTCGGCTTCACCCTTCCAATGACCCAGGGCACGGATATCCCGCACGATGTTGAACTCCGCGAGCGTGCGGCCGGCATTTTCGCCGCGACCGATGTTCGAAACCGCATGACGCAGGTACGCCACCAGCAGCACATCGCCTGCCGCGACGCCCGCCTGGGTACCGATTTCCACCTGGATTTGCGCCTCGCGCAACGAGATGCTGACCGGCACTCCGCCCCGATGCTCGCCGAGAGCCCGATTGACGAGCTTGCCGTCCGAATGGAAATCATCCTCCCGTCCGTCAACCACCAACTGCGGCGTGTAGACCGACGATCGGTGCAGATTTCGGGCGTAGA
>JANWKL010000155.1 GCA_025451375.1 Steroidobacteraceae bacterium
GCGCGGCGCGGCCGACAGCATGGCGCGGTTGTTAGGCGCCTGGAAGAGGCCGAAACCGGCGCCGCACAGTGCCATGCGCCACACGAACCCTGAGGCGGCGCCGCCCGCAGGAAAGAGCGCGAGGAGTGCCAGCCCCGAGGACATCGCGAGAAGGCCCAGCCCTCCCAGCACGCCGGCCGGATAGCGGTCGGCCAGGCGTCCGGCGATGGGGGCAACCACGGCGATCGCGAGCGGCCAGGGCGTCATGAACAAGCCGGTCTCCACGGCGCTGTGCCCGATGCGCTGGATCTCGAACGGCAGCGACACCAATGCCGTCATCTGCGCCATGAAAGAACAGACGGAGGTCGCCACCGACAAGGAGAACTGGCGGTTGCGCAGCAGATCAAACGGGATCAGCGGTGTCGCCCGCGGCAGTTCATGCCGCAGGAGCACCCAGCCCAGGAGGCCCGCGGCGCCGATCTGCAACAGCGCGAGGGTCGTGGCGGCGTCGTGCGCCAGGGACTGAAGCCCCGCGAGCAGGAGGCCGAAGGTGCCGGCATACAACACCGCGCCCACGTAGTTCGGGCGCCGGTGCGTGCGCTCGCCGTCCGGCAGCGAGTAGCTGGCAATGGTGATCGCGATGATGCCGAGCGGGATGTTGATGCCGAACAGCCACCGCCAGTGCGCCACCGCCAGCACCGCCGAGGCAATGGTGGGCCCCAAGGCCGCGGAGGTGGCGACGACGAAGGCGTTGATGCCAATGGCGCGGCCGAGATGGCGCTGCGGATAGGTGAAGCGCACGAGCGCCGCGTTGACGCTCATAATGCCGGCCGCCCCGAACCCCTGGATGACGCGCGCCACGCTGAGTGCGAGCAGCGACGGCGCCAGCGCGCAAGCGAGGGAGGCGAGCGTAAAGACGACGAGCCCCGTCTGGGAGACTCGCCGGTAGCCGACGATCTCCCCCAGCGAGGCCAGCGGGAGAAGCAGCACGAGGATCGCGAGCTGGTAGGCGTTGATGACCCAGATCGAGGCGGCGGGGCTGGCTCCGAAATCGCGTGCGATGGTCGGCAGGGCAACGTTGGTGATGGTGCTGTCGAGCACCGACATGCAGATCGCGAGCACGATCGCCGCGATAGCCCAATAGCGTCGTGGAACCGGCAGGCCGTCAGGCGGGTGCCCGGGGCCTGGCGAGGCGTTATCCGGTGTGGGCATTCACGGTGATCATATAAAAGAGTGTGCCGGGCGTGGTGTCATAACGTGACCGGCAGCGCCGTGTGAACCCCGTCACGCTCTTGCGAGACCCGAAGATCCTGCGCGGCAAGTACAATGAGCATGCGCGGCTTCCTTAGGTCGCAAACAATAAGAACGGGCCTGGCTTGAAGGAACAAACCCCCGCCGGCATGAGCTCCGAAGCACACGAACGACGCGGCAGCAGCGATCGCCGTCAGCAGGTGGCGCGCTCGCTCCTGCGGGGGAGCTTCAAGCCGCGCCGTCGCGGTGCGCGGCGCTCCGATGAACAAACGGTTACCGCTGTGGACTGGCACCACCCCCAGTGGCTCGCGGTCGCGACGCTGATTGTCCTGTGCTGTTGTGCGGATGCGTTTCTGACGCTGCTGCTTCTTGCCCGCGGCGCTTCCGAAATCAATCCGATCATGGCGCCGCTCGTGGGTGGCTCGTCGCTGACCTTCGCCGCGATCAAGATCGGGATTACATCCAGCGGCGTCGTGCTGCTGACGCAACTGGTCCGCGTCCGCGCGTTCGGCTGGCTGCCGGTGGGCGCGTTCCTGTACGGCGTGCTGGCCCTTTACTGTGCGCTCATTGTCTATGAGCTGCGGCTGTTGGACGCCTGATCCGCGAACTTCGGGGGTTTGCGTTAAACTAGCGGTCCGGCATTTGCTTTATTCCAATGCTCGAACCGACCCCCCTGTACGGCGGCAACGCCGATTATCTCGACGCGCTGTACGATGAGTACCTGCGCGATCCTGCGAGCGTCGGCGCCGAGTGGCGGGCTTATTTTGAGAGGCTGAGCGGCGGTGCGAGCACGGAACATGCGCACGGCCCGATCCGGGAAGCAATTGCGCGCCGTGCCGCCGCGGGTCATGCCGCGGGGGAGGGAGCTGCGCCGGGCGGCGGCGCCGATGCCCGCCAGGCAGCCGTGTCCCGGCTCATCCAGGTGTGGATCAACCGCGGCCACCTGGTGGCGAACATCGATCCGCTCGCGCTGACCCCCAGGCCCACTCCGCAGGTCCTGGAGCTCGGCTACTTTGGACTGACGCCGCAGGACCTCGACAGCGAGTTCATTACCGGCAGCCGCATGGATGCCGTCCCCAAGCGTATGAAGTTGCGCGACATCCTGGCGCAGCTGAAAACCATCTACGCCGGCAACATCGGCGCGGAGTTCGCGCATGTCTCCGAATCCGACGAGCGCCTGTGGCTGCAGGACGAGTTTCAGCAGGGGCGGCTCACCGGCACGCTCACCACCGATGAGCGCCGCAACATCCTGTGGCAGCTCACCGCCGCCGAAGGGCTCGAGCGCTACCTGCACACCAAGTACGTCGGCCAGAAGCGCTTCTCGCTCGAAGGCGGGGATGCGCTGATTCCGTTACTCGATGACCTGATCCAGAAGGCCGGCGCCGGCGGCGTGGAGGAGGTCGTGATCGGCATGGCCCACCGTGGCCGGCTGAGCGTGCTGGTGAACCTGCTCGGCAAGTCCCCGGCGGCGTTGTTCTCGGAGTTCGAAGGCGTCTACGACCCGAATCGCCTCAAGGGCTCCGGAGACGTGAAGTACCACAAGGGCTTCTCGGCCGACCTGCGTACGACGAGCGGCAACGTGCACGCGGTGCTGGCGTTCAATCCCTCGCATCTCGAAGTCGTGAATCCCGTAGTGGAAGGCTCGGTGCGCGCCCGCCAGGAACGCCGTGGCGATGTGCACGGCGAGCGGGTGCTGCCCCTTCTGGTGCACGGCGACGCGGCCTTCGCCGGCCAGGGCGTGGTGATGGAGACGCTGCAGCTCTCTCAGGCGCGCGGCTTTTTCACCGGCGGCACCGTGCACGTCATCATCAACAACCAGGTGGGCTTTACCACTTCCGAGCCTGCGGATGCGCGTTCCACCATGTACTGCAGCGACGTCGCCAAGATGCTGGAAGTGCCGATCTTCCACGTCAACGCGGATGATGCGGAAGCGGTCGTGTTTGTCACGCGTCTCGCGCTCAAATACCGCATGCGCTTCCGCAAGGACGTGGTCATTGACCTCGTGTGCTACCGCCGCCACGGTCACAACGAGGCGGACGAACCGGCCGCAACGCAGCCGGGCATGTACCGCGTGATCCGCACTCACCCGACTGCGCGGCGCCTGTACGCGGACCAGCTGATCGCCGCCGGGATCCTCACCGAGGCGGACGTCGAGGCCATGTTCGAGCAGTATCGGGGCGGCCTTGATGAAGGCCGGCCGCAGGCGCGGGCATCCCTCGGCATGATCGGCAACAAGTACACCGTGGACTGGAGTGCCTACGCGCAGATTGACTGGACCGAGCGGGTGCCCACCGGCGTGCCACTCGCTCGACTCAAGTCCTTAGGGCAGCGAATCACGAGTTTCCCGGACGGTTTTGTGCTGCATCCGCGCGTCGCGCAGGTGATCGCCAATCGCCGGAAAATGGTGCAGGGCGAGCTGCCGCTCGACTGGGGCTGTGCCGAGAGCCTCGCGTACGCATCCCTGGTCGAGGACGGGTTTCCGATCCGCATCACGGGCCAGGACAGTGGCCGCGGCACTTTTTTCCATCGCCACGCCGTGCTGCACGACCAGAACACGGACGGGACCTGGATCCCGCTGCAGCACCTCGCCGCGACGCAGCCACGCGTGCAAATCATCGACTCGGTGTTGTCCGAAGAGGCGGTGATGGGTTTCGAATACGGCTACTCCACTACCGAGCCGAATTCGCTGGTGGTGTGGGAGGCGCAGTACGGGGACTTCGCCAACGGCGCGCAGGTCATCATTGATCAGTTCATCAGCTCAGGGGAAGCCAAGTGGGAGCGCTTCTGCGGACTGGCGCTGCTCTTGCCGCATGGCTATGAAGGCGCAGGCCCCGAGCATTCCTCGGCGCGCCTCGAGCGTTTCCTGCAGCTATGCGCGGAGAACAACATGCAGGTGTGCGTGCCGTCGACGCCGGCACAGATGTTCCACATGGTGCGGCGGCAGATGCGCCAGCCATTCCGCAAACCCCTCATTGTCATGACACCCAAGAGCCTGCTGCGCAACGTGCTGGCGGTGTCCACGCTCGAGGATCTGACGCGCGGCGGCTTTGCGCGGGTCATCGGGGAGATCGACGAGATCCCGGCGCGCGAGGTGCGCCGCGTCGTGTTCTGCAGCGGCAAGGTTTATTACGACCTGCTCAAGGCGCGCCGCAAGGAAGGACTGCGCGATGTGGCGCTGGTGCGCATCGAGCAGCTGTATCCGTTTCCGAGCGAGGAATACCAGGCGATTCTCAACCGCTACCCTGAGGCGCGCGAAGTCGTGTGGTGCCAGGAAGAGCCGCAGAACCAGGGAGCCTGGTACCAGATCCGTCATCGCCTGCAGGAGCTGGTACTCGGCAAGCGCCCGGTGCTGTACGCCGGCCGCTCGCCCGCCGCCGCTCCGGCGACCGGCATCGGCAAGATTCACGAGAGCGAGCAGCAGGCGCTGGTGGCGGCCGCACTGCATTCAAACATCACGGAAGAGTCCGGGCGCGAAACCACGCGTCTTAAGGCCCTCACGCCTGCCGACGGCGCGACCTCATTGAGAAAGAGTTCATGAACACTGAAATCCGTGTGCCGCAATTGCCGGAGTCGGTTGCCGACGCCACGCTGGTCGCGTGGCACAAGCAGCCCGGGGACTCTATCCGCCGGGATGAGAATCTCGCTGACCTCGAGACCGACAAGGTGGTGCTGGAAGTGCCCGCGCCCGCCAACGGCGTGGTGCGCGAGCTGCGCGTGCAGAGCGGCGCGGTAGTCACGAGCGGTCAGCTGCTGGCCGTGATTGAAGAGGGCGCGGCTGCGCCGGCGGCTAAACCCGCTGCAGCGGCTGTCGCGACGCGGGCGCCTGCCCCGGCCAGACCCGCCGAAGACGCGAAACCGGATGCCGGCAAAGACGCCGGCAAGCTGAGCCCGTCGGCGCGGCGCATGGTCGAGGAAAATCACCTCAATCCGGCCACCATCCCGGCCTCGGGTCGCGACGGGCGCATCACCAAGTCCGACGTGGTTGGCTTCCTCGCAACCCCGGCTGCCGTGGCGCGCTCACCGGTCCCAACCTCCGCGCGTGCCGAGCAGCGCGTCCCCATGACACGCCTGCGGGCGCGCATTGCTCAGCGTCTCGTCGAGGCGCAGTCGACCCAGGCGCTGCTGACGACGTTCAACGAGGTGGACCTCACTGCGACGCAGGAACTGCGGGCGCGCTACAAGGATCGCTTCGAAAAGGAGCATGGCGTGAAGCTCGGCTTCATGTCCTTCTTCGTCAAGGCCTCGATCGGGGCGCTGAAGAAATTCCCGGTCGTCAACGCCTCGGTCGATGGCACTGACATCATCTACCACGAGTACTACGACATCGGCGTCGCGGTCTCCACCGACCGCGGACTCATCGTGCCGGTGGTGCGCGACGCGGACTCGAAGAGCTTCGCGGTGATTGAGAAGGAAGTGTCTGATTACGCGCGCAAGGCGCGTGAAGGGTCACTCACCATCGCTGAGCTCACCGGCGGCACTTTCACCATCACCAACGGTGGGGTGTTTGGTTCCCTGATGTCGACACCGATCGTCAACGCGCCGCAGAGCGCGATCCTCGGCATGCACAAGATCCAGGAACGCGCCATGGTGATGAACGGCGCCGTCGTTGCCCGGCCGATGATGTATCTCGCCGTGACCTACGATCACCGCATCATTGACGGGCGCGAGGCGGTGCAGTTCCTGGTTGCGATCAAGGACGCTCTGGAAGACCCGGGACGGATGTTACTCGGGATCTGACGACCTGGTCGTTTTTAGGTCGACCCGGCCGTGTCTTGCGTCGCCATCGGCGACCATGCATATCCTTTCCGGCTTTGATGCATATGGTCGCGGAACGAGGATACAGAAGCGCCCGGCAGGGTGAGCACCCAGGCCATCTGCAGCCCCGACTTGTTGGCCGCCATGGTGCCTGTTAATTTGCTCAACCATGCCCGACCCAGCAACGCCCTCCGGGGCTGACTCCTTCGACGTCATCGTCATCGGCGGCGGCCCTGCGGGCTACCCGGCGGCGATCCGTGCGGCGCAGAACAAGCTCTCCGTCGCCTGTATAGATGAGTGGAAGAACCACGACGGCAGCGCCGTCTTCGGCGGCACCTGTCTGAACGCGGGCTGCATCCCCTCCAAGGCGTTGCTGGAGTCGAGTGAGCTCTATCACCGTGCGCGCGAGGAGTTCGCGGTGCATGGCATCAAGGTGAGCGGCACCGAGATGGACATCGCCCAGATGCAGAAGCGCAAGAGCGGCATCCTGAAGGGCATGACCGGCGGGATCCTGGCGCTGTTCAAGGGCGCAGGGGTGACTCCGCTCCTCGGTCACGGCAAGCTCCTCGCCGGCCGCAGGGTCGAGTTCACCGCCCACGACGGCAGCAAGCGCACCTTGAGCGCCCGCAACGTGATTCTCGCCTCGGGGTCGGTGCCGATCGAGCTGCGTTCCGCGCCGTTCAAGGCGCCATACATTATTGATTCCTGGGGAGCGCTCGATCTCCCCGCGGTGCCGAAGCGCCTGGGGGTCATCGGTGCCGGGGTCATTGGCCTTGAGCTCGGGAGCGTCTGGCGCCGGCTCGGCGCGGAAGTGGTGGTGCTCGAGGCGTTGCCGGATTTCCTCGCCATCGCCGACCAGCAGTTGGCGCAGGAAGCGCGGCGCCACTTCAAGAAGCAGGGCCTCGACATCCGTCTCGGCGCCAAGGTTACCGGCGCTGCGGTCGCCGGGGGTGCGGTCGACGTCACCTACACTGACGGCAAGGGCGAGCAGCGCCTGACCGTCGACCGACTGGTGGTGTCCATCGGGCGCCGCCCGTATACCCAGGATTTGTTTACCGCCGACAGCGGCGTGCAGTTGGATGAGCGCGGTTTCATCAAGGTTGATCACTCATGCCGGACGGGCATCGAAGGCGTGTGGGGGATCGGGGACTGCGTGCGTGGACCGATGCTCGCTCACAAGGGCAAGGAGGAGGGCGTAACCGTCGCCGACCTCATCGCGGGTCGATTCGGCGAGGTCAACTACAAGGTCATTCCGTCGGTCATCTATACCGCTCCGGAAATCGCCTGGGTGGGACTCACCGAGGAACAAGTGAAGGCGAGCGGACGGGAGTACAAGACCGGCGTCTTCCCGTTCCTGGCCAGCGGCCGCGCGCGCGGCATGGAGCAGACCGCAGGTTTCGCCAAGGTCATTGCCGCTCGCGACAATGATGAGATTCTGGGCGTGCACATCATCGGTCCAATGGCCGGGGAACTCATCGCCGAAGCGGTACTCGCCATGGAGTATTCCGCCAGCAGCGAGGATCTGCAGCGCACGATTCACGCACACCCGACGCTCTCGGAGGCGCTGCACGAAGCGGCACTTGCGGCTGATAAGCGCGCGATCGACTCGTTGAACCGCTGAACTAACGCTTCCGCCGCGCTTCGATCACATTCGGCACGCTGCCGAGGCGGCGCAGCACGCGCGCCAGCTGCTCAAGGTCGTTGACGGCAACCGTCAGAAGAAAGTCCGCGACCCCGGTGTCGCGATCAGTCTTCGACGTGACGGCGTCGATGTTCAGGCGTTCCACCGCGAGTACATCCGACAGGTCCCGCAAGAGACCACGGCGATCGTAAGCGCTCACCGCGAGTTCCGCCGCCAGGGCGTCGGTGTGGGTGGCGGTCCAGTCCACCTGCAGCACCCGGTCGGGCTTCAATGCGCTCATGCGCTTGAAACTGGCGCAGTCGCTGCGATGCACGGTCACTCCGCGGCCGAGGGTGACGTAGCCGACGATCGGCTGCGGCCGCAGCGGCGCGCAGCAACGCGCCAGGGTGATCGGCAGATCCCCAACCCCTTCGATCTCGACCGGCGAGGAACGCCGGCGGGCCGGGGCCGCGCGCGCGGCTCGCACGATGGGGCGTTCGGGCGGCTGGAACAGGCGCGCCGCCGCGTGCATCAGCTGCGTCACGGTAACCTCGCCCTCGCCGAGCAGCTGGTACAGGTGCTCGGTGTCGCGGGCCTTGAGCTCCTGGGCGAGCGCACTTAACTGCTCGGGACGAGCGCCGATGCGGGCGAGTTCACGTTCGGCGATGCCGCGGCCGGCGTCGCGGTTGTCACCGACGTCGAGTTTCCTGAACCACGCGC
>JANWKL010000156.1 GCA_025451375.1 Steroidobacteraceae bacterium
ATGGACGGCGCGCGCTTCGCCAACGCGGTCGCCTTCCTCGACTGCTCTCCCGGGGACATCACCTGGCGTGCCGGCGTCGACGTATTGTCCTTCGGCGCCACTAAGAACGGCGCGTTCGGGGCCGAGGCGGTGGTGTTCTTCGATCCGGCGCTGGTGCGCGACTTTGAGCTGCGGCGCAAGCGCGCCGGGCACCTGCTTTCAAAGTCACGTTACGTCGCGGCCCAGCTCCTGGCGTACGTTGAAACCGATCTGTGGAAGCGCAATGCGCGGCGCACCAACAGCCTCGCGCAGAAAATCGGTGCAGCGGCGGGCAGACGCCTGCTGCACCCGGTCGAAGCCAACGAGGTGTTCTTGAACCTCGGCGCCGGCGGCAAGGATTCGCTGCGCAAGAGCGGCTTTGAGTTCTACGACTGGGGTGCGGAGACTTCCGGCGAGGCGCGCTTCGTTGTTTCCTGGGACCAGCCTGAAGAAGACGTGACGGCGCTGTGCGAGGCGCTCACCAACCTCTAGACCGGTTCTATTGCTCGCGCAGACTCGTCGTCACCGGCTGGCGCGCCGCCCGCAGCGCCGGCAGGAAGCCGCCGACCATGCCAATCACGACTGCGATGATCAACCCGCGCACTACCAGTTCCGGAGTCACCTTGAAGTCGAACACCACCTGAGTGAAGTTCTGCCCCAGGGTCGATACCGAGAGGTTGTTGAACAACAGGTAAGCAATCAACGCCCCGAGTATTCCCCCCACCAGCGCGAGCAGCAGCGCCTCGATCATCACCGAGATCACGACCGATCCGCCGCCAAAGCCGATAGCGCGCAGGGTGGCGATCTCCTTGCCGCGCGCGGCAACCGCCGCGTACATGCTGTTGAGCGCCGCGAACACCGCGCCGAGCGCCATGATGATGGTCACGACGCCCGCCAGGAACCCGATGGTCTTGCGGAACTGCTTGGTCTGCCCGTCGAAGTAATCCTGCTCGCGGATCACATCCACGGTCATGCGCGGGTCGGCCGCCATCGCGCTCTTGAGCTTCTGCAGCCCGCCGGGGCCATCCAGTGCCACGAGCACGGAGCTCGATCCCTGGCGACCGAACGTCGTACGTGCCACGTTCACATCGGTCCACAGCTCGCTGTCATGCGAGTCGCCAGATTCAAACTCTCCGACCACGGTCCAGTCTGAACCGCGCATGCGCACCGTCTTGCCGAGCTCCGCGCCCTGGAACTGCTTCAAGACGCCACGCCCGACAATCAGCTCGCGCAAGCCCGGGGTGAAATTGCGACCGGCGACGATCTTCAGATTCGGCCGCAGCGCAAAAGCCGCGGGCTCGACACCGCGCACGGTGATGTTGGCGCCGTTCTTGACGTCGTCCTTGCGAATCAGCTCGGCGATGATCATGAGTTCGGATGACGCCAGCGGCTTGCCATCCGCCCCAACGCGAATGCCCGGCCCCAGCTCGATCAGGTCCGACTGCTCGCGCAGCAGCACGGAATTCGTCTCGTTGTCCGAGCCGCCGCGCATGACAATCGCAACATCAGATCGGCCGTTCGCTTTGAGCGTAGTTGCAAAACCCGTGGCCATGGCCAGTAGCGCGGTAAACACCGCTACGACCCCGGCAAGGCCAATGACAATGACGAGGGATGGCGCCCAGCGTTCCGGAATGCTCCGGACGCTGATACGAGTGATGGCGAGAGCTTGACTCAACAAGATACCTTCTCCTCAGCGCCCAGCCAGTGCATCGACAATTTTCAACCGCCGCGCCCGCAACGCAGGCAGCAGGCCGACGGCGAGGCTCATGATCACGATGGCCGCGACGCCGATCATCCACACCGAGGAATCGAGCTGCAGCTGAAATTGGCCACCCGTGCCTTTCGCAACCATCGCGCCTCCCATGGTGGCCAGGGAGAGGCCGATCAGGCCGCCGAACAGGCACAGCGCCAGGGATTCGGCGAGTACGAAACCAAGCACGCTGCCGTCGCTGAACCCGAGAGTCTTGAGCACCGCAAGCTCCGGGATGCGCTCGCGTACGCTTTGCGCCATGGTGTTGCCGACCACCAGCAGCAATGTGAAAAACACCGCGAACAGGATCCAGCGCACGATGAGTCCGATGTCGCCGATCTGCTTGACGAAGCCTAAATTGAAGTCCTTTTCGGTCTGGGTCTTGGTCTCATCCGGGGAATTCTCGAACGTCGTATCGATGGCCTTGCTGATTGCCTCGGCGTGATTGCTGTCGGCGAGCTTAAGGATGAAGAAATTGGTGCGGCCCTTCATACCGAAGCCATTGGCTTCGTCAAAATAGTCACGGTTGATGAAGACGACATTGGTCTGCTTGTGCCACGACTCATCCTTGCCGTCGAAAATTCCCACCAGGTCAAAGGCCCAGGCCTTGCTGCCGTTCTTCTGCGGATAGATGTTGGAGGAGATCGGGATTTTCTGGCCGATTTTCCAGCCGTACTGATCGGCGACCATCTTGCCGGCGATCATGGAAGTGCGGGTGCTGGCGAATGCCTGCCACTGCGCGTCCGGCATGATGTATTCGGGATACACATCCCGGTAGCGCAGCGGGTCGATCGCAAACACGAACAGCGGTGTGTTTTCCTGCCAGACGCCGCCGAACCACTGCGAGAACGCGACGCGCGCCACGCCCGGGATGGACTCGAGCTTGGGCACCATGCTGATCGGCAACGGCTGAGTGAAGGACACGCGCGCCTGGGTCATGAGCCGCGTTGCTCCGACAAAATCCGCGCCGGCGTTAAAGATGTGATTCACCGACTGCAGCAGCCCGAACAACAGGAACGCCATGATCACCGACAACAAAGTCAGGATCGTGCGCGTGCGCTTGCGGAACAGGTTGGCGACGACGAAGCCCGTTTTGGTCATGGTTACGCCGCCGCCTGCTCGAGCAGCTGGCCTTTTTCCAGGTGCAGCGTGTGCTGTGCGAACTCGGCCGCCTTCGGATCGTGGGTAACCATCACGATGGTCTTGCCGTGTTCGCGGTTCAGAACCTGCAGCAGCCCGAGGATTTCATCGGCGGTCTTGCGATCCAGGTCACCGGTGGGCTCATCGCATACCAGCAGCTGCGGATCCGACACCAGCGCCCGCGCGATGGCGACACGCTGCTCCTGACCGCCGGACAACTCCTTGGGTTTGTGCTTGGCACGATCCGCGAGTCCTACGACCTCGAGTGCGACCGCGACGTTTTTCTTGCGCTGTGCAGCGGACAGCTTCGTCAGCAGCAGCGGCAACTCGACATTGCCCTCGGCGCTCAAGACCGGCATGAGGTTGTAGAACTGGAACACGAAGCCGACGTTATGGGCCCGCCACTTTGCCAGCGCGCCGCTGGATAGCTGATCGATGCGGCTGCCGCCGACGAGGATTTCGCCTGCGGTCGGCTGATCAAGGCCACCTATCAGATTCAGCAGCGTGGTCTTGCCCGAGCCGGACGGACCCATCAGCGCGACAAAGTCCCCCTTGGGTATGTCGAGGGTAAGCCCGTGCAGGACCTCAACCTTCTGCTTGCCGCGTTCGTAAACCTTGGTGACGTTGCGGACCTGAACCATGGAATCGGACATAGCGTTGCCCTTTAACTCGAAACGGATGAATTGACCGACCTGGCGCCCCCGGGGCTCACGACTTGGCCTCTTTCACGGCCGCATCGTCCTTGAGACCCGCCGGCGCATCGAGGATCACCGCCTCGCCGGGACTTACACCGGTGAGCACCTGGCGCGAGTCGCCGTTGGTGCCGCCGAGTGTAACCGCGCGACGCTGCGCCTTCTTGTCCTTGAGGACGAACACCACGTCCTCACCGCCGTCCTTGCGCAGCGCCGCGCTCGGCACCAGCACGCCATGCGGTCGTTGCTGAGGTTCCGCCGCGGTTTTCTTGTCCTCGAGAAACGATACGCGCACGCCCATGTCCGGCACGATCCGCGCGTCTTTCGCGTCCAGACCGATGCGCACTTTCACGGTTGCCTTGGCCCGATCCGCGGTCGGTATGATCGCGATCACATGCGAGGGAATCTGCCAGTCCGGATACGCATTCAGCGTCGACTCCACCGGTTGCCCCGGCTGCACTCGATTGATATACGCCTCGTTGACATCGACTTCGATCTCGAGCGAATCCATGTCGACCAGCGTGCCGACACCGGTGCGCGTGAAACCGCCGCCGGCCGAAAACGGTGAGATGATCTCTCCGACCTGGGCGGCCTTGGCGATCACCACTCCGGTGAAGGGCGCACGCACCGTGCAGTAATCCAGCTGCACCTGCGCCGAGCGCACGTTGGCCTCGGCCAGATCGATCTGCTTGCGTTGCGACTGCAGCTGCGCCCGGCCGGTATCGACCTGGGTGCGCGCCTGCTCCACCGCCTGCTGCGAGACGAGGTTGCGCTTGATCAGATCCTCATCGCGGTTGACGTCACGCTCGCTCTGCGACAGCAGCGCCTGATTCTGCACCAGCAGCGCCTGGGCGGAATGCAGCTGCGCCTGTGCCTGGGCGAGCGCCGCCTTCTGCGCGGTGTCGTCCAGGCGCGCCAGCACCTGCCCCTGCTTTACGTGGTCACCCTCTTCGATCAGGAGCGCAGTCACGGTGCCGGTAATCTGCGCTGACACGGTTGCTTCGCGCCGCGCGGTTACGTAACCAGTGGCATCGAGCACGGAAGCGTTCCCGCCGCCGCTTGCGATGGGCTGCGCCATCGCCGTGTGGACCGACAGCGCTGAACTCCCCGCCAGTCCCAGCCACAAGCCCGCGCCAATGAGTGCGGCGAGCAGCACCGCGCCGCCAATGATCCACGGGCGGCGCGCGCTGGCGGCGTCTGCCTGGCCCTCGGTACGGTCAATGCGCAGCTGACCCAACAGTGCTTTTTTGTCCGTCTCTGCGGGCATTTTCAGATCCGTAACCGGGAGGCGCGCAACCATATCACACCACTACGCTTCGGCTTGCAGGGCCCGAAAGATACAGGGCGTAAGGCAACGCGCACCTGTATGGAATGTCACTTAATTCGCGTGACAAATGTCGGGAACGCGGCCTAGGACGCGGCCGGCCGCGAGACTTAGCCCGAGGTAATTTTCGCCATGAGCCGGCGCGCCTGCACGAACTCCGGTGCGGTGATCAGGGCACTCTCCAGGGCATCACGCGCCGCAACCGCATCAGCGTGATCGAGCAGATCGCGGGCGAGAAACACGCTCGCCTCCGCCGCGCCCCAGCCCGGCAGCCGCCCGGTGTCGCGCCGCTCGACCTCAAAAGCGGCGACGGCCGCTCGCAGCTTGGTCAGCGCGCGCTCCTTGTTACCGCCTGCGGATGGCGGCAACTGGTAGTCGCTGATCGCATCGATGAGCAGCACGCGCGGATTACCCGGTGCCAGCTGCAACGCCCGACTGATGTCCTTGTGGGCGTGGTAGGCGGCGAGCGGCGCGTACGAACCACTCGCCAGCGGCGCGAGCGCACAGGCTGCCTTCAGCGCCAGCGCTTCGGCAAAGTCGTTCTTGCTGGCGAGCGCGGCGCTAAGGTGCGCCACGCAGCGATCGGCGAGTTGGCCTGCACTGCCTGCGACCGTGCCAGCTGCGCCCTGCGCAGCCAGCAACGCCTGCCGATAGGCGAGGAGTCCCAGGTAGTAGTCGCGCCAGGGAGCCTGCGCGTCCGCACCGGCCACGGTGTCTTCAAGGGCCGCAAGCGCCCGCGCATCTTCGGTGTAGTAGTTGTATTGGATGCGGCTCTCGATATCCCGCCAGCGGGCATCGTCCGCTTGCGCGGGCAGCACCACGGTCCAAAACGCACTTGTGAGTAGCAGCGCCGACGCGACTCGAGCCGCGCCACGCCACGGCAACCCGATCCCGGCACCTTCAGTACAATGTCGCACGAGCATGCCGGAACATAGCACAGGCCCTGTGTCACTTGCCGCCGCGACCGCGGGCGCTGCGCTCATCGACATCGGCATCAACCTCGCGCACGAAAGCTACGCCGAAGATCGCGACGCGGTGATCGCGCGCGCACGCGCGGTGGGCGTGACCCAGATGATCGTCACCGGCTCATCGCTGGCCAGTACCCATCAGGCCATCGTGCTGGCGCGGGAGCGGCCGCAGCAGCTGTTTGCGACTGCCGGGGTGCACCCGCACCACGCCTCTGAGTTCACGCCAGCACAAAGCAGCGAGCTACTGGAACTGGCGCGACAGCCCGAGGTCGTCGCCGTCGGCGAATGCGGTCTCGACTACTTCAGAAATTTTTCATCGCCGGCTGCGCAGCAACGCGCCTTCCACGCGCAACTTGAACTTGCAGCGCAGGTAGGCAAGCCCGTGTTCCTGCATCAGCGCGAGAGCCACGCGGACTTCATCGCTATCCTGCGCGAGCACGCTATGCAGTGGCGCGGCGTGGCGCACTGCTTTACCGGCTCGGGAGAAGAACTCCGCGCTTATCTGGAGCTCGGACTTGCGATCGGGATTACGGGCTGGATCTGCGATGAACGCCGCGGCGCGCACCTGGCTGCGCTCATGCCGCAGATTCCCGCACAACGCCTGCTGCTGGAAAGCGACGGTCCGTATCTCCTGCCGCGCGATCTGCGACCAAAACCCGCAGCGCGCCGCAATGAGCCGGCGTATCTTCCGCACGTTGCCGCGCGGGTGGCCCGCGCCCGGGATGAATCCGCGACGACACTCGCCGTGAGCAGCACCGCAGCGGCGCGGGCGCTCTTTCAGTTACCGGACGTCCCGTCGATCTAGAAAACACATCGAATACTGTTGTTAACCTTTTGTTATTTAAAAGTATGAGATCCCCATATGGACCTTAAACAACTCATCGCCTCGGTCGAACGGACCTGGGACGATTCCATCGTCGAGCGCCTGACCGAGTACGTGCGCATCCCAAACAAATCCCCGATGTTCGATCCGGATTGGGAAGCCAACGGCTACATGGAGAAAGCGGTGCAGCTCATGGCCGCCTGGTGCCGCGCACAGCCGCTGCCCGGGGCACGGACCGACATCCACCGCTTGCCGGGAAAAACGCCGCTGCTGCTCGTGGACGTGCCGGGTGAGCTGCCAGGCTGCGTGCTCCTGTATGGGCACCTCGACAAGCAGCCGGAATTCACCGGCTGGCTGCCGGGACTTGGGCCCTGGGAGCCGGTCATCCGCGACGGCAAGCTCTACGGCCGCGGCGCGGCTGACGACGGCTATGCGGTGTTCAGCTCCCTCACCGCGATCGCGGCCCTGAAAGCCCAGCAGGTGCGGCTGCCGCGGTGCGTGGTGCTCATCGAGGCCTGTGAGGAAAGCGGCAGCTCCGATCTGCCGGCGCACCTTGCCGCCCTCGGGGACGCCATCGGGGATCCGTCGCTGGTCGTGTGCCTCGACGCCGAGTGCGGCAACTACTCGCAGGTGTGGTGCACCACCTCATTGCGCGGCAACCTGGTCGGCACGCTGCGGGTGGGCGTCCTCACCGAGGGCGTGCACTCCGGAATGGCGACCGGCATCGCGCCCACGCCCTTTCGCATTCTCGAGCAGTTGCTCGCCCGCCTGGAAAATCCAGTCACCGGCGATCTCCTGCTCGATGAGCTGCACGTGACGCTGCCGGCGGACCGGCGCGCACAGGCGAGTGCGGCGGCGCAGGTATTGGGTAAATCGGTCGCTGGCAAGCTCCCCTGGGCACCCGGCGTGCAGGCGGTTTCCAATGACCCGACAGAGCTCATCATCAACAACAGCTGGCGAAGCACGCTTGCGGTAACAGGCGCCGAGGGCCTGCCCGCATTGGGCTCGGCTGGCAATGTGCTGCTGCCGGAGGTGGCGGTGAAGCTGTCACTGCGGCTGCCGCCTACCTGCGACGCGTCGCGGGCTCTGCAGGCAGTGCGGGAGGCGTTGCTGCACGATCCCCCCTACGGCGCACGGGTGAGCTTTGCGGACGGGTCTGCGACCGGGGGGTGGAACGCGCCGGCATTTGCGCCCTGGCTCGAGGAGTCTATTACTCGCGCCTCGCGCGCCGTCTACGCTCAGGATGCCGTGCACATCGGCTGCGGCGGCACGATCCCGTTCATGGGCATGCTCGGCGCGCGCTTCCCGCAGACCCAGTTTTTCATTACTGGCGTACTCGGACCGCACGCCAATGCACACGGCCCTAACGAGTTTCTGCACATCGACTACGCCAAGAAGCTGACGGCGTGCGTATCGCTGGTGCTCGCGGATCACGCCCGGACGGTGTCGCCTTAGCGCATGTCGACCATGTAGCTGGGCTTCACCGCACCCTTGAGCCGCGCCCACGACTCCCCATAAGGCGCCGCCGTCGCGGACTGCGGCTCCGCCGCCGGAAATTCCCCGCGCACGGCATCTATCATCAGCGTCCACTTCGGCAGGCCCTTGGGAAACTTGCCGCGCCGCGTAAATACGATACGGCCTTCCACCGGCACCTCGCCCACCAGCGCCTTCACCGCCGCGATGCGATCGTAGAGCGTGCTTTGCGGATTGGTGAAGGTAAAGCGGTGCGCCCCATCCATGACCGTCCACTCGGCCATCTGGTCGCCGCCGAAAATATTCCCACGGATGTCACGCAGATCGATGACTACAACGCCCTGGCCGGTCAGGAGCAGGAAGTCGACATGGAATCCGGCGCCCGCACCGTCCGGCACCAGGCAGTCGGCCAGGTGATCGGCCGAACCGCCGGTGACCGCTCCGAGCAGCGCCTTGCGCGCGCGGTAGCGCCGATACCAGCGCCACCCCCACGACACGCCGAAGCCCAGCACGGCCGCACCGCCGATCAGGGCCCACGCGGTCGGCGACAGTCTGGCCAGCTCATCCAATTTCTCTTTACTCCTTTAAGGCGCCGCGCAGCGCGCCCAGATCGGGCGCAATTTCAACACACGACCCGCTCTGCGCGAAGAGTTTTGCGAGCGATTGCGGCACCGGTACCGCGCGTCCGATGAGCGGCGCCACGATCTCCGGAAACTTCGCCGGGTGCGCCGTGGACACGATCACCCAGCGGTGGCCGGCGCGGCGCGCCTCAGGCAGCCGCTCGTACGCATCGGCGGCCGTGGCGGTGTGCGGGCACCAGATCTGGCCGTAGCGCTCGTAGCCGGCGCTGATACGTGCACGGATCTCCTCGTCGCGCACGCTGCAGGCACTGATCGCCCCGCGCAGCGCGCCGAAATCCGGATACAGCTCGCGCAGGCGCTCGGCGTTGCTCGGGTCGCCTACATCCATCGCCGAGGCGAGCGTGGCGATGCTCGGCCGGGGTCGCCAGGCTCCCGTTTCAAGATAATCCGGTACGGTGCGGTTGGCGTTGTGCGCCAGCACCACCTCACCAACAGGCAGTCCCGCCGCCCGCGCCCACAGACACGCGAGCGCATTGCCCAGGTTGCCACTCGGCACGATGAAGGATGCCGGCTCGCCGTAACGGCGCCATACCTCAAGGCTCGCCGCAGCAAAGTACGCCATCTGCGGCAGCAGGCGCCCAAGATTGATGCTGTTAGCCGACGACAGCAGCCGGCGGCTCTTGAACTCCGCGTCAGCGAATGCGGACTTGACCATCCGCTGGCAGTCATCAAACGTGCCGCGCACCGCGAGCGAGCGCACGTTGCCGCCCCAACACGTCAGCTGACGCTCCTGGGCCGGAGAGACCAGTCCCTTGGGAAAGAGTACCGCCACTTCGACATCCGGCCGGCCAAAAAATGCTGACGCGACCGCCGCTCCCGTGTCCCCGGAAGTGGCGACCAGAATCGTGAGCTGGCGACCCGGCGGGCTGTCCAGACTGGCAAAACAGGCCGCCAGAAACTGCGCGCCAAAGTCCTTGAAGGCAGCGGTCGGGCCGTGGAAGAGTTCCAGGACGTGAAGCCTGCCGTGCTCATCGAGCGGCTGCAGCAGCGCGGGCCACGCAAAAGCTCGAGCGGTGAGCTGCGGGAGCGCGGCCGTGAGGGGATCCGTACCTACGAAGGGCGTGAGGAGGCGCGCGGCAATGGCAGGCAGTTCCTCCAGCTCGTTGAAGTCCCGGGGTGTCAGCCTCGGAAATTCGATCGGCACGAAGAGTCCGCCGTCGGGTGCCAGCCCCTGCATCAGCGCCACACTGAATCCGACGGCGAGCGAGGCGTCGCGCGTGCTTGCAAACAATGTCATCGGGCCCACCTAGGTCAGATGCGCCCCCGCGCATTCGAGGTTGACGATCCAGGAGTCAGTGGCGAGACCCGCAGCCTGGAACTCAGCGCGCATGCCCGCCGCGACGGCCGCCGCCGCCTGCTCGTTCGCCCAGGCGAACATCGAAGGCCCGGCGCCCGAAATCGAGCAACCCAGGGCGCCGGCCTGCATCGCGGCACCGCGCACCTGTTGGAAGCCTGGAATCAGCGCCTGGCGCTGCGGCTCGATCACCACGTCCTCGAACGAGGCGCGAATCATATCCAGGTCGTTGGTGTAACAGCCGGAGATGAAGCCGGCGAGATTCGCGGTTGCCCAGACAAAGTCCGCAAGTTGCACCGAGCCTTTGAGCATGGCGCGCGCCGTGCTGGTAGCGATGGCCATGTGCGGGTGGACAATCACGGCGCGGATACCGTCCGGCACCGGGATCTGTTTGACCCGCGGGTTGTCGATGCCCACGGTCAGCACCAGGCCCCCAAACAGCGACGGTGCGACATTGTCGACGTGCCGGTCGCCGCCGCTCGTCGCCTCCCCGGCGAGCGCGAATTTCAACAACTCAAGGCTCGTGCAGGGCTTTGCCATGAGCGCATTGGCGGCTACCACCGCCGCGACCGCCGAGGACGCGGAGCCGCCGAGGCCGGAAGCGAGCGGGATGCCCTTGTCGATCTCGAGCGTGAAACCAAACCCCGGCGCCAGGGCCTCCTGCATGGCGAGCAGCGCCCGGCCGGCGGTGTTCGCGCGCGGTTCGCGCGGCAAGTCCCCGGCGACGCCGCGGACCGCACCGATCTCAACGCCCGGGAGCGCGCGTCGCGAGACCGTTACCCGGTCCCCGAGGCTGGGAACGGCGAAGCCGAGGATGTCGAAGCCGATGGCGACGTTGCCGACCGAGGCCGGGGCAAACGCGGTTGCGCGTGTGAGTGCGGCGCGCTCGCTCACAGCCGCGCCCCGAGATACGCCGCCAGGCGCAACAGGTCCGCAAACACCCCGCCGGCGGTTACTTCCGGTCCCGCGCCGGGTCCCTGGACGATGAGCGGGTTGTTGCAGTAACGGCGGGTGGCAAAGCGCACAACGTTGTCGGTGAGCGCGATGTTGGCAAACACATGCCGGGCATCAAACTCCTGCAGCCCCACCGCCGCCTCCCCGGCCGCGTTCAATCTGCCCGTGTAACGCAGCACCTTGCCGCGTGCGCGTGCCGCGGCCAGGCGGTCGGCGAGCAAGGCGTCGTGACGCGGCAACTGGGCCATGAATTCATCGATCGTGCCGCTGGCGAGGTCGGCCGGCACCAGACTTTCCACCTTGACGTCCTTCAGTTCCAGCGGCAATCCCATTTCGCGCCCAAGAATAATGAGTTTGCGCGCGACATCCGTGCCGGACAGATCATCACGCGGATCAGGCTCGGTAAAACCACGCTGCCGCGCCTCCTGGACGATCTGGGAGAAGCTCACGCGTCCATCGTAGGCGTTGAACAGATAGGCGAGCGTGCCGGAAAAGATGCCCTCGATGCTGTCGATTTCATCACCGGTCGCCAGCAGGTCCCGCAGGGTCGTGACGACCGGGAGTCCGGCGCCGACGGTGGCCTGGTAGAGAAAATGCGCGGCGCCCGCGCGGCGCGCCTCATGCACGCGCTTGTAATAAGCCAGATCGCCGCTGCCGGCCTTCTTGTTCGGTGTCACCACGTGGATCCCGGCGGCAAGCCAGTCGGCGTAGTGTGCGGCGATCGCATCGCTTGCCGTGCAATCCACCAGCACCGTGTGCGGCAGGTAGTCCACGCGCAAGTGCTCGACAAAACGCGTGACGTCCGTCGCCACGCCGCTCTTCTTGTACTGCTCGCGCCAGTCCCCGAGCGCCGCGCCCGAATCGGACAACAGCATGCGTTGCCGCCCGAGCACGCCGCGCACGCGCAGGTCGAGCTTGAATTGCTCGCGCAGGCGCGCGCTCTGCGATGCCAGCTGATCAAGCAGCACCCGCCCGACCGTGCCCGGCCCGATTATCCCGACCGAAATGGTGTGCGGTGACAGGTACAGGCTCGCGTGCACCGCGCGCAGCGCCCGAGTGGCGCTGCGACCTTCGATGACGGCGGAAATGTTGCGCTCCGAGGCACCCTGGGCGATGGCGCGCACGTTGACGCCGGTCGCCCCGAGGGCCGCGAACACTTTGGCCGCGATACCGGGTGTGCCGGCCATGCCATCGCCCACCACCGCGAGAATCGCCAGATCCGGATCGACGTCCACGCTCTGGATCTGGCCTTCCTGCATTTCGCGCTCGAAGGCGCGGCGCACGACCGCGGCGGCGCGTTCGGCCTGCTCCTGCGGAATGGCGCAGCAGATCGAATGCTCGGAGCTGCCCTGGGAGATGAGGATCACGGAGATCCCCTCTTCGCGCAGCGCGCCGAAGAGCCGGTGCGCCGTGCCCGGCACGCCGATCATGCCGGTGCCTTCAAGGTTCACGATCGCGACCCGCTCAATGCTGGTGATGCCTTTGACCGGCAGGAGCGAGGTCGGCTGGGCGCAGATCAGCGTGCCGATTTTTTCCGGGGCGAACGTGTTGCGGATCCAGATCGGGATGCCACCCTTGACGGCTGGCGCCATGGTCTGCGGATGGATGACCTTGGCGCCGAAATAGGCGAGCTCCATCGCTTCGTTGTAAGAGAGTGAATCGATCACCGTGGCGTCCGGCACGCGGCGCGGATCCGCTGACAGCACCCCGTCCACGTCGGTCCAGATCTGAATTTCGCTCGCCTCCAGCAGCGCCCCGAAAATCGATGCCGAGAAATCGCTGCCGTTGCGGCCGAGGGTGGTCGGCACGCCGCGCTTGTCGGCGGCGATGAAGCCGGTGATGACCAGCGTGCCGCGAAAGTCCGCCGCCACCTGGGTTTTGAGGCGCGCCCTGGCCTCCTCCCATTGGATCGCAGGCCCCAGCGGGTCCCATTCGACAACCAGCACCCGCCGCGCATCCAGCCACTGCACCGCTCCCGGGCGCTGCGCCCGCTCGGCAAAGAAACGCTGGAACAGGCGGCTCGACCAGACCTCGCCGTAGCCGGCGATGAGGTCGCTGACGTTACGGGCGGCCGCGCGGGTCAGCTTCACCGCGTGCAGGATGCCCGCGACGTCGAGGCAATCCTGGTCGAAGGTCGCCAGGTACTGCCTGGCGGCAGCCGCCGTGAGTACGGCGTTCGCAATCGCGGCGTGCCGCGATCGCAATTGCGCAATTTCCGTGTGATACCCGTCGTCCTGGCGCTCGGCGAGCGCCACCAGCCGCAGGAGCGCGTCCGTCACACCCTTGCAGGCGGACAGCACCACGCCCAGCCGCCCGGGCGGCGCAGCTTCGAGAATGGCCGCCACTTTGCGGAAGCAGTCGGCGTCCGCAACGCTCGACCCCCCGAACTTGTGTACGACCCAAGAATCGGGTTTGTCCATCGCAGCGGGATTTCTTATGGAAAAGACGTCCGTAAGGCGGTGGGGACTCTAGCGACGCCTGCGAATCAGCGCAATGGCACACGATGCCGCGCCTCTTAGGCTGGCATAATTGCACGCGCGTGGAATCATCCCTGGGTCCTTTGTTGCCGCTCTATGAGCGCGAGCGTGCCGCCGGCCGGGCCATGGCTCTGGCCGTGCTGACCCACACCGCCGGCTCCACTTACAGAAAGGCCGGCGCACTGATGCTCATCGCCGCCAACGGTGACTACGCGGGCCTGCTGTCGGGCGGGTGTCTGGAGGGCGACCTGCGCGAACACGCCCTCACGGTCATTGCGACCGGGACCTGCTGCCCGGTGCGCTATGACCTGCGCGGACCGGATGACCAGCTGTGGGGCTTAGGGATGGGGTGCGAAGGCGCCATGCAGATCCTGTTGCTGCGCGCGGGTCCCGAAAACGACTGGCAGCCCGTGGCGGAGCTTGCCCGCTCGCTCGCCACCCACAGTCCGACGGCAATCGGCGTCGTGGTCGAGTCGCGAAACCCCGACGTCCCGCTGGGAAGCCTGGTTCTGCCGGACCGGGCGCAGGGCGTGCCGCAGCTCGCCACAGCTGCGGTAATCGCAACCCTCGCGCGCGTCGCCGCCACCGGCCGCTCCGAGTGCGTGCTGGGTCAATCCCCCTCCTGGAAGCTGTTCGTGCTGCCGCTCGCGCTGCCGCCGCGGATTCTGCTGTTAGGCGCAGGCCCCGATGCGGCGCCGGTGGTCGAGTTTGCCGGGATGCTCAGCTGGAAGGTCACGCTGGTTGATCATCGCTCCGCTTACGCGCTGCCGGCGCGCTTTCCGGCCGCCGAGCGGGTGCTGCTCGCGCGGCCCGAGGAACTCGGCTCAACCTTGAATCTTTCAGAATTCCGCGCGGCCGTGATCATGAGTCATCACCTGACTTCCGACCTGGGCTACCTGCGCGTTCTTGCCGCCTCGGAAGTCCCGTTTGTCGGGTTGCTCGGGCCTGCGGTACGGCGCGAAAAACTGCTCTCCGAACTCGGTCCGCTCGCGCAACAGCTGCAGCCGCGTCTGCACGCGCCCGTCGGGCTGCCGCTCGGCGGGCGCACGCCCCAATCCATTGCACTCGCCATCATTGCCGAGCTGCACGCGTTTGTGCACGCCGCGTGAACGAAATTCAGCTCATCCGCGCACAGCTCGCCACCGAGCGCTCCCATGTCAGCAGGGTCGCAAATGCCGGCGCTGCCGGCTCGCCGGCGCCACAGGCGCGCGCCGCGGACGTCAACTATCTGGTATGTGTCCTCGGCTGGTTCGAAGCGCGCGACCGGCGCCTCACCATATTGCTGCGCGCAGATTCCGGCCTGCAGGCGGCGCTGGCCCAGCCTGGGGCGAGCGGTGAGGCACTCGGGAGGCTGCCGGCGGCGGACTCCGCGCCGAGCTGGCAGGCATTCGCACACTTCATCGATACCGCCTGGGGACCGCGCCGCGACGCGCTCGATGCGCGGCTCGCCATGCTCACGCGTGCGGCCGAGTGGCGCCAGTTCGCCGGGATTGACGCCGATTCCATTCTGGAAGAACGGCGGTTGTTTGCCGCCTCGACGGCCGGCAGATGCTGACCGCCGCAGGCAGTCAGCGCGGGGGCAGCGCCCTGCATTCCATTGTGTTGGCTGCCGGGGCTTCCACCCGCTTTGGCAGTCCGAAACAACTCGTGCGGCTGGCCGGACGGCCGTTGCTGCATACCGTGGTGACCCGGGCCGCAGAAGTTACCGGCAACGCCCTCATTGTCGTGCTCGGCGCGCAGGCCGCAGAACTTGCGCCGCTGCTCAAGCACTCCGCCGGCACCATCGTGGTCAACCATGAATGGCGCGAGGGCCTCGCGAGTTCCATTCGCGCCGGCGTCGCACACCTGCCCGCGGCATGTACCGGAGCGATGCTGCTGCTGGCTGACCAGGCGGCCGTTTCCGCCGACGACCTGAAGCGGCTCGCCGGAAGCTGGCGCCGGCAGCCGCAATGCATCGCCGCCGCCATGTATGCGGGCACCATTGGGGTCCCGGCCATCTTTCCGCGCACGAGTTTCCGCGAGCTCGCCGAGCTACGCGGCGATGCCGGCGCGCGCACCCTGCTGCGGCGCAACTCCGACCGCCTGGTGCGCGTGGCGATGGAAAGTGCGGCGATTGATCTGGATACGCCCGAGGATCTGCTGGCGCTGGAAGCGCCCAGGTAAATCCCCCCCACACGGGCCCACGGCTTCAGCAGGTCTTGCCCTGCAGCGCTTGCGGGTGCGGGAAATTATCCGACTCGTCCTCGTCCGCGCGTGGCGCGAGACAAGCGAAGTCCTTTTCCAGGGTGATGTTGAGAGCCGCCCCGCCCGCGCCCTGCACCTGCGCGAGTGTCACCTGCTGGTTCACACACCACTCGTCCGCCGTCGCGGCGGGTACCCGGATCTCCACGACGTTGCCGCTGTAGGAGGCGCCGATCTCCCGCGCGGCAGTGTCCTTGCGCAGGCGATAGATGAGACTCACGGTTGGCGCAAACGGCACCTGTTCCTCGACCTGGCCCTGCTCCCTGAGGGTACGGATCTCGCCCTGGGTCAAACGCAGGCGCAGGGTCGCGCCCTTGATGCGCAGCTTCATGCGTCACTCCCCGTGCGGGCCGCGGCAGCCAGGATCCGCTGCGCCTGGATGAGATGCGGGCGATCGATCATCTGGCCGTCGAGGCTGGCGACCCCGGTGCCGGCGGCACTCGCGAAAGCCGCTACAATCCGCCGTGCCTGCGCGCACTCGGCCGCCGTGGGCGCAAAAGCGGCGTTGATAGCCGGCACCTGGTCGGGGTGAATGGCGAGCTTGCCGGAAAAACCGTCACGGCGTGCCTCGTCCAGCTCGCGCGCAAGCCCTGGCGGATCGCGGAAATCAACGTGGACGCTGTCAATCGCCTGCACACCGAGCGCCGCCGCCGTGAGCTGACACGCCGAGCGCGCCAGCTGGAATGTGAAGGTGAGTGCGCCGCTGGCATCGCGTCTGCGCAATACTCCAAGCGCGGTCCCCAGATCCTCGACCCCCCACGTAAGTCCGCTCAGACGCGATGCGGCGTGCGCGGCAGCACCGAGCACTGCCGGATACTGAGGCAGCGCCAGCACCCCTTGTGGCGTCTCGGTGGCAATCACGAGGAGGCGCGTGCCACCGGTGCGGATGCCGCAACGCGTCTCGAGCTGCGTAAGGTGATCGGCCAGCATCGCGATCTCCTGGGGCGATGAGACCTTCGGCACCACAATGCCCGCTGGCGTATGACCCGCGGCATGAGCCCCAAAGAGTGCTGCCAGGTCGTCGCGCCACAGCTGGCCGGCGGGCGGGTTGATGCGCACCCACAGCTGCGGATGGGAGGCGGCCGAATGCGCGCCCAGCAGCTCCCTCACCCGGGCGCGCGCTGCGGGCAGCTGCTGCGGATCCACCGAATCCTCCAGATCAAGGATCAGCACATCGGCGGGAGTGGCGAGCGCTTTCGCCTGCTTGCGCTCACTGTCCCCCGGCACGAACAGCCACGAGCGCAACGCGGCCGGGATCGGCGCAGCGTCGCTGGCGGCGGAAGCTGTGTTCATGGCACCTGCTTGATCATCATCAGCGCCGAGCGCCGGCAGGAGGCAACCTCCTCGTTGCGCTGGTTCCAGGCGTGGTGCTCGAACACCACAATGCCTGAGTCCTGGCGGGACTGGCTCAACCGCTTGGACACCACGACCGTGGTGGCCCGCAGGGTGTCGCCGATCAGCACCGGCTTCGGAAAGCGCACGTCCTCAAAGCCGAGATTGGCGAGGGTGGTGCCGTAAGTGGTGTCGTAGACCGACAGGCCTACGAGCAGGCCGAGCGTGAAAATGCTGTTGACGAGGCGTTCCTTGTAGGGCGTCCCCTTGGAGTACTCGGCGTCGAGGTGCACGGCGGCCGGGTTCATCGTAAGCGCGCTGAACAGCAGGTTGTCGGTCTCGGTGACCGTGCGCCGCACCAGGTGCTCGAAGCGCTGCCCGGCCTCGAACTGTTCGAAGTAAAGTCCCGCCACGTTCCCCTCCTGCAAATCGCCTGCACCATTGTAGGTCACTATGACCGCCGGGAGCAGCGTTGGCTGCCGGCAGCTCATAACCCGAGGACGATGCCTATCCAACTACTCGGTATTTCTGGCGCCGCCGCCGCCACTCATATAGTGCGATGGCATGTATCAGTACGACGAGCTGGACCAGTCGTTCATCGAGCAGCGCGTGGCGGAATTCCGCGACCAGACGCGCCGTCACCTTGCGGGCGAGCTGTCCGAGGAGGAGTTCCGGCCTCTGCGGCTGCGAAACGGGCTGTACCTGCAGCGCCACGCGCCGATGCTGCGCATTGCTATTCCGTATGGCCTGCTGAGCAGCCGCCAGCTGACCAAACTCGCCGACATCACGCGCCACTACGATCGCGGCTACGGACATTTCACCACCCGCCAGAACCTGCAGCTCAACTGGCCGCAGCTGGCTGACGTGCCGGACATCCTGGCCGATCTTGCCACCGTGCAGATGCACGCCATCCAGACCAGCGGCAACTGCATCCGCAACGTCACGGCCGATCATCTCGCCGGCATCAACCCGGAAGAAGTCGACGATCCGCGTCCCTACTGCGAAATCATCCGCCAGTGGGCCACGCTGCATCCGGAATTCACCTACCTGCCGCGCAAATTCAAGATCGCCGTAACCGGCGTGAAGGAGGATCGCGCGGCTTCGCAGGTACATGACATCGGACTGCACCTGCAGCGCGCCGCCAACGGCGAGCTCGGTTTCACGGTCCTGGTCGGCGGCGGCCTCGGGCGCGCACCCATGATCGGCCATGTGATCCGCGAGTTTTTGCCGGTACCGGAGCTGCTCGCCTATCTCGAGGCAATCCTGCGCGTCTACAACCGTCACGGCCGGCGTGACAACATTCACAAGGCACGTATCAAGGTGCTGGTGAAATCACTCGGCCCGGCACGCTTTCGCGAGCAGGTCGAAGACGAATGGCGCGCCGGCCGCGACCACGCGCCGCGTCTGCTCCCGCAGCAGATCGAACGCGTGCGCGGCTGCTTCCGGCCGCAGCCCTACGAGTCGCTTGTGGATATCGATGCGCTGGCAGGACGAGAAAGCGCCTTTCTTGCCTGGCATCGCTACAACACCCGCGCGCACCGCGTGCCGGGGTATCGGGCGGTGTTCGTGTCCCTCAAGGCCCACGGTGAAGTCCCCGGCGATATGACGGCGCATCAGATGGAGTCCCTCGCGACGCTGGCCGAGCGGGTGAGCTTCGGTCTCATCCGGGTGACTCATGCCCAGAACCTGCTGCTCGCGGACGTACGGCAAAGCGATCTGTATGAGGTGTGGCGGAAGCTGGCTGAGCTTGGGCTGGCCATGCCCAACATCGGCACGCTCACCGACATGATCGCCTGCCCGGGGCTGGACTTCTGCTCACTCGCTAACGCCGGTACCTTAGGGTTAGCCAGACAGATCCAGACGCGCTTCGATGATCTGGACTACCTCTACGATCTGGGCGAAATCGAGATCAAGATCTCCGGCTGCATGAATGGCTGCGGCCATCACCACGTCGGCCACATCGGGATCCTGGGCGTCGAGAAACGGGGTGAGGAGTGGTACCAGCTCACCCTGGGCGGCTCGGCCAACGGCTTCACCGCGCTCGGCGAGGTCATCGGCCCCTCACTGCCACGCGATGAGGTGGCGGGCGCGATCGAACGTATTGTCGAGACCTATCGCGCCGAGCGTCTCGAAAGTGAGCGTTTCATCGACACGCTGCGCCGTGTCGGACTCAAGCCCTTCAGGGAGCGCGCCTATGCGACACATCCTGAAGCGGCGTGAAATCCTCCCTGACGACTGGTATCACTTCGGCGAAGACGCACCCGTTGACGGTGCGCTCATCGTGCCGCTCGCCGAGTTGCGCAAGGATCCGGAGCGCTGGCGAAACTGGTCCGGCAAGCTCGGCGTCCGGCTGAGCGTTGACGCGTCTTATGACGATCTGACCGATGCTCTGGCGCGCTTGAGTCTCGTGGCGGTCGAGTTTCCCAACGCCGGCGACGGGCGCGGGTACTCCCTGGGCCGGCAGTTGCGCGACGCTGCGGGATTCCGCGGTGAGCTGCGAGCAGTCGGGGCGGGAGTCCGGCAAGACCAGGTGTTTCTCATGAGCCGTTGCGGCTTTGATTCCCTGGAACTCGCGCCCGGTGAAGACCTCGAGGCCGCCCGCCGCGCATTACACCGATATGACGTCGCCTACCAGCCGGGATCTGCGGCCACGAGCCCTGTGGTAACCATCCGGATGCAGCGCTACTTCTCCGCGAACACCAGCTGAATCGGCATGATGTCGCGGTTACTGCGTTTGTCGTGCTTGTTGACGACGATCCATCCGTAGACGGTGCCGCGCACGCTGCTTAAGCTCATTTCGGGCTGATTTACAAACAGCAGCCGATTGATCTGGTATCCATACGGATAGCCGTTCAGCGCCTTTGCCCGCAGCGTCACACCCTGGGTCAGCGCACTGTTGCCGTAACCCCATTTTTTTCCGCTGTATACCAGTAGCGCGTCGCTGTCAGGCTCGCGCGCGCCGGTGAACGGACCCGCCAGGCACGAAGCCTTGAAACCCTTCGAATCCACCTCAATTTCCGGAGCCGGAACTTGTGTCAGGCAGATATTCGTATGCGGCGAATTCGTGCCAATCTGGAACGGTTCGTTCGCCAGGTGAATGACGATCACGCCTCCTTTGATCACGGCAGGCGCAAACACTCCACGCTGCGTGACGTAGAAATCTCCGCCGCGAGCGAAGTTGAAGCTGAGCGGCCCGTAGGGTTCGGCGGTTGGCGTTGCCGTGGTTGCGCATGCCGCGAGTCCAGTCAACACGGTCAACACTGGCAGCGCTCGAATCGACTCGGTCTTCCTGATCATCATCGCCTCCCGGAAAATTCGCCGTTCCACCGCCACATCAGCATGGCTCAGACAACAAGGCGTTGTCGGCGTGGTTCATTGCTTCACCAGCACTCCCAACATTCTCCCGGCCTGCGCCTCACTCAGGGATTGAGAGGCTTCGAGAATGTCCTGTGGCACCCACTTGGGGAATGGCGTTTCGTGATTCACGTGACGCCCTGAAGAGGTGTGTTCCTGGCGCACCTGTGCGAGCTGCTCGGGCTTGAAATTCGCGGCCATCCTGACCAGCGCCGGCCACAGGCGCCGGTGTACGAGCGTGATGTGCCCATTCACCAGCCGACACACCAGGATATCCGGGGAATCACCGAGCTCCTGCAGGATGGCGAAAATCTCCCGGCCCCTGGGGTGCGCCCACCAGCTTCCCTTGATCGGCTCCCCGGCAATCGCTTCTGCCAGCCGCGGCAGCGGCCCTTTGGCCGCGACCAGCACGGCACCATGATCGTGGACGAAGCGCAGCGCTTCGGCGCCGGTCACACGTATCAGCGCTCGGGCAGTGTCAGGTCGGCGAACATCCGTGCCACTTCTTCCGCATTTCCCGCCCGGTGGGCGCGATCCACGAGCCGCCGGTCCAGGTGCGGCGCCAGCAGCTGCGCGAACTCGTACATGTACTTGCGCAGCAGCGTTCCGCGGCGAAATCCGATCCAGGTGGTATGCGCGGGAAACAGGTGCGTCGCATCGATCGCCGCCAGATCCGCATCCTGAGCGTCGAGCGCCATGTGCGCGACGATGCCGACTCCGAGACCCAGGCGCACGTAGGTCTTGATCACGTCCGCGTCACGCGCCGTGATGGCGATGTTGGGAGCCTGCCCCGCCTTCGAGAACGCATCGTGCAGCGATGACGGGCCAGTGAAACTGAACGTGTAGGTAATGAGCGGGTACGCCGCCAGCGCCTTGAACGTCAGCCGTCCGGCGCGGGTGAGCGGGTGATCCTTCGGCACGATGATGGTGCGGTGCCAGCGATAGCACGGCAGCAGCGTCAGGTCCGCAAACAAATTCTCTGATCCGGTCGCGATGGCGCAGTCGATACGATCGTCCGCCACCATTTCCGCGATGTGCTCGGAGGTTCCCTGGTGCAGGTTCAGCCGCACCTGCGGGTAGCGGCCGCGGAACTCGCGGATCACCTCCGGCAGTACGTAGCGCGCCTGGGTGTGGGTGGTGCCGATCGACAGGCTTCCCTTGCCCTCATCGCGCAGCTCCGTCGACAGGTCACGGATGCTCTGGGCCTCCTGCAGGATTTTCAGTCCGCGCTCAATCACCTGTTGGCCGGCGGGGGTGATGCGCGCGAGGTTGCGCCCCTCGCGCACGAAAATCTGGAAGCCGAGCTCGTCTTCGAGCAGCTTGATCTGCTTGCTCACGCCCGGCTGCGAGGTGTGCAGCTTCTGGGCCGCCGCGGTGATGTTAAGACCGTTCTGGGCGACCGCAGCCAGATACCGTAACTGATGTAACTTCATTCACGAGCCTTCGGCGCCAGGTACCACCCTCAGGCTACCGCCTAAGTGACCCGCCTGTCACCGCTCTATAACCACCGCGCACTCCTAAAGAAGCATTGCTTCGTTCAGTAGACGCCGGCTCCATGGCTATAGTCGGTCGCACTATGGCGGCACTCCTTTCCGTGGAACTGAAGCAAAAAGCCGACGCGTTGCGCGCCGAGCTCGCCGGCGCCTTGCGCGAGTACGGGCGTCTCATCTACTCGAACAGCCTCGGCGCCGAGGCCATGGTGCTGACGGATGTCATCTGGTCGCACCTGCCCGCAATTGAGGTCTTCAGCATCGACACGGGCCGGCTGCACGAGGAGACCTACGAACTGCTGGAGAAACTGCAGCGGCGCTACCAGCGCCGGGTACGGCTCGTTTATCCGGATGCGCAAGCGCTGGAGACCCTGGTTGCCGCGCAGGGGGTAAACGGGTTCTACAACAGCCTGGACGCACGCCTGGATTGCTGCCGGATCCGCAAGGTCGAGCCCTTCAAACGCGCCATAGCCGGCTTTCCGGCCTGGGTGACCGGCGTACGTCGCGAGCAGTCCGCCGACCGCGCCCTCGGACAGCACCGTGAGTGGGACACGCAGCATGGCCTCTACAAGGTGAGTCCGCTCCTGGAGTGGAGCGAAGCAGACGTCTGGCAGTACATCCGCGCGCACCGCCTGCCGTACAATCCGCTGCACGATCGTCAGTTCCCGAGCATCGGCTGCTCGCCGTGCACCCGGGCCGTCCAGCCCGGCGAGAGCCGCAGGGCGGGACGCTGGTGGTGGGAACAATCGGAGTCGCGTGAATGCGGTCTGCACCCCAGAGTCCTTCCAGTGGCGTTGCCGGCCTGAGCGGCGCAGGCCCACGCATGGACTATCTGCCGGTATTTTTACGCCTGAACGAACGTCCCGCACTCATCGTGGGCGGCGGGCGGGTCGCCGCCCGCAAGGTGGAATGGTTGGTGCGCAGCGGTGCACGCGTGACCGTGGTAGCGCCGCAGCTGCACCCGGAACTGCAAGCCTGCCTCAGCCGCGGCGAGTGCGCGCATCTCGCGAGCGTATTTGCGCCCGAGCAGCTCGCGGGCGTTGCGGTGGTGGTGGCAGCGACCGACGATGAGACCGTCAATGCCGCCGTATCGGACGCGGCGCGCCGGCGCGATATCCCGGTGAACGTGGTGGACGCACCCGAGCTGTCCACGTTTATCTTCCCCGCCATCATCGATCGCTCACCGATCCTCGTCGCAGTGAGCTCCGCGGGGACCGCGCCGGTGCTGACACGGCGCGTGCGTGAACAGATCGAGGCGCTCCTGCCGACGCGCCTGGGGCGGTTGGCGCGATTCATGGGCGAGCGTCGCCGCGAGGTCAAGAAGGCGCTCGGGTTCCTGGCGCGCCGCGCGTTCTGGGAACGCATCGTCGGCGGCACGACCGCGACCTGTGTGCTGGCCGGTGACGAAGCAGGCGCCGCTGCCGCCTTCGCCGGCGAGCTGCGCACGTCGCAGCTCACGCGCGGAACCGCAAGCGAGCACAGTGGCGGCGGCGAGGTCTATCTCATCGGCGCCGGTCCCGGCGACCCGGATCTTTTGACCCTGCGGGCATTGCAGCTTCTGCAGCAGGCCGATGTCATCCTGTATGACCGCCTGGTGCCGCAAGGCATTCTGGAACGCGCCCGTCGCGACGCCGAGCGCATTCCCGTGGGCAAGGAAGTTGGCGAACACCGGCAACAGCAGCGGATTCATGAACTGTTGCTGCAGCTCACCGCCGCTGGCAAACGCGTCGCGCGGCTCAAAGGCGGTGATCCTTTCATCTTCGGCCGGGGCGGCGAGGAAATTGAATTGCTGGCTGCCCACAACATCCCGTACATCGTCGTGCCAGGCATCACGGCGGCGCTCGGCGCCGCCGCCGCCGCTGAGATCCCCCTCACCCACCGCCGGCTCGCGCACAGCGTGACCTTCGTCACCGGCCATGCCGGCGAGGACGGCGAGCTGCACTGGGAGGCGCTTGCTCAGCCGCGGCACACGGTGGTGTTTTACATGGGCATCGCGCAACTGCCGGCGATCGTCGCGAAGCTGCGCGCGGCCGGGGCGCGCGCGGATCACCCGGCGGCGATCGTTGAACGCGCCGCACTGCCAGGTCAGCGCGTGCTGCGCTCCGATCTGCAGCACATCGCTGCGCTCGCTGCGCGCGAACGGATAGTGCCGCCGGCACTGCTCATCGTCGGTGCGGTCGCGGCCTTCGGCGCCGCCGATGCGGTCGGCGCGCTCGCTGTAGCCGCGCCGGCGAGACAAGCCCTGGCATGACGGGGTCCTTAGGCTTTGCCGGCTCGGTCGGCAATACCCCGCTCGTGCGTCTGCGGCGGGTGAGTGAGGAAACCGGCTGCGAGATTCTCGGCAAAGCCGAGTTCATGAATCCCGGCGGCTCGGTCAAGGACCGCGCGGCGCTCGCCATTATTGAGGACGCGGAAGCGCGCGGCGCGCTCACCGCCGGTGGGACGGTCGTCGAGGGTACGGCGGGCAACACCGGCATCGGACTTGCCCACGTGTGCAACGCACGCGGCTACCGCTGCGTGATCGTGATGCCGGACAACCAGTCGGCAGAGAAGTACCTGCTGCTTAAGACGCTCGGCGCCGAGGTACACCCGGTGCCCACGGTGCCCTACAGCAATCCCAACCAATACCAGAAAGTCGCGCAGCGCCTCGCAGCCTCGCTCCCGAACGCCATCTGGTCCAACCAGTTCGACAACACCGCTAATCGCGACGCGCACGCGCGCACGACCGGGCCTGAGATCTGGGCGCAGACCCAGGGCCGTGTGGATGCGTTTGTTGCGGCCGCCGGCACCGGCGGCACACTCGCCGGGGTCGCGACCTACCTGAAATCGCGGCGACCTGAGATCCGCTGCGTGCTGGCGGATCCGCCCGGCAGCAGCCTCTACGAGTACATCAACAACGGCACGCTCAAAGCCACCGGCAGCGGCTCCGTCACTGAAGGCATTGGCATCGGCCGCGTCACCGCGAACCTCGCCGGCGCGCCCATCGATGAGGCGCTGCATATCGAGGATGGCGAGACGGTGGCGTCGGTCTATGGACTGCTGCGTGAGGAAGGCCTGTTCCTCGGCAGCACCAGCGGTATCAACGTGGCGGCCGCCGTGCGCGTCGCGCGCCGGCTCGGACCCGGCCATACCGTGGTCACGGTGCTGTGTGACGGTGGTGCGCGCTACCAGTCGCGCCTGTTCAACCGCGAGTGGCTGCAACAAAAAGGCCTCGCCGCATACGCACCGGAACTGGCCCCGGGGCAGACCTTGTCCATCGCCACGGCGCTGGTTGCCTGACCTGCTCTGGCCTGCGTCGCGTGTCTCGTGAGACAGTTCGCGCCGCTCTATGAACGGTCCTTTGAATCCCGCCGAACTTGATGCCCTGCGGCTTAGCCTCGAGGTGGCGGTGCGCAGCGTCGCGTTCAGCCTGCCGCTGGCGGTGGTGATCGCGTGGGTACTGACCCGGACGCGTTTCTTCGGGCGCACGCTCTTTGATGCCTTCGTGCACCTGCCGCTGGTCCTGCCGCCGGTTGCGGTCGGCTACGCGCTGTTGATTGTCTTTGGAACGCGCGCCCCGGCCGGGGCGTGGCTGCGTGCGCACTTCGGCATCGAGCTGGCCTTCACGACCGCCGGCGCCGCACTGGCCACGGCGGTCATGACCTTTCCGCTGATGGTGCGCGCGATTCGCCTCTCGCTCGACAACGTCGATCCGGGACTGGAGGCGGCCGCACGAACCCTGGGGGCGGGGCCCCTGGACCGATTCTTCTCGGTCACCTTGCCCCTGATGCTGCCGGGAATCCTCGCCGGCGCTGTTACCGCGTTTGCCGCTGGTCTCGGGGAATTTGGTGCGGTCATCACGTTTGCCGCCAACGTGCCGGGCGTGACGCGCACGCTGCCGCTCGCTTTATACACCGCCATGCAGTCACCGAACGGCGATGCGATGGCGCTGCACCTGGCCGGCGTGTCGTTTCTTCTCGGCCTCGTCGGTCTGCTCGCGGCCGAGTTCCTGGTGCGGCGCGTGCGACGCTTTGTGGGCCGCTGACGTGCTGCGCGTGTCGGTTCTCAAGCGCCGGGGGAATTTCACACTGCAGGCACGCTTTGCGGCGCCAACACCCGGGGTCACTGCCCTCTTCGGCCGCTCGGGCAGCGGCAAGACCACGCTGGTGGACATCATCTCGGGGCTCCTGCCGCCGGATGAGGGAGAAGTCCGGCTCGGCGACACGGTGCTCACCAACACGGCGAGCTCGCGGAGTCTGCCGGTTGAACGGCGGCGCGTCGGCTACGTGTTTCAGGACGCGCGGCTGTTCCCGCACCTGAGCGTTGACGGCAACCTGCGCTACGGAGCCACGCGTGCCGGACCTGCGACCCCGGTCATCGTGTTTGATGAGGTTGTGAGCCTCTTGGGTCTTGGCGCCCTGCTGCGGCGGCGGCCGCGGGACCTCTCCGGTGGTGAAAAGCAACGCGTCGCCCTGGGACGGGCGCTGCTTTCGCAACCGCAGCTTATGCTCCTGGACGAGCCGTTGGGATCCCTCGATCTCGCCCGGCGACAGGAAGTCCTCCCGTACCTGGAAGCGCTGCGGGATCGGTTGCTGATTCCGATGGTGTATGTCAGTCACGAGTTCGAGGAGGTCATGCGCCTGGCCACGCACCTGGTGCTGCTCGATGCCGGTCGCGTGGTCGCCGAAGGCCCGGTGACCGAGATGAGCCTGCGCCCGGAACTGCGCTCGATCGTGGGTCCTGACCTCGCCGGCGCGGTCCTCGAGGGCGTTGTCACAACCTGCAACGAAGATGCCGGAGTGGCGGACCTGGCAGTTGGCTCAGGCACCGTGCGCCTGAGCCTGCGCGGCGCGGTTCCCGGCACGCGTCTGCGGCTGCAGATCCTGGCGCGCGACGTCATTCTCTCGACACGGGAGATCGCAGGCTTGAGCGTGCGCAACGCGGTGTGCGGCACGATCAGCGAAATTTCCCCGGACGAGGAGGACACGGTGCTCGTGAGCGTGGATATCGGCGGCGCGATTATATTGGCGCGCATCACCCGCGCCGCACTTGCGGCGCTGGGCCTGCACACCGGGCAGCCGATCTGGGCGCTCGTGAAAGCGGTGTCCATGCGCGGACACGCGTTTCGCGCGCCTACGCGTCCCTAAATGAATAGACGAGACGTACTGCGCAGCAGCCTGGCGTTTCTAGCGTCGCCTTCGCTGGCCCAAGGAACCCCGCTCACCGCGATAGCAGACTATGAGCGAGACAGTGGCGGGCACCTCGGTCTTTTTGCAGAAAACCTCCGGACAGGTGCAAAAACAACCTGGAGGGCTCACGAGCGCTTCGTCATGTGCAGCACATTCAAGGCGTCGCTCGCGGCCTGTGTCCTGGCCAGCGTCGACGGCGGCCGGATTCGTCTCGACGACTTGATCACTTACGGCCCCGAAGACCTGCTGGAATATGCGCCCGTCGCCAGGCAGAACCTGCACCAAGGCGCTATGTCAGTGGCCGATATGTGCGAGGCCGCAGTCGAGCTCAGCGACAATACCTGTGCCAATGCACTGCTAGCGCGCGTCGGTGGCCCATCTGCGCTAACCGAATTCTGGCGATCGATCGGCGATGCGGTAAGCCGCCTGGATCACAACGAACCGGAGCTGAACCGCTCGCCTCCCGGCGATCCGCACGACACCACTACGCCCGCTGCCATGGCCGGCAATCTGCGGAACCTCGTTCTCGGGAAGGTTTTGTCGCCAAACTCCCGCGAACGCCTCACAGGCTGGATGTTGGGTTGCAAAACCGGAGACAACCGATTGCGTGCCGGGCTGCCTCAAGGCTGGCGGATCGGCGACAAAACCGGCAACAACGGCAAGGACGCGTTCGGCGACATTGCCGTAACCTGGTCCACACGCGGCGAGCCGGTGTTGATCTGCGTGTACACCCGGGGTGGTGCGCCGACGCCTCCTCAGGTCGAGGCGGTCTTCGCGGGAATCGCGCGCTTCGTCGGAACGCGGCTGTCTAGGGCGCGTCCGGAACCGCCTTCTCGCTCACCATCGTGAGCACGTCGTAGTTGGCGACCGCCTCGCCGTCCTGGTTGGTAATGGCGGTATCCCAGCGCACTTCACCGTAGCCTTGGCTCGGCCGCAGCGATTTTTCCTTGCAGCTCAGACGCACCTTGATCCGGTCACCGGGTTTCACCGGTTTCAGGAACCGCAGATTGTCGATTCCGTAGTTCGCCAGCACCGGTCCGTAAGGCGGGTCCACAAACAGGCCCGCCGCCGCGGAAACCAGGAAGTAACCGTGCGCGACGCGGCCGCCAAAAAGTGGGTTGCGCGCGGCCTGGGTTTCATCCATGTGCGCGTAGAACGTATCGCCCGAGAGCGCTGCAAAGCGTTCGATGTCCGCTACTGTGACCTCGCGCTCTGCGGAGTTGAACGTGTCGCCGATGGCGAGCGCGCCGAACGGCTTGCGAAACGGATGGCTGCCCGGATCAAGCTCGCGCGCCCCGCGCACCCAGCGGCCGGTCACCGCGGTAATCGCATCCGGTGTGCCCTGTACGGCGGTGCGCTGCATGTAGTGCATGACGCCGCGGATCCCGCCCATCTCCTCACCCCCGCCAGCGCGTCCCGGCCCGCCGTGCACCAGATGCGGCAAGGGGGAGCCGTGGCCGGTGGATTCCTTCGCGCAATAGCGGTTCACCACCACGATCCGGCCATGAAACGGCGCCAAACCCAGCACCAGCTGCGCGGCAACCGCATCATCGGCGCTGAAAATGGAGCCGGCGAGACTGCCGCCGCCACGGCGTGCGAGCGCGATGGCGTCGTCGACGGTGTTGTAAGGCATCAGAGTGCAGACCGGGCCGAATGCCTCGATTGAATGG
>JANWKL010000157.1 GCA_025451375.1 Steroidobacteraceae bacterium
AGACCAGTTCGGCAATCCGTACGGCGGAAACCTGAGGGTCGTTAACCAGAACGAACTGATCTTCCCGCTCCCTGACAAGTGGGCGCAGACGGCGCGGCTCACCGCCTTCTTTGATATGGGCAACGTGTTCTCGACCGGCAACAAGCTGCAGTTCTTCGGTCCTGACGGCGTGAGCCCCCAGAATTATCGTTTCAAGCTCAACAACCTGAAACGCTCGGTGGGCGTTGCGGTCGAGTGGCTGGCGCCCCTGGGTCTGTTCCGGTTCAGTTATGGCGTCCCGCTGAATGCCAGGCGCGGCGACGGCATTACGACCTGGGGTGATGAAACGGAAAGCTTCCAGTTCTCGGTCGGGCAGGCTTTCTGAAGTAAAAACAAGCCACGGGAACCGTTCTACGCGATACTAGGCGTTTGGTGGCGCGAAGTTTCATACTTTTTTTAATACGAGGTAGGTAGTTCCGTGAAGCGTCTGATCAGCAGCAAATTGGCGATTTGTTTGATTGCAGCAAGCAGCGCGCTCGCCGCGCTGCCGGCCCGGGCGGAGACGAAGATCGGTGTCGTCGATGCGGCGCGGCTTATGGAGGAGTCCCCGCAGGGCAAGGCCATCGCGGAGTCGCTGCGGGCGGAGTTCTCCCCGCGCGAGCGCACCCTGCAGGCGCAGAACCAGGCGCTCAAGGCCAAGCAGGAGAAGCTGCAGAAGGACGGCGCCACCATGACCGAGGAGCAGCGCGCTCGCGCTGAGAAGGACCTGCGCGACGGCGCGCGCGACTTCGAACGCGCCAAGAGCGAGTTCCAGGACGACCTCACCGCGCGCCGCAACGAGGAGTTGTCACGCCTGCAGCGCACGCTGGGCGATGAGGTGCGCACTTACGCCAAGGCGCAGGGCTTTGACCTGATCCTGAGCGCCGAGGCTGCCATTCACTACGCCCCCGCAATTGACGTGACTCCGGCGATCCTGACGGCGCTGCAGGCGCGCGCCGGGGTGACGCCGGGCACGCCGAAGGTGGCGCCCGCGAAGCCGCAGGCGAAATAGACCCAGGGCCACCGCGACGCACCAAGGCTCCCGCGCAGGTAGTCAAGGGTCATGGCGGTTTCGTTGGGGGAACTCGCAGTGCGCTTCGGCTGCGAGCTGCGCGGCGATCCGCAGGCGCTGGTTGATCACGTCGCGACGCTCGCCAACGCTGGCGCTCGCTCGCTCGCGTTCCTCGCCAACCCGCGTTACCGGCCGCAGCTCACCGCCACCCGTGCCGCCGTGGTGGTGCTGGACCCGCAGAGCGCGGACGGCTGCCCGACGCAGGCACTGGTTTGCGAAAACCCCTACGCGACCTATGCGCGTATCGCCGCGGTGCTGCACCCGGCACCGGTCCCGGTGCCAGGGGTGCACCCAACGGCGCTGGTGGCGCACGGCGCGCGCGTTGACCCCACGGCGCAAGTCGCAGCCCTGGCGAGCATCGGCGCTGGCAGCGTGGTTGGCGCGCGCAGCTACGTTGGCCCGCACTGCCACCTTGACGAGGGGGTCATCCTCGCCGAGGACGTGCGGCTCGTCGCACGCGTAACCGTATGCCGCGGTGTGCAGCTCGGGGCGCGCGTGGTGGTGCATCCGGGGGCGGTCATCGGCAGTGACGGCTTTGGCTTTGCCAGCGAGCGCGGTACCTGGCTCAAGGTGCCGCAGCTCGGCGGCGTGCGCGTCGAGGCGGATGTGGAAATCGGCGCCAACACCACCATCGACCGCGGCGCGATCGAGGACACGGTGATCGAGACGGGCGCGAAACTCGACAACCTCATCCAGGTCGGCCATAACGTGCGCATCGGTGCCCACAGCGCGCTGGCTGCCTGTGTTGGGGTATCCGGCAGCACCACCATCGGCAAGCGCTGCATGATCGGCGGCATGGTCGGGATTGCCGGTCATCTCGCCATCGCCGACGACGTGGTGATCACCGGGCTGTCGCTGGTGAGCCACTCGATCACGCAGCCCGGCGTATACTCCGGCGCCATTCCGCTGGAGGAGGCACACACCTGGCGCCGCCTGGTGGCGCGCTTCAAGCGCAGCGGCCGGCTCGAATCACGTGTCAAGCGAATGGAACGCGCCGCGGGCGTGAAGAGCGGATTGGAAGAAAATCATGACTGAGCCGGTACAACTCGACATCGACGCGATACTCCGGCAGCTGCCGCACCGCTATCCGTTCCTGCTGGTCGACCGCGTGCTCGAATGCCGCCCGGGCGAGAGCATCCGCGCGCTCAAGAACGTCACCTACAACGAACCGTTCTTTCCCGGTCACTTTCCCGGACGTCCGGTCATGCCGGGCGTCATGATCATCGAAGCCCTGGCGCAGGCGGCCGGCATCCTGTGCTTCATCACCGCCAAGGTGATCCCCGATGACCAGACGCGCTTTTATTTTGTCGGCATCGACAAGGCGCGCTTCAGAAAGCCGGTTATGCCGGGAGATCAGCTGATCCTCACCGCGACCCTGGAGCGCTCGCTGCGGGGCATCTGGAAATTTTCCACTGCGGCCCTGGTGGGCGATCAGGAAGTCGCGCACGCGGAAATGATGGTGGCGCCGGAGACCGCGAGGTGATCGATCCGCGCGCGGTCGTGTCGAGCGAGGCGCAGCTCGCGAACGATGTGAGCGTGGGCCCTTTCAGCGTCATCGGCGCTGGCGTGACCATCGGGGCGCGCACCGTGGTGGGGCCGCACGTCGTCATCAATGGCCCGACCACCATTGGCGCCGACAATCACATCTTCCAGTTCGCCTCGCTTGGGGATGCGCCGCAGGACAAGAAGTACCAGGGTGAGCCGACACGATTGGAAATCGGCGACCGCAACATCTTTCGCGAGAACTGCACCGCCAATCGCGGCACCACCCACGATGCCGGCGTGACCCGCATCGGCAGCGATAACCTTTTCATGGCCTATTCGCACGTCGCCCATGACTGCAACGTCGGCAGTAACACCGTGTTTGCCAACTGCGCAGCGCTCGGCGGGCACGTTGAGGTGGGCGACTGGGTGATAATCGGCGGGCTCACGGCGGTACACCAGTTCACCAAGATCGGCGCGCATGCATTCCTCGCCGGCGGGGCGATTGTCACGCGCGATGTGCCGCCGTACGTCATGGCCGCCGGCAACCCCGCGGTGCCACACGCGGTAAATTCGGAAGGCCTGAAGCGGCGTGGCTTCAGCGAAGAACAGATCCGCAATATCCGCGACGCCTACCGGGTGCTGTACCGCTCGGACCTGAAGCTCGCCGAAGCACTCGCGCGCCTTGCGCCGGTGGCGGCGGCTCATCCCGAGATCCGCGCGTTCGTCGACTTCATTCACGCCTCGACGCGCAGCATCGTGCGATGAGCGCCGCTGGTGCGCGGACCGCGCCCGCGCTCGGACTTAAGATTGGACTGGTTGCGGGCGAGCATTCCGGAGACACCCTGGGAGCTGCGCTGATCGAGGCGTTGCGTGCGCGCGTACCCGACGTGCGCTGCTTCGGGGTGGCGGGCCCGAAAATGGTCGCCGCCGGTTGCGAGGCCTGGGCGGGGGCCGAGGAACTCGCGGTCATGGGACTCACCGAGGTGCTCACGCACCTGCCGCGCCTGCTGCGGCTGCGCGCCACGCTGGCGACGCGTTTCATTGCCGCGCGGCCGGACGTATTCGTCGGCATCGACTCACCGGAGTTCAACCTGCGGCTGGCGCGGCGCATCAAGGATGCCGGCATCCGCAGCGTGCAATACGTCAGCCCGCAGGTGTGGGCCTGGCGCCAGGGGCGCGTGCGCACCATCGGCCGCTCGAGTGATCTGGTGTTGTGCCTGTTGCCGTTCGAGACGGATTTTTATGCCCGGCACGGCGTGGCCGCCGAGTTCGTGGGCCATCCGCTCGCCGACCAGATTCCGCTGGTCGCGGACCGCGACGCCGCGCGGCGCGCCCTCGGGCTCGACGCGCAGGCGCGGTACATCGCCTTGCTGCCGGGCAGCCGCCTCGGGGAGGTGTCGCGGTTGGCCGCCCCGTTTGCGGCGGCTGCGGCGCACATCGCCGCTGCGCGGACCGGCTATCGTTTCCTTGCGCCCATGGCATCACCAGGTGTGCGCGAGCTCTTCGCGCAGGAGATCGCGCGCGTCCCGGGCGTGCCGCAGATCCAGCTCCTCGACGGGCAGGCGCAACAGGTGCTCGCCGCCGCGGACGGTGTGCTGGTAGCCTCGGGCACCGCGACCCTGGAAACGCTGCTGACGGGGCGGCCGATGGTGGTCGCGTACCGCGTCAGTGGCAGCACGGCGTTCCTGCTGCGCACCGTGGGACTGGTCAAGGTGCCGTATTTTTCGCAACCGAACCTGCTGGCCGGACGGCGCGTGGTGCCGGAATTCTTCCAGGAAGCCGTGCAGGGCGAGGCGCTGGGGGCTGCGCTGCTTGCCGAACTCGAGGATCCGCAGCACGTGGATGAACTCGTGAGTGAGTTCACGCAGATCCACCAGCTGCTGCGCCGCGGCGGCGCTGACCGCGCCGCCCAGGCGATTCTGGCGCTCGCTGGCCGCACGCCAGGTTCCCCCTCATGAGGCTCAGGTTTGATCTGCAACGCGTGGCAGGCGTCGATGAGGCCGGACGCGGGCCGCTCGCAGGTCCCGTGGTCGCCGCGGCGGTCATCCTGCACCCCGGGCGTCGCATCCGTGGGCTGCGTGACTCCAAGGCGCTCACGAGCGGTGAACGCGAGCGCCTGGCGCCGATCATCCGTGCCCGTGCACTCGCCTACGGCGTCGCCTGGGCCGACTGTGAGGAAATTGACGCGCTCAACATTCTCGAAGCCACGCTGCTCGCCATGCGCCGCGCGCTCCTCGCGCTGCCGGTGTGGCCGACCCACGTGCAGGTGGATGGCAATCGCTGCCCGTGTATCGCGGACCTGGGTGGTGGCTGCACACTCGAGGCAATCATCGCCGGCGATGCGCGCGTCGCGGCGATCAGCGCGGCCTCGATTCTCGCCAAGACCTGCCGCGACGCGATGATGCGTTCGCTCGATGGGTGCTACCCGGGATTCGCGCTCGCCGTGCATAAGGGCTACGGCACGCCGGCGCATCTTTCAGCCCTGCGCGAGCTCGCGCCTTCGCCGCTACACCGCCGCTCCTTCAGCCCGGTCCGCCAGGAACTTGCAAGCCTTGACAGGCGCAAGGCTTAAGCCTTAATTCGGCGCCGATGTCACCCGCGTTCGTCCACCTGCGCCTGCACACCGAGTACTCCCTCGCGGACAGTGTCGTGCGGGTGCCCGAGCTGATCGCGGCCGTGGCCGCGGGGGGCATGCCCGCGGTCGCCGTGACCGATGCGGGCAACCTCTTCGCGATGGTGAAGTTCTACCGCGAGGCGCTCAAGGCAGGCGTGAAGCCGCTCATCGGCGTCGATCTGCTGGTAGGCGAGGAGGCTGAACGGCAGGCGCCGACACGCCTTACTTTTCTGTGCCAGTCGCAGGAGGGTTACCGGAACCTCGCAAGGCTCGTCAGCCGTGCTTATCTTGAGGGCCAGGGGCGTGGTGCGCCGCGGCTTGATCGCAGCTGGCTGACTCGTGATGCAGTTGCCGGCCTGATCGCGCTGTCCGGCGGCACGGAAGGGGAGGTCGGACGCGCGCTGATCAACGCCCGCCCCGAGGACGCCGCCCACATCCTCGATGGCTGGCTCGAGCTCTTCCCCGGGCGCTTCTACCTCGAAGTGCAGCGCCTCGGCCGACCGTTCGAGGAATCCTACATCGCCGCCGCGGTGGCGCTCGGCGCCCGCCGCGGTGTGCCGCTGGTGGCGACCAATGACGTGCGCTTCATCAAGCCTGCGGAGTTCGAGTCGCACGAGGCGCGGGTGTGCATCCATGACGGAGCGCTGCTCGCGGACGCGACGCGCGTGCGGCGCTATTCGCGCCAGCAGTACCTGCGCAGCCCCCAGGAGATGGCGGCGCTGTTCGCCGATCTGCCCGAGGCGCTCGCCAACACCGTGCAGATTGCGCGCCGCTGCAGCCTGACACTTAAATTAGGCGAAGCGCGGCTGCCGCAGTATCCGCTGCCCGAGGGCGTGGGGACCGAACAGTACCTGCGCGAGGAGGCGGGACGCGGACTTCGCGAGCGCCTCGCCGCCAGCGGCCGCGACGCCGCCGGCTACGCTGAGCGCCTCGATACCGAGCTTACGGTCATCTGCCAGATGGGTTTCGCCGGCTACTTCCTCATCGTTGCGGATTTCATCCGCTGGGCACGCGAGAACGGCGTGCCCGTGGGGCCGGGCCGCGGCTCCGGCGCGGGTTCGCTGGTGGCCTACAGCCTGAGGATTACGGATCTCGATCCGCTCGAACACGAGCTCTTGTTCGAGCGTTTCCTGAATCCGGAACGCGTCTCGATGCCCGATTTCGACATCGACTTCTGCATGCAAGGGCGCGACCGGGTCATCGGCTACGTGGCGCAGAAGTACGGCCCCGAGCGCGTCTCGCAGATCATCACCTACGGCACCATGGCGGCGAAGGCGGTGGTGCGCGACGTCGGCCGGGTGCTCGGCATGAGCTACGGCTTCGTCGACCGCATCGCGAAGCTCGTGCCCTTTGAACTCGGCATCACGCTGGATGCGGCTCTCGAGAAGGAGCCGGAACTGCAGCGCCTCTACCAGGCCGAGGAGGAGGTCAAGAATCTCATCGATCTGGCGCGTTCGCTCGAGGGGCTGACCCGCAATGCGGGCATGCACGCCGGCGGCGTCGTGATCGCGCCATCGGTGCTCACTGACTTCACGCCGTTGTATCGGGACGCCTCCGGCGGCGCGGTGCTCACGCAGTTCGACAAGGACGACGTCGAGGCAGCGGGACTGGTGAAGTTTGACTTCCTCGGCCTGCGCACGCTGACCATCATCGAGCGGGCGGTCGCGCTGATCAATCGCGACCGTGCGCCGGGGACGCACCTGCTGAAGGTGAGCGCGCTGCCGATGGACGACGCGCCCACCTATGCCTTGCTCAAGTCCTGCCGCACCACCGCGGTGTTCCAGCTCGAATCGCGCGGCATGAAGGATCTGGTGCGGCGGCTGCAGCCGGATCGTTTCGAGGAAATCGTGGCGCTGGTGGCGCTGTTCCGGCCCGGGCCGCTGCAGTCGGGCATGGTCGATGACTTCATCAACCGCAAGCATGGCAGGGGTGATGGCCCGATCGATTACCTGCATCCGCGCCTCGAGCCGATCCTGAAGCCCACCTACGGGGTGATCCTCTACCAGGAACAGGTGATGCAGATCGCGCAGGTGCTGGCCGGCTACACCCTGGGCGGCGCCGATCTTCTGCGCCGCGCCATGGGCAAGAAGAAGGCCGAAGAGATGGCGCAGCAGCGCTCCGTATTCGTCCGCGGCGCGACCGAACGCGGCGTCCGCGAGCAGCTCGCCGCCCATATTTTCGACCTGATGGAGAAATTCGCCGGCTACGGCTTCAACAAATCACATTCCGCGGCCTACGCGTTGCTGTCCTACCAGACGGCGTACCTGAAGGCCCATCATCCGGCGGCCTTCATGGCCGCGGTGCTGTCGGCGGACATGGACAACACCGACAAGGTTGTGACGCTCATCAAGGAGTGCACCGACATCGACCTCGAGGTGCATCCGCCGGACGTCAACAGTTCGCACTACGAGTTCGTCGCCAGCGACGCACGTCGTGTCCGCTACGGACTCGGTGCGGTGCGCGGCGTAGGCGAGGGCGCTGTCGAGGCGCTCATCGGCGAGCGCGAGGCACGGGGGCCGTACCTGAACCTCGCGGATCTGTGCCGGCGCCTGGATCTGCAGAAGGTCAACCGGCGGGTGCTCGAGGCGCTGCTGCGCTCCGGCAGCCTCGACGCGCTCGGTGAGAACCGCGCGACGCTCATGGACCGGCTGGGCGCGGCCATGCAGCTCGGCGACCAGAACACGCGGGCTCATGCGGCAGGACAGAACGATCTGTTTGGACTTGCGAGCGAGAGCCCCGCGAGCCCATCCCCGGTGCGGCGCGCGCCCCTGCCTGAGTGGAGCCAGGCGGTGCGCCTGGCCGGTGAGCGCGAGACGCTCGGACTGTATCTGACTGGCCACCCGCTGATGCGCTTTGAGCCGGCGCTGCCGCGCCTCGTATCCCATCGCATCGGGGATCTGGTGAGCGAGCGGCCGGTGGCGGGCTTCGAGCCCGGACGCTTCGGCGGCGGCAAGCCGGTCACGGTCGCCGGTCTCGTCGATGAAGTGAAGAAGCGCGGGCCGCGCGTGTTCGTGACCCTCGATGACCGGACCGGACGGATCGAGGCGACGCTGTTCGAGGAGACCTGGCAGAAGCACCGTGAGCTGATCACCAAGGACGCGCTGCTGCTGGTCGAGGGTTCACTGCGCTTTGACGATTTCAGCGACGCCTGGCGGCTGTCGGTGCGGCGCGTGAGTGAACTTGAAGAAGCGCGCTCGCGGTTAGCACGGCGCCTCGTCATCAGCGCCTCGCACGCGGATGCTGCGGCACTGTCGGCACGCCTGGCCGCGATCCTCACGCCCTGGCGGGGTGGGACCTGCCCGATCACCATCGAGTATCGCGGCGCGGACGCCAGCGGCGCGCTCACGCTCGGTCCGGAGTGGACCGTGCACGCCAGCCACGAACTCCTCGATGAACTGGAGGGGCTGTTCGGCCGGGGTTCAGTGCAGGTCACCTACGGCGCGCCGCCCGCCGAGGCCCAGGCCTCATTCTCTGCCGACGGCAGGTAAGGTACCCTCGCGCCATGGCAGTCGCATTCCTCGACTTCGAACAACCCATCGCCGAGCTCGAGGCTAAAATCGAGGAGCTGCGGCACGTGACTTCGGAGTCCGAGGTCAACATCCACGATGAGATTGCCCGCCTGCAGGCCAAGAGCCGGCAGCTGACCACGAGTATTTTCGCCAGTCTCACGCCCTGGCAGATCACCCAGCTGGCGCGCCATCCGCACCGCCCCTACACCCTCGACTATGTGAATGCGATCTGCACGGAGTTCAACGAACTGCACGGCGATCGCATGTATGCGGATGACGGCGCGATCGTCGGCGGGCTCGCGCGCATCGATGAGCGGGCCGTGATGATCATCGGCCACCAGAAGGGTCGTGACACGAAAGAACGCGTGCGCCGCAACTACGGCATGCCCAAGCCGGAAGGGTACCGCAAGGCGCTGCGCCTGATGCGCCTCGCGGAGCGCTTCGCGTTGCCGCTGGTCACGCTGATCGACACCCAGGGGGCCTATCCGGGTGTGGGCGCCGAAGAGCGCGGCCAGAGTGAGGCGATCGCGCGCAATCTCTTTGAGATGTCGGTGCTGCGCATTCCGATTGTGACCATCGTGACTGGCGAGGGCGGCTCGGGCGGGGCGCTCGGGATCGGGGTTTGCGACCGGCTGCTGATGCTGCAGTTCAGCACCTACTCGGTGATCTCACCCGAAGGCTGCGCTTCGATCCTGTGGAAGAGCCAGGACAAGAAGGAGCAGGCGGCCGAGGCGCTCAACCTCACCGCCGATCGGCTGCTCAAGCTCGGGTTGGTCGATGAAGTGATCGAAGAGCCCCTGGGCGGCGCGCACCGCGACGCGGCGGCGGTTGCGGCGAGTCTCAAAGCCGCGCTGGTGCGGCACCTGGACCAGCTCGACGCGATCCCGCGCGATCAGCTGCGCGCCGAGCGCGCTGCCAAGATCTCAGGCTTCGGTGTGTACTCCGAAACGCCGGCGTAGGCATGCCAACACCGCCGAACCACCCGCGTGGACTCCGGCGCAGCCGGCCAAAGTCCATGCGCCAACCTTGCCATGAAGTGCCCGGCTGCTGAGGTGATTGTGGCAGGGCGCATCGAGCCACGCCTTTGGCCGGCGGAAACGAAGTCGCCGTCCGCCGAAATCGACTTCCTGCGATTTCGGCCGATGGACTATGGCAGCGGTGCTTAGGTTCAGCCCCGAGTGGCTTAAGAGTCAGCTCGCCCGGCTGCTGCCGGAATTTCCCGACCTTGCCCTGTGCGTGGCTTTCAGCGGTGGCGCGGACTCCACGGCGTTGCTCGCCGCAGTTGCTGCGCTGACCCCGCGACCTGCGCGGCTGCGCGCAATTTACGTTGACCACCAGTTGCACGCCGATTCGGTGCGCTGGGGGCGGCACTGCCGCAAGGTGGCGGCCTCGCTCGGGGTGCAGCTCATGGTGCGGCGCGTGCGCGTGGCACCCGCGCGCGGGCAGTCGCTCGAAGCGGTCGCGCGTACTGCGCGCTATGGGGCCCTGCGCGCGGCCCTGGGCCGCCGTGAAGTGCTGCTGAGCGCGCACCACGCGGACGATCAGCTCGAGACGGTGCTGCTGCAATTGCTGCGCGGCGCGGGCGTTGCGGGCCTCGCGGCCATGCCGGCCTGCGCGCCGTTTGCGCCCGGGCTGCTCGTGCGGCCGCTCATCGACGTTCCGCGCGCAGCGTTGCGCACGTGGGCGCACACCCAGGGGCTGGACTGGATCGAAGATACGAGCAACGCCGACGAGCGGCTGGACCGGAACTACCTGCGCGCGAAGGTGCTGCCGCCGATCCTCGCACGCTGGCCTGCCGCACAGGCCACCGTCGGGCGCGGCGCGCGCCATGCCGCCGAGGCGCAACGGCTGCTCGACGCACAGGGCGCCGCCGATGTCGCGCGCGCGAGCCACGGCGCGCTGCTGCACGTGCCGGCGCTGCGGGCGCTGCCGGCCGCGCGGCGGCGCAACGCCCTGCGCTTCTGGATCACGCGCGCCGGAAACCTGGCGCCGAGCGCGCGCCGGCTGGGTGAGATCGCAGGTCCCCTGCTTGGCGCAAGGATGGACGCGCATCCGCAGGTCGCCTGGGAAGGCGTGCTCGTGCAGCGTCAGGGGGAGCTGCTCGCGTTGCGTGCCGCGCCTCCGCGGGCCGCCGCAGCGCAAGCGCTCAGGTGGCAATGGCGCCTCAAGGGACAGCGAAGTCTCGTGACAGGTGCCGGAACGCTGTCGCTTCGGTATGACGCGCGCGGGCCTCTGAACCTTGACGCACTGGCGCCGACCCTCTGGGTGCGAGCGCGGCGCGGCGGTGAACGCCTGCGGCCGGCGCGCGGCGGCGCTCACCGCGCTTTGAAGAGTCTCCTGCAGGAGGCCCACGTGCCGCTGGGGGAGCGGGCCCGGCTGCCATTGGTTTTCTCGGGCGCACGGCTCGTCGCCGTCGCGGGTCGCTGGCTTGACGCGTCCGTGCAGGCCGGTCCCGCCGCCACGCGCCGCGCACGCCTGGTGTGGACCCCGCACACTGCGACGTGAGGTGTGCTAACCTGCCTGCCCGTCGTCTCTCGCCCTTCGTGGCGTTCAGTTTCTTGCGACGGGAACCCTCGATTTAAAAAATATGACGCGTTTTGTATTCGTCACCGGCGGAGTCGTGTCCTCATTGGGCAAGGGCATCGCCGCGGCATCTTTGGGTGCGATCCTCGAAGCCCGCGGGCTGAAGATCGCGATGGTCAAGCTCGACCCCTACATCAACGTGGATCCGGGCACGATGAGCCCGTTTCAGCATGGCGAGGTGTTCGTCACCCAGGACGGCACCGAGAGTGACCTGGATCTGGGGCACTACGAGCGCTTCGTGCGCACCACCACGGGTCACAACAGCAATTTCACCACCGGTCGCATCTATGAACGCGTGATCGCCAAGGAGCGGCGCGGGGACTACCTCGGCGCCACCGTGCAGGTCATTCCGCACATCACCGATGAGATCAAGCGCAGCATCAAGCACGGCGCGGATGGCGCGGATGTGTGCATGGTCGAGATCGGCGGCACCGTCGGCGATATCGAATCCCTGCCGTTTCTGGAGGCCATCCGCCAGCTCGGCGTCGAGCTCGGCCGCAACAATTGCGTGTACATGCACCTCACGCTGGTGCCGATCGTCGGCGGCTCAGGAGAGATCAAGACCAAGCCCACCCAGCACTCGGTGAAGGAACTGCGCGGCATCGGTATCCAGCCGGACGTGCTCCTGTGCCGCTGCAAGCACCCGCTGCCGGAAGAGCAGCGCCGCAAGATCGCGCTGTTCACCAACGTCGAGGAACGCGCGGTGATTTCGGCGATCGACGCCGACGACATCTACAAGATTCCGATCCTGCTGCACGAGCAGGCGCTTGACGACATCATCGTCGACAAGCTGCGCCTGGAAGTTCCGCCCACGGATCTGGCCGAGTGGCGCCAGGTGGTGAGCGCCAAAGCCAACCCCGACGGCCAGGTCGACATCGCGATGGTCGGCAAGTACGTGCAGATACGCGACTCCTACCTGTCGCTGCACGAGGCGCTCATGCACGGGGGTCTCAAGAGCCGCACGCGCGTCAATATCCACTACATCGAGTCCACCGACATCGAGCAGCACGGGCCGCAGCTGCTGAAGGGCGTGGACGCGATCCTGGTGCCCGGCGGCTTCGGTGAGCGCGGTATCGAGGGCAAGATCCAGGCGGCGCGCTACGCGCGTGAGCACGGCGTGCCGTACCTCGGGATATGTCTTGGCATGCAGGTGGCGATCGTCGAGTTCGGCCGGCACGTGCAGTCGCTGACCGATGCCAACAGCACCGAATTCAACCGCGCCACGGCGCACCCGGTGATCGCCCTGATCTCCGAATGGCGCGACCAGGTGCACGGGGTGCAGACCCGCGACGAGTCGGCGCCCAAGGGCGCCACCATGCGCTTGGGCGCGCAGGAAGTGCTGCTCGGGGCCGGCACCCGGGCGCGTGAGATCTTCGGCCGCGACGTGATCATGGAACGCCATCGCCACCGTTACGAATTCAACAACAACTACCTCGAGCGTTACCAGCAGGCCGGCATGCGCTTCTCGGGCTTCTCGCGCGACGAGCTGGTGGAAGTCATCGAATTGCCGGGCCATCCGTGGTTCGTGGCAACCCAGTTCCACCCGGAGTTCACCTCCACGCCGCGCGACGGGCATCCGCTCTTCACCGGATTCATCCGCGCCGCGCGCGCCCACCGCGCCTCGGAATTGCCGCAGGCGGCCGGCGGCTGACGCGTTCGCGCGCGCGCTTGGCTGTAGCGAACGAGACTCACCGTGAAGCTGACCGGACATGAAGTCGGTGCGCGGGAACCGCTGTTCCTGATCGCAGGTCCCTGCGTCATCGAGAGTCCGGCGCTCACGCAGGAGATTGCCGGGCGCCTGAAGGAGATCACGACCCGCCTGGGCATACCGTACATTTTCAAGGCCTCCTACGACAAGGCGAACCGCTCCTCGCGCGCGAGCTTCCGCGGACCCGGGATCGAGGCCGGCCTGAAAGTGCTCGACGACGTGCGCCGGGCGATTGGCGTTCCGGTACTCACCGACGTGCACGAGGACACCCCGCTTCAGGAGGTGGCCGCGGTGGTCGATGTGCTGCAGACCCCGGCGTTCCTGTGCCGGCAGACCAACTTCATTATCAATGCCGCCTCCCAGGGCAAGCCCGTCAACATCAAGAAGGGCCAGTTCCTCTCGCCGTGGGAGATGAAGAACGTCGTCGACAAGGCACGCTCGACCGGCAACGAGCACATCATGGTGTGCGAACGCGGCTTCTCCTTCGGCTACAACAACCTGGTCTCGGACATGCGCTCGCTGTCGGTGCTGCGCGAGACCGGCGCCCCGGTGGTGTTCGACGCCACGCATTCCGTGCAGCTCCCCGGCGGCCAGGGCACCTCCTCCGGCGGGCAGCGCGAGTTCATCCCCGTGCTGGCGCGTGCGGCTGTCGCCGCGGGCATCGCCGGCATTTTCATGGAGACACACCCACGGCCCGAGGAGGCGCTGTCGGACGGCCCGAACGCCTGGCCGCTCGCGCGCATGGAGCCGCTCCTCACGACGCTGGTCGAGCTCGACCGGGCGGTGAAGAGGGCCCCGTTTGAAGAGTCACTCTTGTAAGGAAACTGGAAAAAGCGATGAGCCGCATAACGGACGTTCGTGGACGCGAGATCATCGACTCGCGCGGCAACCCCACCGTCGAAGCCGACGTGATCCTGGATTCGGGCGTCCGCGGGCGTGCGGCGGTGCCTTCCGGCGCCTCCACCGGCACCCGCGAGGCGGTTGAGCTGCGCGACGGGGACGCCAAACGCTACGGCGGCAAGGGCGTTCTCAAGGCCGTCGCACACATCAACACCGTGCTGAAGCCAGCGCTCTTGGGGCGCGATCCGCGCGACCAGGCCGGGCTTGATCAGCGCATCATCGAACTTGACGGGACCGACACCAAGGGGCGTCTGGGCGCGAACGCCCTGCTCGGCGTGTCGCTCGCCAACGCCCACGCGGCCGCCAACGATGCGCGCACGCCGCTATACCGCTGGCTCGGCGAGCTGATTGGCGGCGGCCGCACGCCAGTCATGCCGGTGCCGATGATGAATATCATCAACGGCGGGGCGCATGCGGACAACACCCTCGACATCCAGGAATTCATGATCCTGCCGGTGGGCGCGCCGAGTTTCCGCGAAGCGCTGCGCTGTGGGGCCGAGATCTTTCACACGCTGAAGAAGCTCCTGACCGAGCGGGGTCTTGCGACCGCCGTGGGCGATGAGGGTGGCTTTGCACCGAACCTTGCGACCAATGAGGCGGCGCTGACCGTCATCCTGCAGGCGATCGAGAAGGCCGGCTACCGGGCGGGAGTGGACGTGTACCTGGGCCTGGACGTGGCGAGTTCGGAGTTTTTCCGCAACGGCCGCTACGAGCTCGAGTCCGAGAAGCGCAGTTTTACCGCCGCGGAGTTCACCGCGTATCTTGCGGATCTGGCGCAGCGCTATCCGATCATCACCATCGAAGACGGCATGAGCGAGGCCGATTGGGACGGGTGGGGCGCGCTCACGCGCGCGCTGGGGCAGAAGGTGCAGCTGGTCGGGGATGACCTGTTCGTGACCAACACGAAGATCCTGCAGGAAGGTATCGACAAGCACATCGCCAACGCCATTCTCATCAAGCCCAACCAGATCGGTACGCTCACCGAGACGCTGGCCTGTATCGCCATGGCCGACAAGGCGCACTACGCGTCGGTGGTGTCGCACCGCTCGGGTGAGACCGAGGACAGCACCATTGCCGATATCGCGGTCGCCAGCGCCGCCACCCAGATCAAGACCGGGTCCCTGTCGCGCTCCGACCGCATGGCCAAGTACAACCAGCTGCTGCGCATCGAGGCCGAACTGGGCGACGTGCGCTATGCCGGGCGCGGAGCGTTTCCAATCAAGATCAGCTAGACGGGTGACGACGAAGCGCTTCGCGCACGGCGCCTCGTCTGCTAGGCTCTGCGCCCCATGAAGTGGCTCGCCGCTGCCCTCGCCATCGCCGTTCTCCTGCTGCAATACCGGGTGTGGGTCTCCGAGGACGGTGTGCGCGAAGTGTCGCGCCTGAAACACGCGGTCGCCACGCAGCGCGCCGAGAACGATCAGCTCGCGGAGCGCAACCAGCAGCTCGCCGCCGAGGTTCGTGACCTGAAGACCGGGATGGACGCGCTCGAAGAGCGCGCCCGCAGCGATCTTGGGATGATCGCGCACAACGAGACGTTCTATCAGGTGGTTCCCGCACGTCCTGCAGACGCGGTCGCGGGTGCGGCGCCAACGACGCGCACCGCCGCGGCGCGCTGACGCGGCTTTCCAAGCCAACGGTTCCAAAGCGGATGCGTTACTGGCTCGTCATGCCGGCCGCTGGCTCAGGCACCCGCTTCGGTGGCGATCTACCCAAGCAATATGCACCACTCGCCGGACGCACGGTGCTCGAGTGGGCGCTCGAACCGTTTCTTGGCGATACGCGCTGCGCGCATGTCGTCGTCGCGCTTGCGGCGGGCGATGACGGATTCGAGCCGTTGGCGCGGCGCCTGGGCGCGCAGCACGCCGTGCGGTTCTCGACCGTGACCGGTGGTGAGCGGCGCAGCCAGTCCGTGCGCAATGCGCTCGGCGCCCTGGCGAGTCGCGCTGCGCCTGACGACTGGGTGCTCGTGCACGATGCCGCGAGGCCGTGCCTGAGCGCGCAGGATCTTGAAAAGCTCTTGTCGGGCGGCGCGACCCATCCTGTTGGCGCGCTGCTCGCGGTGCCCGCTGCCGACACGCTGAAGCGGGCCAGTGAGGGCGTTGGCCGGGATCGCGCCGTCGGGGAAACCGTGGAGCGCTCGGGACTGTGGCGTGCGCTCACGCCGCAGATGTTCCGCTACGGACGGCTGTGCGCGGCTCTTGATACCGCGCATGCGGCTGGACGCTGGCCGACCGATGAGGCGCAGGCACTCGAGTGGCAGGGCGAGCAGCCCTTGCTCATCGAAGGCGCGGCGACCAATTTCAAGATCACGACCAGCGCGGATCTGGCGCTGGCCACGACCGTGCTGGGCGCGCGCGCCCGGCAGGGTGGTGAGCGCGGGGGGACTGTCATGAGAACGGGTTCAGGGTTCGACGTCCACGCCTTTGGTCCGGGGGACTTCATCATGCTCGGGGGCGTGCGCGTCCCGCACTCGCACGGCGTGCTCGCGCACTCGGATGGGGACGTGGTGTTGCATGCACTGTGCGATGCGCTGCTGGGGGCTGCAGGGCTCGGCGACATCGGCGAGCATTTCCGGGACACGGATCCGAAGTGGCGGGGCGCCGACAGCGCCGGCTTCGTGGCCGCCGTGCTTGCGATGCTGAGCGCACAACAGCTCGCGGTGGTGAATGTCGACGTCACGATCATCGCGCAGGTGCCGCGCGTCGCACTGATTCGCGCCGCGATGCGCCAGCGGATCGCGCAGCTGCTCGCGATTGCCGAGGAGCGAGTCAACATCAAGGCGACCACGACCGAGGGCCTGGGGTTTCTCGGGCGCTCGGAAGGTATCGCGGCGCAGGCGGTCGTATTGTTGGCCGGGCGCTAGTGCGACGTGCGCTGGTTGGGTGCGGGGGAGGTCAGCCGTGACCAGAGCGTCGACCGGGGTACGGCGTACTGTGCGAGCGCGGCCTCATATGCAGCAACAACTTCGCGGGTCATGCCGGCGTGCGCCAGGATGCGTGCCAGGGACGCCTGGCGGTAACGCCAGGTTCTCCAGTCCTCGGGTGGCCAGTCTTCCTGTCGGGCCCGTTCGGCGGCTGACACGTAGTACCTGAATGCTGCGAGCAGAGCAGGTCCCACGCCGTTGACTCGACTCTCCTCCCGCTCGGCAAAGCGCGCGAGCGCGTTCGGCTCGCCCGCATCTGCGCCCTGCTGGTACCAGGACCAGGCGCGTGCCGGGTCCGGTGCACTCACGAATCCAGGCTGCGCAGCACTAACCGGCACGCCGCGCTCGTAGAGCTTGCCGAGTTCAAACGCAGCCACCTTAACGCCTTCCTTCCAGGCATTCTCGTCCAGGGCGATCGCCTTTGCAGGCTCCGGCGTTCCGCCGGATGGCCGCAGCAACAGCAGCGCAAGATCGATCCCCGCGCTCCGGTAGCCGCGCGCCAGGGCCTGCTCGAGATCGCGCCGCGCCGCGGCCAGATCGCCCCCCGCCACGAGGGCCCGGCCGTGCTGATAGAGCGTTCGTGCCGTGCCGGCGGCGCCAGCGGCTTTCTCCGCGCAGGCGGCGACGGCGATCCCGGAGACGATTTGCTCGGGCAGCACGCCCGCGGCCTGCCGGTCCGGGTCGTAAGGGGCCGCCGCAGCCTGGTCGCACGCCGTTGTGTCCGCCGGCCATTGACGCACGTCAGTCGGGGCCGGCAGTCCCAGCTGAAATCGGTCTGCGTTCTGCAACGGATCGAACTGCGCCGCCCGCGCCCATGCGATCTGCAGTTCGATCGGCAGCGCGGCGGCGTCCCACAGGCGAGCAGTCGTGTCCTCCGAAGTAGTAAGGATTTGCCGGCCATCTGGCGAGAAGACCGCGCTGGCCACGGCTCCCGTATGCCCGCTGATCAGCATAATTTCCTGTCCGCTCGCAACGTCCCAAACACGCGCGGTCTTATCCGTTGATGCGGAGACCACGCGCCGCCCGTCGACTGAAAACGACGCGAAATTGACGGCAGCGCCGTGCCCGATCAGTCGTGTGAGCTCCGCGCCGTTAACCGCGTTCCAGATGCGAGCGGTCTTGTCGTCCGAGGCCGTCACCACACGCCGGCCATCCGGCGAGAATGCGGCATAGCCCAGCAATTGCGTATGCCCGCTCAAGACCAGCAGCGGCTGACCGGTGGCGACATCCCAGATCCGGGCCGTCTTGTCATTCGCTGCCGTGAGGAGGCGCCGTCCGTCCCGCGAGAATGTGACTGAATCGACACGATCGGTGTGCCCTTCCAGGAGCCTGGTCTGGCGTCCGGTGGCGGCATCCCAGAGGCGCACCGTCTTGTCGAACCCGGCGGTCGCGACCCGGGTACCGTCGGGCGAGAACGCCGCACCACTCACACGATCCGTGTGTCCCCGCAAGCGCACGAGTTCGCTGCCGGTGGTGGTGTCCCAGATGCGCGCGGTCTGATCGTCCGAGGCGGTTATGATCCGACGGCCGTCTGCCGAGAACTCCGCGTAGTTCACCGGGTCGGTGTGGCCCACCAGTCGCACCAGCTCCCGGCCCGAGTTGGTATCCCAGACGCGGGCCGTCTTGTCGTTGGAGGTAGTCACCGCGCGACTGCCGTCTGGGGAGAAGTTGCCCTGCAGGAGCTGACTCGTGTGCCCGCTCAGGCGCAGGGCTTCGTGATCGGCAACATCCCAGATCCGGGCAGTGAGATCCCCTGAGCTGCTGACCAGGCGTGTGCCATCAGCCGAGAAATCAACCGACCAGACCCGGTCCGTGTGGCCACTCAGGTGGCGCAACTCCCGACCGCTGGCGGCGTCCCACAGGCGAACGGACTGATCATCAGAGGCCGTGGCAACGCGCTTGCCATCAGGCGAAAACGCGGCCGAATTCACCCGATCGGTGTGCCCGCTCAGGCGGACGAGTTCCTGCCCGCTCGCGACGCTCCAGATGCGCGCCGTCTTGTCCTGGGAAGCCGTGACGACGCGTTCCCCGTCGGGCGCGAACATCGCCGACCACACCCTCCCCGTGTGACCGCTGAGCCGCATGAGTTCACGCCCTGAAGCGACGTCCCAGATACGGGCGTTGTTATCGTCCGCTGCGGTCACGACCCGCCGACTGTCCGCGGAGAACGCCACCGCGGTAAACCTGCCGGGCTGGCCGGCGAGTACGATGATCTGCCTGCCGGTCTGCGCGTCCCAGATGCGCGCCGTCTTGTCCACTGAGGCGGTCACGATCAGGCGCCCGTCGGGAGAGAAAGACACGCCCATCACCTGATGGGCGTGTCCGTTCAGAATCATCAGCTGCCGTCCACTGTCCGCATCCCAGACGCGCGCGCTGTTGTCGAAGGCTCCGGTCACGACGCGCCGGCCATCAGGCGAGAAGGCTGCGCAGTTCAACCGACCAGTGTGACCGACGAGCCTTGTCAGCTCAGCGCCGGTGGTCGCGTCCCACACGCGGGCGGTCTTGTCCCAGGACGCCGTCACGACGCGCCGCCCGTCGGGTGAGAATGCGGCACGCCAGACCACTCCATCATGTCCGGTGAGCGCGAGGATCTGCGCATCCGCCGCGCGCGCCTCCTGAAAGACACTCAGGCTCTCCGGTGTGTACGCGGCCGGCTCGCGCCGCTGTGGCAACACCTCGAGAATGATCCGCATGGCGCCGGGGACGTCCGCGTCCCGCAGGCGCGCGGCCGCGGTCTGCGTCAGCGAACGTGACTGGGCCTGCAGCGCCGCATCCCGCTGCGCGGCCGCCACCCGTGCCTCGTAAGCGGTCGCGACCAGGCCGCCGGCGAGCGTGAGTATCAGGACACTCGCCACGGCGATGCCCGCGGCGTGTCGCCGCGCAAACTTGGCCAGCCGATAGGCCACGGTATCGCGCTGCGCGAGCACGACATCGCCGCGCAGATACCGTGAAATGTCCTGCGCGAAGGCATCGGCGGTCGCGTACCGTTCGGCCGGCACTTTCTTGAGCGCCTTCAGGACGATCGTGTCCAGATCCCCCCTGAGCATCCGCACCAGCTTCTTCGCGGTACTCGCGCGCATCTGCGCCGTCGCCGGGTCGCAAAACACCCCGCTGGGGGCCAGCGGCTCCGCAGTCAGGATCGCCTCTTCCAGGGCGCCGCGCGATTCGCGCTTCAGGCGGTAAGGCCGCTGCCCCGTCAATAGTGTGTAGAGAATCACGCCCAGCGCGTAGACATCCGCGGCGGTGGTAATCGGCGCACCCGTGACCTGCTCCGGCGCGGCATAGTCCGGAGTCAGCGCGCGGCCGCCCACACGCGTGAGCTCGGACTCTTTCGCCTCGCCCTCGCTCAAGAGCTTTGCGATCCCGAAGTCGAGCAGTTCGACCTGGCCATCTTCAGTCACCAGGATATTGGAGGGTTTAAGGTCGCGGTGGATTACGAGGTGGGCGTGCGCGTATTGGACCGCGCGCAGGACCTGCTGGAACAGTTCCAGGCGCGCGTGAATCGACAGGCGGTGCTCGTCGCAATGCGTCGTCAGCGGCGTGCCGATGACGTACTCCAGTGCCAGATACGGCTGCCCGCTCGGGGCGAACCCCGCGTCAAACAGCTGCGCAATGTTGGGATGACTCAGACTCGCAAGAATCTCGCGCTCGCGGGCAAAGCGCTCATCTAGGTCGCCGCGCAGCGGCGTGCGCAACGGCAGTTTCAGTGCCACCTCGCGCTCGAAAGTGCCATCGGCGCGCCGGGCAAGCCACACCTCTGCCATGCCGCCGGCGGCGAGCGGGCGGATCAGCTCATACGGACCCACGCGCTCTGCCGGGCGCAGAGCGCTCGGCGGCTGGCCATCGGGTCCGCCGGCCTGAAACTTCGGCAGGGTGTCCAGCGTGCTGTTGCTCGCGGCCACACCCGGCAGAAGTGCTGCGCGCAGCGCCGGCACGAGGTCATGGAATTCAGGCGCCAGGGTGTCGAGCCAGGTACGGCGGGCGCCGGCATCAAGCGGCAGCGCCTCATCGAGGAGGTGACTCATGCGCGTCATCTGCTGCATCGACAACGCCATCGGCAAGTGCGCCTCGCGTGTGCTTAGCTGATCGCGGCAGCGAGAATCAACCGCGCCTTGTCCCAGTCGCGTTGCACCGTGCGCTCGGTGACGTTGAGCGTCTCGGCAATCTCCTGACCGCTGTAGCCTCCGAAGTAGCGCATCTGTGCCACCTGGGCAAGCCGCTC
>JANWKL010000158.1 GCA_025451375.1 Steroidobacteraceae bacterium
AGCGCGTAGTCAGGAGTGAGATGGCGGGCATATTCGTCAAAAGCACCGCGCTCAAGCAGGCCGGTTAGCTGCAGTTCCAGAGCAATGATCGCATCGGCATCACGCGATGTGTTCATCTCTTGAGCATTGGCTGATCCGAGTACTCGAGGCCTCTCGCACCTGGCCTTGGTAGCGGCTTGAACATGCTGATGCCCCCACGGGCACCGGCTGTGACGGACGTTCATGCCCGGGAAACCCTGCAGCGTCTATAATCCTCCCCGGATGAACATAAGCTACCGGAAACGCATGAATTTCAGACTCTTAGCGGCACTTCTGGCGGCGTCTTTCGCGAGCGTGGGTCTCGCGGATGAGCTGCCGGGGACTACGCCTGCGATGCTGCGCTCGAGCGACACCAGCCTGCCCGTGGTCGATCGCGTCGTGGTGCATAAGGCGCAGCGGCGCCTGGACCTCATGCATGGCGGCAACGTCGTGCGGAGCTACCACGTGGCGCTGGGACTGAATCCCACCGGCCAGAAGGAGCGCTCGGGGGATTTCCGCACGCCCGAGGGTGACTACCGGCTCGACCGGCGCAATTCCCGCAGCGACTACTTTCTGTCGATCAAGGTTTCCTATCCGAACGATACCGACATGCGGCGCGCGCGCGCGCGGCATTGGCAGGCCGGCGGCTCGATCATGATTCACGGGCTGCCGAACCTCATGAAGCACGACGTGGACTACTACCAGCGCACCGACTGGACTGATGGCTGCATCGCCGTGTCGAACGTCGACATGGTCGAGATCTGGATGCTCACGCCGGACAACGCGCCCATCGACATTCTGCCTTGATGTGAGCGACACCGAGTCCTCAGAGTTTGTCGACGCGCGGGTTGGTCCCCGCGGCAGTCTCGAGAACCTTTCGCAAACCGAGATCGAGAAACTCCTCGATTCGGGACAGGGAGGGCTCTACCCCCTGTTCCGCCGCTGCGCGCTCGCGGTCCTCAACTCCGGTGCGCCCAGCGACAACGCCAAGGAAATCTTCGACCGTTACAGCTCCTTTGACCTGCGCATCGTGCGTCACGCCTGGGGCGTGAAGCTCGAGATGAAGAACGCGCCGGCGGCCGCCTTCGTCGACGGGCAGATGATCCGCGGCATCAAGGAACACCTGTTCGCGGTGCTGCGCGACGTCGTCTACATCGCCGATGAGATCGTCGGCAGCGGCCGCTTTGATCTCAACGACTCGGCCGCCATCACCAACGCCGTGTTCCACGTGCTGCGCAACGCGCGCCTGCTCGATCACAAGGCGCGACCGAATCTCATCGTGTGCTGGGGCGGACACTCGATCACGAACGATGAGTACCAGTACACCAAGGAAGTCGGCTACCAGATGGGGCTGCGCGGCCTGGATGTTTGCACCGGCTGCGGGCCGGGGGCCATGAAGGGACCGATGAAGGGCGCGACCATCGGGCACGCCAAGCAGCGCATCGAGCACGGCCGCTACATCGGCATTACCGAGCCCGGCATCATCGCCGCCGAGTCGCCGAACCCGATCGTAAGCCAGCTCGTCATCCTGCCGGATATTGAAAAGCGCCTCGAAGCCTTCGTGCGCATGGCGCACGGCATCGTGGTGTTTCCGGGCGGCGCCGGCACCGCCGAGGAGATCCTGTACCTGACCGGGATCCTGCTCGACCCCGCCAACCAGCACCAGCCTTTCCCCATCGTGCTCAGCGGACCTGCGGCCAGCGCGGCGTATTTCGAGCACATCTGCCGCTTCATCGGCGCGACGCTTGGGAACGAGGCGCTGCGGCGCCTGGCGGTGGTGATCGATGATCCGGCGGAAGTGGCGCGGCGCATGGTGCACGGCATGGACGCGGTGCGCGAGTTTCGCCGCCGCCAGAGCGATTCCTACAACTTCAACTGGTTACTGTCGATCCGACGCGAATTCCAGCTGCCCTTCGAAGTCACGCACGAGTCGATGCGGGCCCTGCAGCTTAAGCGCGGCCAGCCCCCGCACGAACTCGCCGCCAACCTGCGGCGCGCGTTTTCCGGGATCGTCACCGGCAACGTCAAGGAATACGGCATCAAGGCCATCGAGCGTCTGGGTCCGTACGAACTCGCCGGCGACCCAACGATCATGCATCTGCTCGATGAGCTGCTGGCGGCGTTCGTCGCGCAGCAGCGCATGCGCTTGCCCGGCAGTGTCTACCAGCCGGTCTACCGCCTCGTCGCCTGACATAACGCACGCGCACGCGACACACTTTTTTCGCTGCACGCGAGAGCTGCGTCCCAGCGTAGCGGTGCGGCGACATGCGTGTGAACCAGTTCCTGCGGCGCGCGTTATGAACACCGTACGCTGCGATCAACTCTTCAGGAGCAGCTCGATGAGCTCATCCGACAAGGGGCGCGACGAGGCGCCCGGTTTGCACCGCGACGCGACGCCCGCCGCCAACCCGACGGGGGGACCGGACGCTTACGCGAACTGGCTCGACCGCATGCAGCGCGCCCGCGCCCGTCAGGCTGCCATCACCCGTAACCTATACACCTGGTCGAACTACAAGAACTGGGCGGATCAGGTACGCGGTTCCTGGGCTGTCCCGGACTCTACGACCGGCGGTGCGAACGGCCCCGGCAAGCCCCCGAAGCGCTAAAGAGCGCTCGGCACGCCTCCAGGCGTGTCATCCCTTCAGAGGTTGGCCACCGCGGGCGGTGACCAAGGCGCCGTTTTCACCCCAGCATTCCCGACAGGCTCCGCGGCCACTGCGTTCTCACCCGTGGCAGCCGTGCCGCCAGGTGACGGCGCGGGCGGCAGGCTCGCGGCAGGCGTTGACCCCGTCAGCCATTGCACCAGCGGCAGCCACTGTTCCACGTCGTCCTGCGCCACGTAGCTCTTCATCTCGTGCACGCCGACCCCGAGTTCCGCGGCCCGTACGTAGTTCTGGGAGTCGCGGATGGTGGCCACGATCGGGATGCCGAGGGTGTGCAGGAAGCGGATCAGCGACTGGTAGGTGAGGGTATTGCGGCGCACGCGGTTGGCGATGACCCCGATGCGGTTGTCCTCGCGGCGAATCTTGGCAACCAGCAGGAGGTCGCGGATGCACTTGGAGCAGGCGTGGATGTCGATGTCCGAGGGCAGCACCGGCACGATGATCTTGTGGGCTTCGCGCGTCATTTCCGCAAGCTCGCTGGGCGTGAGCGCGGCCGGCGTGTCGATGACGACATGAGTGGCATTTTCGGGCACGCGCAGCTGGAAAGCGCGCGTGGTGCGCGTGTCCTTCTCGAACGCGGCGATGACCTGGACCTGCGCCTGCGAGGGCTTGCGCTTCCTGACCCAGCGGACCGAGGAGCCCTGCGGGTCAAAGTCCATGAGGACCGGCAGCGCGCCTTGTGAGGCAAGATAACTCGCCAGGTTGATCGCGATGGTCGTCTTGCCGGACCCGCCTTTGGGGTTCAGGACGACGATGCGCTGCATGATGACCTGATTTAAGTCACGTCCGGGTGTCTTTCGGGCGCTGGCAAGCCTACGCATGCTCGTCACGTGCTGCAAGAGATGCGAAATGGTCCGTGCTGCGAATGTGAGCGCGCGCACGCCGCGCACCGCGCGGCCGAAGTACAGTCCGTACCGCATGGAGTTTCTCGCCTACTTCTGGGACGATCTCGACGATCTCGTCGGCGCCTGTCGCCACGTCGCGACCTCGGCCATTGCCGAGACCCTCGCTACCGCCGTGCCGTTCATCACCACCGCTTCGGGCATGTTGCTGGCTTGCGCGGCGGCCCGGCTTCTCGCCCGCGGGGACCTGGCTCGCCTCCTGGCATGAGGGTCGCCTCTTAGCCCTTCCTTCACGCGGCGCTTGAAAATTCCGCGCGAACTCCCAAGATCGCTCGTTTGCTGAACCGCCTCGCGGTGAGGGACGAGCATGCCATCGACGACTACCCCGGAGGCGGGCACCGCGCCGGCCGGCGACCGCCAGACCCACGGCTTCCAGGCCGAGGTGCGTGAGCTGCTGCAGCTCATGATCCATTCCCTGTACAGCCACAGGGAGATCTTCCTGCGCGAACTCATTTCCAACGCCTCGGATGCCTGTGACCGGCTGCGTTTCGCGGCCATCGCCGATAGCGCGCTCACCGCCGAGGATCCGGAATTCGGCATCCGCGTGGATGCGGATCCCACCGCCGGCACCGTGACCATCACCGACAACGGCATCGGGCTGACGCGCGAGGAGGCTATCGCCAACCTCGGCACCATCGCGCGTTCGGGGACCCGCGAGTTCTTCCGCTCCCTTTCGGGGGACGAGCAGAAGGCCTCGGCGCTGATTGGTCAGTTCGGCGTGGGCTTCTACTCCGCGTTCATCGTCGCCGACCGGGTCGAAGTGCGCTCGCGCAAGGCGGGCGTGCCGGCCGAGGCGGGCGTGCGCTGGGAATCGGGTGCGGAAGGGGACTTCACCGTCGAAACCGTGACTCTTCCCAGCCGCGGTAGCGCCGTCACGCTGCATCTGAAGGCCGACGCCCGCGAATTCGCCGACGCCATGCGCCTGCGCGGCCTCATCCGCCGCTATTCGGATCACATCGGCTTCCCGGTGCGCATGCGTAAAGAGGGCGAGGCGTCGCTCGAATACGAGGTGGTGAACCAGGCGAAGGCGCTGTGGACGCTGCCGCGCTCGGAAATCAAGGACGAGGAGTACAAGGAGTTCTACCAGTACCTCGCCCATGACTTCACCGATCCTTTGGCCTGGAGCCACAACAAGGTCGAGGGCAAGCGCGAGTACACGAGTCTTTTATATCTGCCAGCGCGGGCGCCGTTTGACCTGTGGCAGCGCGATGCGACCCGCGGATTGAAGCTGTATGTGCGGCGCGTGTTCATCATGGACGACGCCGACCAGTTCCTGCCGCTTTACCTGCGCTTCGTCAAGGGCGTGGTGGATTCGGGCGACCTGCCGCTGAACGTGTCGCGCGAAATCCTGCAGCAGGAGCCGGCGGTCGAGGCCATCCGCGCCGGCCTGACCCGGCGGGTGCTCGAGCTTCTGGCGAAGCTGGCGAAGGACGAGCCGGAAAAGTACGCCGCGTTCTGGAAGGAATTCGGCGCGGTCCTGAAAGAGGGAATCGCCCAGGATCACGCCAACCAGGCCGCGATCCTGCCGCTCCTGCGCTTTGCCAGCACCCACGAAACCGCGGATTCCGCTGCCGTCAGCCTCGCGGACTACGTGGCGCGCATGCAACCCGGGCAGGAGCGCATCTACTACGTCATCGCCGAGAGCTTCGCGGCCGCCCGCGGCAGCCCGGCCATCGAGCGTCTCAAGGAGCGCGGCCTTGAAGTGCTGCTGCTCGCCGAGCGCATCGACGAGTGGGTGATGGGGCAGATCGAGAACTTCGAGGGCAAACGCTTCAAGGACGCCTCACGCGGCGATCTTGAGCTTGGGGGACTGGCGAGCGATGCCGACCGCAAGCAGCACGACGCCGAGCTGAAGGAAAGCAAGGGACTCCTGAAGCGCATCAAGGACTCACTCGGCGAGCGTGTCACCGAGGTGCGGGTCAGCGAACGGCTCAAGGAATCCCCGGCGTGTCTCGTGCTCGGGGAACACGATCTGTCGGAGCAGATGCGCCGCATCCTCACGGCCGCCGGCCAGAAGGCGCCCCAGGCCCCTCCGCTCATCGAGGTGAATGTGGGGCATCCGCTGGTGAAATACCTGGATGGCGTTACCGACACCGCGCAGTTCACCGAACTCGCGCAGCTGCTCTTCGACCAGGCCGCGCTCGCTGAAGGGGTGTCCCTGAGCAATCCACCGGAGTATGTGCAGCGCCTCAATCGGCTGCTGGTGAGGCTCGCGGGCCCGGGCGCGCCGGCCTGACGCCTGTGGTGCTCAAGGCTCCACGCGCCGAACGCGTCACCCTGGCAGGGCCCGCGGGTGGCCTGGAGACCCTCGTCGAGACGCCCGTGACGGATGCGGGGAGCGACTCCTCCGCCGTCAGCACCTTCGCGGTGATCTGCCACCCGCATCCCCTCTTTGGAGGAACGCTCGACAACAAGGTGGTGCACACCCTGGCGCGTGCGTTCAACCAGCTGGGCGCCCCCGCCATCCGCTTCAACTTCCGCGGTGTCGGCACCAGCGCCGGGACCTACGACGACGGCCGCGGTGAGCTCAAGGACGCTCTCGCGGTCATTGCCTACGGGCGACAGCGCTGGCCTGGCGCCGCGTTATGGCTCGGAGGATTTTCCTTCGGCGGATCGGTGGCGGTGTGGGCGGCGGGCGAGGCTGCTCCCGCGCGCTTCGTGGCGGTCGCGCCGGGCATCACCAAGATCGGCGTTACCGGAGCTGCACCGCCTGCCTGTCCGTGGCTCATCGTGCAGGGAGACGCGGATGATGTCGTGCCGCCGGATGTCGTGCTCGCGTGGACGCGCACCCTGATGCCCGCGCCCGAAGTGGCGGTATTGGCGGGCGCCGGCCATTTCTTTCACGGCCGTATCAATGACTTGCGCGAGACTGTGGTCGCATTCATGGAGCGTGCGGCGAGCGCTTAAAAGCAAAAAAGCCCGGGAGAATTGCTCCTCCCGGGCTCTTCTTGCCGCAGTCAAAGCGGAAAGGCTAACTCTTAGTTCACAAAGCTCTTGAGGTTCTTCAGAGGCATCACGCGGACCTTCTTGCTCGCCGGCTTGGCCTTGAACATCATCTTCACGCCGGTGAACGGATTGACGCCTTCACGAGCCTTGGTGGCCGGCTTCTTGACGACCTTCATCTTCAGAAGACCCGGCAGCGTGAACAAGCCGTTGCCGCGCAGGCTCTTCTTGATGACACCGCTGAGCGAATCGAACACGCTGCCGATCTGCTTGCGGGAGAGCCCCGTGTCCTTGGAGATGTGTGTCAGGACTTCCGACTTCGTCGGTGCGCCACCCTTTTTCGCCATGTTTGCCCTACTCCTGGAATTTGATTTAGTGATTGCGAAATGCAGCGCTGTGCTGCCGCTTGATGAGAATCGGCGCGAAAAATAGCACATGCGCGCGCTTACGCAAGCGGTTTTTTATTTTGCGTGGCGCGGAAATGCCTTTTTTCTCAGGGTTTGCGCGGCGACGCCACACCCCACGGGCCGCTTTGAGGGCTTGCGGAACCGCGCGCCGATGCTGTGATTCCCGATGCGAAGTCGCTGCTAAGGCTCGCTCAACGCAAGAGAATCAGGAGCGCCTGGATGGCGATCACCGCCCACAGCGGCGACAGGTCCAGTCCCGCAATCGACGGGATCAGCCGGCGGATCGGGCGCAATACCGGCTCGCACAGCGCCGCGAGCACCGACTGCAAAGGCGAGTAACCGCCGGGCGCGATGAGGCTCAGGAGCGCGTAGAGGAAGATCGCGTAGAAGTACGTCCACAGGAGCGTGGATCCAAGCTCCATCAGCATCGCGCGCGCCCACGCCAAGGGACCTGGCATGCCGATGCCGTGCAGGGCGAAGAGGGACGCGACCTCGACCGCACTCACCACGAGCACCGCGACCACCGAGGCGGTGTCGAGCTTGCCGATCGGGGGCAGCACGCGCCGCAGGGGCAGGATGAGGGGATTCGTCAGCCGCACCACGGCCTGCGAGATGGGATTGCGGAAATCGGCCCGGGTGAGCTGGAGCAAGAGGCGCGCCAGGAACACGAACAGGGCGAGCGACAGCAGCGTCTCGACGATGAAATAGATGGCACTCATGAGGTTCTAAGCCCCGGTCAGCGTATTCGAAGTGGCGGCAGCAAGCTCGCGGCTGCGCCGCACCGCCGCGCCGAGCGCCTGCGCCACGGTGGTGCGCAGATCAGCGCTCTCGAGGACGCGCAGCGCCGCCTCGGTCGTGCCCCCGGGGGAGGTGACTTCGGTTCGCGAGCGCTTGAGGTCGCAATCCGGGGCATGGGCCAGGAGGCCCGAACCGTACAGTGTCGCGCTCGCCAGCCGCCTCGCCGTGGGTGCTTCCAGCCCGAGCCGCTCGCCAGCCTCGGCCATGAGCTCGGCCAATAGGAAGAAGTATGCCGGCCCGCTGCCCGAGACTGCTGTCACCACGTCCAGCGCCTCCTCGGTCGGCACCCACACGGTCTCGCCCACGGATCCGAGCACGCTCGCAACGCTCGTGCGTTGCGCGGGTGAGATGCCGCTCGCGGCATAGAGCCCCGTGATCCCGGCGCCGACCAGCGCGGGACGATTGGGCATGGCGCGCACCACGGTGATGCCGGGGCCGCAGACAGCCTCGAGGGCAGCAATGCGGATACCAGCGGCTACCGAGACCACGAGTGGACGCTGCCGGGCAAAGACACTCGCCAGCCCGGCCAGCGTCGGTACGGCGTCCTGCGGTTTGACGGCCAGTACCACCACGGCAGCACCTTCGGCGGCCTGGGTATTGTCGGCCGATGCGTTGACGCCGAACTCCCGCGCGAGGAGTTCCCGCGTTGCGGCCGTCTTCTCGCCAACACTAAGCTGTTCCGGGCGCGTACCGGAGCGCAGGAGGCCGCCCACGAGCGCACGACCCATGTTGCCGGCTCCGAGTATGCAGACGCTTCTATTCATCAGGCGGATATTGTACTTGTCGAGTGGCCGAAATGGCCTGCGGCTATTTCGGCGGGCCAACCGCGTGGCGGTGCCGACCACGCCGGCAAAAGGCGTCGCCTTTGCCGGCGAACAATTGGCTGACCGCGGCGGTCACGTTCGGGCACCGAACAGCACCGTCCCGAGCCGCACGATGGTGGCGCCTGCCGCGATCGCCGCCGGGAAGTCCGCGCTCATGCCCATCGACAGCGTGTCGAGGCTGAGCCCACCGGCGTTGAGTTCATCCCGCAGTTCCCGCAGCCGCGCGAACCAGGCGCGCTGGCGCGCAGGCTCAGTGTCCGCAGGTGGGATGCACATCAGACCCCGCAGATTAAGGCGCGGCAACGCCGCCACCTCAGCCACAAGCGCCGCAAGCCCGGCGGGAGCCACGCCGCCCTTGGTGCTTTCCCCGCCGAGGTTCACCTGCAGACACACGTTCAGGGGCGAGGCGTGAAAGGGACGCTGAGCTGAAAGCCGCTGCGCGATCTTCAGGCGATCGAGCGCATGCACCCAGGCGAAGTTCTCCGCAATCGCGCGCGTCTTGTTGGTTTGCAGGCGGCCGATGAAGTGCCAGGTGAGCGGCAAGCCGCGCAGCGCGGCTTGCTTTTCCAGCGCCTCCTGCAGGTAGCTCTCGCCGAAGTGTCGCAGACCGCAGCGCGCAGCTTCCGCCAGCGCCGCGGGTGGCTGCGCTTTGCCGACGGCCAGGAGTGTGACCGACTGCGCACTCCGTCCGGCCGCCGCAGCGCACTGGTGCACCTGTTCGAGCACTGCGTTGATGCGCTCGGGCAAATTCTGCGGACTCATTAACATATTGGACCTGTTGCCCCTCCGTTATACTGCCCGCGCGCCCGAAGTGCAGGCCCGCATGCGCTTTTCTGCAACTTCGTACGCGCCGTTCAGGGAGCTTCAATGGCTGTCGATATCGCGCAACTGCTGGCATTCGCCGTCAAGAACAATGCCTCGGATCTGCATCTGTCCTCGGGTGTGCCGCCGATGATTCGTGTCGACGGCGACATGAAGCGCATCAACATGCCGGCGTTGTCGCACAAGGAAGTGCATTCCATGGTGTACGACATCATGAATGACAAGCAGCGCAAGGCCTACGAGGAATTCTTCGAAACCGATTTCTCCTTCGAGATTCCAAAGCTGGCGCGCTTCCGGGTCAACGCCTTCAACCAGAACCGCGGCGCGGGCGCGGTGTTCCGCAACATTCCGTCCGTGATCCTGTCGCTCGATGACCTGGGCTCACCGAAGATTTTCCGCGACTTGTGCATGCTGCCGCGGGGACTGGTGCTCGTGACCGGACCCACCGGCTCCGGCAAGTCCACGACGCTCGCCGGCATGGTCAATCACTGCAACGACAACCGCCCGGATCACATCATCACCATCGAGGATCCGATCGAGTTCGTGCACGAGTCCAAGCGCTGCCTCGTCAACCAGCGCGAAGTGCACCGCGACACGCTCGGCTTCAGTGAAGCCTTGCGCTCGGCGCTGCGCGAGGACCCGGACGTCATCCTGGTCGGTGAAATGCGTGACCTCGAGACCATTCGCCTGGCGCTAACGGCGGCCGAAACCGGCCACCTGGTGTTTGGCACGCTACACACCTCATCCGCCGCCAAGACCATCGACCGTATCGTCGACGTCTTCCCGGGCGAGGAGAAGGACATGGTGCGTTCCATGCTGTCTGAATCCCTGCGCGCGGTGGTCTCGCAGACACTGATGAAGAAGAACAGCGGCGGGCGCGTGGCGGCCCACGAGATCATGATCGGTACGCCGGCGATCCGGAACCTCATTCGTGAGGGCAAGATCGCCCAGATGTATTCCTCCATCCAGACCGGCGGAGCGCAAGGCATGCAGACCCTCGATCAGTGCCTCACGGAGCTGGTGGCCAAGGGAGTTGTCAGCAAGGAAGAGGCGCGCTACAAGGCCCAGAACAAGGATGCCCTGTAATGGATCGCGACCAGGCCATTAAGCTGATGCAGGACCTGCTGCGGCGGGTGACCGAGAAGAAAGCCTCGGACCTCTTCATCACGGCCGGCTTCCCGCCGGCGATCAAGGTGGACGGCGAAATCCGGCCGCAGTCAGAGCGCGCGCTCTCCGTCGAGCAGTCCGCGACACTGGTGCGCGCCATCATGAACGATCGGCAGACCAAGGAATTCGACGCCTCCAAGGAATGCAATTTCGCCATTGCGCCGCAAGGCATCGGCCGCTTTCGCGTCAGCGCCTTCGTGCAGCAGGGCGCCACCGGCTGCGTCATCCGCCTCATCAATGCCAAGATCCCGACCTTCGAGGAACTCGACCTGCCGCCGATCATGAAAGAGGTGGTGCTGTCCAAGCGCGGCCTCGTGCTCCTCGTCGGTGGCACCGGCTCCGGCAAGTCCACGACGCTCGCCGCCATGGTCGGTTACCGCAACGAGAAAACCCGTGGCCACATCGTGACCATCGAGGACCCGGTCGAGTACGTACACACCCACAAGGGCTGCGTGATCACCCACCGCGAAGTGGGCGTGGACACTGATTCGTGGCAGGCGGCGCTCAAGAACACCCTGCGGCAGGCGCCGGATGTCATTCTCATCGGCGAGATCCGCGATCGCGAGACCATGGAGTACGGCATCCAGTTCTCCGAGACCGGACACCTGGTGCTCGCCACCCTGCACGCCAACAGCGCCAACCAGGCGCTCGACCGCGTCATCAACTTCTTCCCCGACGAGCGCCGCGAGCAGCTGCTGATGGACCTGTCGCTGAACATCCGCGCGCTGATCTCGCAGCGGCTGATCCCGCGCGAGTCGGGAGCCGGCCGCATCGCGGCCATGGAAATCATGTTGAATTCGCCGCTGATCCAGGACCTGATATTCAAAGGCAAGGTAGCCGAGATCAAGGAAGTGATGTCGCGCTCGACGCGCCTCGGCATGAAGACTTTCGACCAGGCGTTGTACGAGCTTTACGAGACTGGCTACATCTCCTACGAGGACGCGTTGCGCAATGCCGACTCCAAGAATGAGCTGCGCCTGCGCATCAAGCTCGAAAGCAAGCGTGAGGCGAAGAACATCGATGACGGCGGCGCGCTCAAGATCGTCGAGGAAGAGCAGGGACGCAGCTTGTGAAGACGGCGAAGGAAGTCGACGCCGCGCTTGCTGAAACCTCACCGCAGCGTCCCCTTGCCACCGCCGATGCGGTGACCGCGGCGGTTACCGGCCGCTACGCGACTCTCAACACCAAGCCGCTGTTCAAGCTGATGGTGGAGAAGAAGGCCTCGGACCTGTTCTTCACCTCCAACGCGCCGATCAAGATCAAGATCGAAGGGCAGATCATGCCCGTCAACAAGCAGGTGCTGGCGCCGGAGGTGGTGCGCCAGACCGCGTTCGCGCTCATGTCACCCGAACAGCGCGAGCACTTCCAGAACGAGTGGGAGCTGGACTTCGCCGTATCGGAAGCCGGCCTCGGGCGCTTCCGCATCAACGTCTTCATGCAGCGCGGCTATCCGGCCATGGTGCTGCGCTACATCACCGCCGACATGCCGCGGCTGGACTCGCTGGGACTGCCCGAGGCCGTCACCGACCTCACCCTGCTCAAGCGCGGTCTCGTCCTCATGGTGGGTGCGACCGGCTCGGGGAAGTCCACGACACTGGCGGCGATGATCAACTACCGCAACGAGAACTCCTCGGATCACATCGTCACCATCGAAGACCCGATCGAGTTCCTGCACACCAACAAGCGCTCGATCGTCAACCAGCGCGAGGTGGGACTCGACACCAAGACCTACGCGCGGGCGCTGCGCGGCGTGGTGCGTGCGGCGCCGGATGTCATTCTCATCGGCGAAATCCGCGACAGGGACGGCATGGAGGCGGCGATCAACCTCGCCGGCACCGGCCACCTGGTGCTCGCCACCATGCACGCCAATAACTGCGCGGAATCGCTCGACCGCATCATCAACATGTTCCCGCGCGAGCAGCACAACCAGATCTTTCTCGACCTGTCGCAGTACCTGCGGGCCATCATGGCCCAGCGCCTGGTGATGGGTAAGGGCAACCGGCGGGTCGCGGCGGTGGAAATCATGATCAACACGCCGCACATCAGCACGCTGGTGAAGAAAGGTGACGTGGTGGCGATCAAGGAAGCCATCAACGCCAGCAGCGAACGCAGCATTCAGAGCTTCGATGTCGCCTTGCACGATCTGCACAAGCAGGGCCGGATCGGCCTGGAAGAGGCGCTCGCCAACGCCGACTCGCGCGCCAATCTCGAGGCCAAGATCAACTTTGGGTGAGGCCCGAAGGGCTCGCAACGGCGCTAATCGAAGACGCTGTAGCATCAAACACCGGCCCGTCCACGCCTGCGTGTTCCGAGATGGCGCGACCGTTGCGGCCACTCGTGTCAGGGGGCCGTGCGCTGGCGGGTTTTCGACCAGACGGTCGCCGAGACCAAGGCACGCAATAAGGGCATCGCCACCAAGGACATAGAAGCCGCGATCGACGAGGCTTTGAGCGCAGTGCGCTCCGCGCGTCCGACTGCCGGCCGGGAATGAGGGTTGTCCTCGACACCAATCTCCTGGTGACACGCAGCTGGAGGAGTTTCGCCGCGTAACGCGATATCCAGCGGTGCGGCGCCTGATCGGGCCGGCAGCCGCCGGCACGATGTACAACGAGCTGCACAAACTCGCCGTGGTGATCCGCACCCTTCCAACCGTCGATGCGTCGCGCGATCCGGCGGACAATTTTCTCCTGGCGACTGCACTCGCTGGCAAGGCGAGCTATCTCGCGACCGGCGATAAGCGCGACCTGCTGGTGCTGAAGGTCTTTGAGAAAACGCGGATCGTGACTGCGCGCCAGCTGCTCACGGTTCTTTGGGCCGCAACGGATAAGGCGAGGTAGCGCATGCCGAGACCCAGCAGGAACAAGGGTGCGACGCACCTGTAGAGGAGAAGTCGGGGCGCTGAACATGACCTCGCTCGCAATGCCCGCTTTCAACATACGGCCTCGGTGTGCCGTCACGCGGTGCGATCGGGTGAGGCAGGCTCCGCGCCCGCAGGCGGCGGTGGTTCGCCAAGCGGCTGATCATTTATCCTCAAGGTGCCACCGGGACGCCGTGCCAGCTCGTTTTCCACCGCAGTAACTTCTTCCTCCAGCGACACCATCTCCACGCTGGCATCCCTGCGCTCCAGCAGATCGCTCAGCGCCTGCTGGATGATCTGCTGCGCGTTGACCCCCAGCGCCGCCGCACGCTGCGCCAGCGTCGGGTGCGTGTCGAAGGGGTGGGGCACCTGCGCCGCCAACAGGCCTAATCGAGGACCAGGTTAGGGTTGGGACGGCACGCGCGAGCCCGTTGCGACTTCGGCCCAGCGCAAAAACGCACAGCGCATAGGCCAACGGGAGGCCGACGGCAGCCAGCAGCGTCCCCTCGGCGAAATCGTGCAGTGATTGGTGGCCGGACCGGTATAGCAACAGGATCGATGTGAGGGGCGCCGCGAGCAGGCTGATCCCGAGGATCACAGCCATCGTGAGGCTCATCGAGCGTGGCCGACTCACGCGACCTGCGCCCTGTGCGCCCATCAGAACACGCTGTAGGCGTCGAACACCGGACCGTCTACGCACACGCGCTTCATGGCAGGCCCTTCCGGCGTTCGTACTTCGACCGTGCAGCCGGCGCAGCCACCCACCGCACAGGCCATGAACTCCTCCAGCGACACCTGGCACGGCAGTTTGTATTTGCGTGCCAGCGCCGCGATGACCTTCAGCATCGCTGTCGGTCCGCACGAGAAGATCTCAATGTCGGCAAGTTCTGCAGGCTTCAACGTGCCGAGCCACGCATCCGCAAGCTCGGTGACAAACCCCGGATAGCAGCCGGGGAAGTCCGAGCGGCTCGCGAGCCGGCTCGCGATGTTCCATTCCTCGAGCAGCGGCATGCAGGCGATGGTGCCGTCCGGCATGCCCGGTACGATGATGGTCGAGGGCTTAGGTCGAAACGGAAATGGCACCTCGGATCCCATGAGGACCGCCGGTTTCCACGCCGCACGCGCATCGGCGCGCAGCGCCTCGGCCAGAAACACCATGGGCGGAATCCCAACACCACCGCCGATGAGGAGCGGCCGCGGCCGTTCGGGATGCGCTACGAACGGACGCCCGATCGGCCCGAGCACGCTCACCTCATCACCCGCCTTACGGGCGGCGAGGGCATGCAGGCCGGGGCCCATAACCTTGTAGAGCATCTCGATCCACCCGGCGCCCGGGTTCGCCCGCATGATGGACAGCGGCCGACGCATGGGGATGGTCACATCGCACGTGAGATGCGCGAACGAGCCGGGCCGGGCCTGCGCCGCGCACTTCGGCGCCGCCACGCGCAGCACGAACTGCTCCGCGTCGTAGGCCAGCTGCGATATGACGCGCGCCTTTTCCAGAAAAATCGTGCCGCGGCTGGCGGAGCTCATCGCCGCCCGCCCAGTACCGTCTCCAGTACCGCCATGCGCACCGCGACGCCGTTGCGGACCTGGTCGCGGATGACGGACTGCGGCCCGTCGGCGACCTCGGAGGCAATTTCGATGCCGCGGTTCATGGGCTGCGGATGCATCACGATCGCATCCGGGCGCGCGAGCTTGAGGCGCTCCGGGGTGAGGCCCCAGGCTGCGAAGTACTGCGGCCCGCCCGGCAGGTCGGCCTCGCCCATGCGCTCCTTCTGGATACGCAGCATCACGATGACGTCGGCACCCTTGAGCCCGTCTTCGAGCCGGGTGTGGCGCGCGACGCCTGCGAACTCGTTTGTCTCAGGCATGAGTGCGGGCGGCGCTACCAGGCGCAGTTCCGTGACGCCGAGTCTGGAGAGTGCCTGCCAGTCCGAGCGCGCGACGCGTGAGTGACGGATGTCGCCGACGATCGCGACGCAAAGACCTGCGAACTGCGGCTTGTTCTGCCTGATGGTG
>JANWKL010000159.1 GCA_025451375.1 Steroidobacteraceae bacterium
GAGGCGACCGCGGCGACGCGATAACCCTCGCTTCGCAGCAGCATGCCGGTGGCCTCGCGCACGCCGGCATCATCTTCAACCAGCAGCACGAGGGGCGTGACCTGACGCTCGCGCCGCGCTGACCCGTGCCCCGCGGTGGCCGTCGCCGCAGCGCTCGCCTGCCCTTGCGGCAAGGTGAGCGCGAATACCGAGCCTTTGCCGAGGTCGGAGCGCACGTCGAGCTTCAGTTCCAGCAACGACACGAGCCGCTGCACAATCGCCAGCCCCAGCCCGTAACCCTCACGCGAGCTGTTCGTCGCAACCCCGACCTGATAGAACTCGTCATAAATGTAGCGCAGCTGATCGGCGGCGATGCCGATGCCGGTGTCGATCACCTCGATGCGCACCGACGCCGGCGCTGCATGCACACAGCGCATCAGCACCGCGCCCTGCCGGGTGTACTTGATGGCGTTCGAGAGCAGATTCCTCAGAATCTGCTCGACCAGGGAGCGGTCACTGCGGACACAAGCGGTGCACGGGCTGAGCTGCAGCGCCAGACCCTTACGCTCCGCGAGACTGGCGAATTCGAGCCGCAGTTCCTCGAGCAGCGGCCCGATCGCGAAGTCGGCCGGCTCGGAGCTGACCGCCCCGGATTCCAGCTTGCTGATGTCGAGCAGTGCATTGAGCAGGCGCGACATGGCGCTGATCGCCTGTTCCTGCTGCGCGAGCGCCTCGGCGGCGTCGGCATCCGCAGCCGCAACCGCGCGGCGCAGCACGCCATTCAACAGCGAGAGCGTCTGCAGCGGCTGGCGCAGGTCATGACTGGCGGTCGCCAGGAAGCGGCTCTTGCTGCGGTTAGCGCGGTCAGCGGCTTCGCGCGCCCGCTCGGCGGCCTGGCGTGCGGACACGAGTTCGGCAGCGGCGCGCTTGCGGTCACTCACGTCGCGGATCGCCGCCGCCACCAGCAGTTCATCGCCGTATTGGATCGGGCTGAGGCTGATCTCCACCGGGAACTCGCTGCCGTCCTGCCGCCTCCCGAACAGCTCCAGTCCCGCGCCCATGGGCCTGGTGCGCACGCTGTCCACGTAACCGCGCCGATGCGCAAGGTGACGCTCACGAAACCGGCCCGGCATCAGGCACTCAACCGACTGTCCTATGACCGCCTCGCTCGGGTAGCCGAACAGAACCGACAACTGGCGGTTGGCGAAGCGGATCACCCCCGAGGCATCGATGATGATCATCGCGTCCGGCGCGGCATCCAGCGCGCCGCGTGCCAGTTCCGGCCGAATGGATAACATGGAGCCCGCCAACCAACCAATGGAGTTGGGCCGCACCGTTTGCGCGTGATGTTCGCGCCGGCCGACCGCAGCGCCACAAGGTATCGGGGCCGCGTGTTTTGGTAAAGTCCCTGCTGCGGGGAAACCGCGGCCCTGACACCGCCAGCTGAGGCCCGGACCGGGCGGGAAGCTGGCTAGGTTTTAGCGATCCAGGAACTGCACCAGCCGGCCGACTTGACGGCCTTGCCCGGGAACAACATGCAGCCGCCCTGGGCAGAGCCGGCGGCCCCCTGGTAGAAGTTACAGTTAGCGCACTTGCTGCCCGGCTTGGCGTCGGCCGACTTGCCGGCGTCGGCGACATACTTCAGCGCCCTGGCCATCGGATCGTCTGCGGCGACCAGTGGCAGGTCGGCAGCTGTCGCCTTCAGGGGCGCCGCCGCAAGCGGCAACAGCGCCAGCCCGAGGGCGACGTTCGTCAAGAGCCGTCGGCGGCGCTCATCAACTGCGTCTTGCATCCGCTGATCCTCCTCATCACGGGTGGTACCGTCGACCTGATGACGATACCGCCGGGCACGCGCCGGCGGAATACGGACAAGTGCCTAGTTAGCCGAACCGCCCGGTGATGTAGTCTTCGGTGAGCCGGTGGCGGGGGTTGGTAAACACGCGATCGGTCTCGCCGACCTCGATCAGTTCACCCAGATGGAAATAGGCCGTGCGCTGCGAGACGCGCGCGGCCTGCTGCATGGAGTGCGTGACGATCACGATCGCATACGACTCACGCAGCTCGTCGATGAGATCTTCAATGCGGGCGGTCGCGATCGGATCGAGCGCCGAGCACGGCTCGTCCATGAGGATGACTTCCGGGTGCACGGCGATGGTGCGCGCGATGCACAGGCGTTGCTGCTGGCCGCCGGACAAGCCGGTGCCGGGGCTCTGCAGCCGGTCCTTCACTTCGTCCCACAGTCCCGCGCGCTGCAGGCTCGTGCACACGATGTCGTCGAGTTCGGAACGGCTGCGGGTCAGTCCGTGGATACGCGGACCGTAGGCGACGTTGTCGTAGATCGACTTGGGGAAGGGATTGGGCTTCTGGAACACCATGCCGATGCGCGCCCGCAGCTGCACGGCGTCCTGATCCTGCGCCTGGATGTCCTGGCCGTCGAGCAGGATCGTGCCGGTGACGCGGGCGCCGGCGATGGTGTCGTTCATGCGGTTCAGGCAGCGCAGAAAGGTTGACTTGCCGCAGCCCGAGGGGCCGATCATCGCCAGCACCTGCCGGCGGCCAACATCGACCGTCACGCCCTTCAGGGCTTCCTTGGCGCCGTAGAAAACCCGCACGTCGCGGCAGGAGAACACTGGGTTTTCTACCGTCGCCTGGCTTCCCGAGGGTGCCGGGCCCGCTTCCGACGCTGCTGGCAGATGCACCCGGCCGCTGGGCTTCAGGTGACGCAGCACGCCCGCATTGGGGTTCGGATCGGGCTGTCCGGGTTCGGTTGATTCGCTCATGGGACCTTAGCCGAAGCGCCCGGTGACATAGTCGTCGGTGCGGCGGTTCTTCGGCGCCGTGAACATCTGTTCCGTGGGCCCGATCTCGACGAGTTCCCCGAGGTACATGAACGCTGTGTAGTTGGACACGCGCGCCGCCTGCTGCAGATTGTGGGTGACGATGGCAATGCAGTAGCTCTCGCGCAGGGACTGCAGGGTCTCTTCGACCCGCAGCGTCGAGATGGGATCCAGCGCTGCCGTCGGCTCGTCGAACAGCAGCACTTCCGGACGCAACGCCAGCGTCCGCGCGATGCACAGGCGCTGCTGCTGACCGCCGGAAAGACTGCGTCCGTCCTCGTGCAGCTTGTCCTTCACTTCTTCCCACATTGCCCCGGCGCGCAGCGCCTCCTCGACCCGCTCGGTGAGTTCGCTGCGCGATATGCGCCGCGACAGGCGCAGGCCGAAAGCGACGTTGTCGAAAATCGACATGGGGAACGGCGTGGCCTTCTGGAACACCATGCCAACCCGAAACCGCAGACTCGCCGCATCAACGCTGGCGGCAAGGATGTCCTCGCCATCAAGCAGCACGTCGCCGGTCGCGCGGTGCCCGGGGTACAGGGCATAGATACGGTTGAACACCCGCAGCAGCGTCGACTTGCCGCAGCCGGAGGGGCCGATGAATGCCGTGATGCGCCGGTCCGGCAGCGTGAGCGTGACGTCCTTGAGCGCCTGCGCCTGGCCGTAATAGAAATTCAGGTGGCGCACGTCGTACTTGACGATCTCTGCAGCCGGCGCTGCTGGCGCAGCGGCGCCGGGCGAAGGCGCAGGAGTGCTCATCAGCGCTTGCCTCCCTGCGCAAGCGAGGACACCACCAGCCGCGCGGCCACGCTCAACACCAGGATGGTGAGGGTGATCAGCAGCGCGCCGGACCAGGCCAGCTGTTGCCAGTTCGGGTACGGACTCAGCGCGAACTGGAAAATCACCACCGGCAGGTTCGCCATGGGGGCGCCGAGGTTGCTGCTCCAGAACTGGTTGTTGAGAGCCGTGAACAGCAGCGGCGCCGTCTCGCCGCTGATCCGCGCGATCGCCAGCAGGAGTCCCGTGACAATGCCGCTGCGCGCGGCCGGATAGACGACACTCGTGATCGTGCGCCAGGGGTAAGCGCCCATGGCAGTGGAGGCGTCCTTCATACCCTGCGGCACCAGGTTCAGCATGTCCTCGGTGGTGCGCACCGTCACCGGGATGGCGATGATGGCGAGCGAGACTGCCCCCGCGATCGCCGAGAAGTGTCCCATGCGGACCACGAGCAATTCATATACGAAGAGCCCGATGATGATCGAGGGGGCGGACAGCAGCACATCGTTCACGAAGCGGATCACCATGGAAAGGCGCGAAGTGCGCCCGTACTCCGCCAGGTACGTGCCGGCGAGCATCCCGACGGGTCCGCCGATCAGGATGCCGATCAGCGTCATCACGACGCTGCCGTAGATGGCGTTCAGGAGTCCGCCGCTGCTGCCCGGCGGCGGCGTCATCTGCGTGAACACATTCAGCGACATCCCGCCGATGCCGTTCTTGATCAGGGTCCACAGGATCGCCCCTAGAAAAAAGAGTCCGATCGCGGTGGCGAGACCTGACAGGCTCAAGGCCAACAGGTTGTAGAAGGTCCGTAGCGCGCGCCGGCTCATACCGAGGACAGCGCGCGACGATCGAGCCGCATCAGCATGAAGCGCGCGGCCGCGATCACGGTAAAGGTGATGAGGAACAGAAGCGCCCCGAGGGCGATGAGCGAGGACGTGTACAGGTCCCCGACCGCCTCCGCAAACTCATTGGCGATCGAGGCTGAAATGGTGGTGCCGGGTGCGAGCAGCGATGAGCCTATGCGGTGGGCGTTGCCGATGACGAAGGTGACCGCCATGGTCTCGCCGAGCGCTCGTCCGAGACCGAGCATGATGCCGCCAATCATTCCGGTGCGCGAATAGGGCACCACCACCTGCCAGATGACCTCCCAGGTCGTGGCTCCGAGTCCGTAGCCGGACTCCTTCAGCACATCCGGCACGGTTTCAAACACATCGCGCATGACCGCCGATACGAACGGGATCACCATGATCGCAAGTACGAAGCCCGCGCTCAGCACGCCGATGCCGAACGGCGGCCCCTGGAACAGCTTGCCGATGAGGGGTAAGGGACCCAACACCTCGATGAGCCACGGCTGCACATGCCGTTGCAGGACCGGGGCAAGCACGAACAGGCCCCAGATGCCGAAGATGATGCTCGGCACTGCCGCCAGGAGTTCAATCGCCGTCCCGACCGGACGCTTCAGCCACGTCGGTGCAAGCTCCGTGAGAAAGATGGCGATGCCGAGGCTCACCGGGATTGCGAGCAACAGCGCGAGCAGTGAGGTCACGAGCGTGCCGAAGATCGGCGCCAGCGCGCCGTACTCATCGGTTACGGGGTTCCAGATCTCGCGGGTGAGGAAGGCCAGCTTGAAGTGGGAGAACGCCGGCCACGAACCCACGGCGAGCGACACCGCGACCCCGCCCAGGAGCAACAGCACCAGCAGCGCCGCGGCGAACGTGGCGCCGCGAAACACCCGTTCACGCAGGCGCTGACCCGCCGCCTGCGCGGGTGCTATGGCAGGGACCGAATTCATCGCGGACGGCAACCTGTCACCAGCGCCCTCTGTCACAGCCACGCGGGGCGCGTCCGCCTTTGAAAAAGGCGGAACGCGCCGCGTTCAGCAGGTTACTTGATTTCGGCTTTCCAGGTCGCGCGCACCAGCTTGATCAGGCCTTCCGGCAGCGGCACGTAATCCAGGTCCGCGGCCATCTTGCCGCCGTTCTTGTAGGCCCAATCGAAGAACTTCAGCGCCGTAGCAGTCGCCGCCGGGTCTGGGGGCGTGCGGTAGAGCAGGATGAAGCTGGCACCGGTGATCGGCCAGCTTTTCGGTCCCGGCTGGTTGGTGAGGATCAGGTGGTAACCCGGCGCATGCGCCCAGTCGGCACTGGCGGCGGCCGCCTGGAAACTCTCCGCGTTCGGGGCGACAGTCTTGCCGGCCGAGTTGATGAGATCCGCATACGCCATCTTGTTCTGCTTGGCGTAGGCGTACTCCACGTAGCCAATGGCGCCATCAGTCTGGGCGGTCATGTTGGCGACGCCCTCGTTACCCTTCGCGCCGATGCCCACCGGCCACTGCACTGAGGTGTTGGCACCCACGGTGTCATGGAATTTCGGGTAGGCGCTCGAGAGGTAATTGGAGAACAGGAAGTTCGTTCCGGAGCCGTCCGAGCGGTACACCGGAGCGATGGCCGTCCCCGGAAGCGCCAGCTTCGGATTGAGCTTCTGCACGCGCGCATCGTTCCACTTGGTGATCTCGCCGAGGTAGATGGCGGCGACCGTCGCGCCGTCGAGTACCATCTGGCCGCCCTGCACTCCCTTGACGTTCACTACCGGCACGACCCCGCCGATGATCATCGGGAACTGCACCAGGCCCGCCAGCTGCAGGTCCTTCTGCTCCAGCGGCATGTCTGAAGCGCCGAAGGTGACCGTCTTCGCCTTGATCTGCTTGATGCCACCGCCCGAGCCGATGGACTGGTAGTTCAAGCCCACGCCGGTTTGGGTCTTGTAGGCATCAGCCCACTTCGAATAGACCGGATACGGGAAGGTCGCGCCCGCGCCCGAGATGTCGGCGGCACTGGCGGCGCCGGCGAACGCCACAGCGCTCAACGCTGCCAGCAGCATCCGCTTCGGATTGAATGCATTCATGATTCGACTCCTGCGATCATTGATTTAGTCGCTTACGACCCGTCTACCGGCAAGCCGCGTGGGTCGCGCGCATTAGATGACAATATTGTGACGCTCTCATGACAGTCGCCCCCGGAGGGCAGGTGCGTCCCAAAGCCGCCCCGGTGCACAGTGTTGCCGGGCGACTTTGCACGCTCATGACACTACCGTGAGCTTGCCGGCGCTCGACGGTGGCCGTATAAACGCGAACCGCAATGAACCTGGCGCAAATTCGCTGATGTCACAAACTCTTGAATTGACTCAGGCTCTCCTCTCGTGCCCCTCGGTCACGCCCACGGACGCCGGCTGCCAGGAGCTCATCGCCGGGCGGCTGGCCCAGGCCGGCTTTGTCATCGAGCCCCTCCCCTTTGGCGAGGTCGCGAACCTGTGGGCCCGCCGGGGCCGGGAAAGCCCGGTGTTCTGCTTTGCAGGGCACACGGATGTGGTCCCGACAGGCCCGCGTGAGGAATGGCACAGCGACCCGTTCAAACCGGAAATCCGCGACGGACTGCTCTACGGACGGGGCGCTGCGGACATGAAGAGCGGACTGGCCGCCATGGTCACGGCGGCCGTGGAGTTCGTGGCGGCGCACCCGGACCACAAGGGGTCAATCGCCTTTCTTATCACCAGTGACGAGGAAGGTCCGTCGGTTGATGGCACGCGCCGGGTTGTGGAGCTGTTGCGCGCGCGCGGCGACCGCATCGACTGGTGCCTCGTCGGCGAACCTTCGAGTGAAGCCACGATCGGCGACACCATCAAGGTCGGCCGCCGCGGTTCCTTAAGTGGACGGCTGACCGTGCACGGCGTGCAGGGACATGTCGCCTATCCGCAGCTCGCCGAAAACCCGGTGCACACCCTCGCCCCGGCGCTCGCCGAGCTTGCGACGCGCGAATGGGATAAGGGCACCGAGCACTTCCAGCCCACGACCTTCCAGGTTTCCAACATCAATTCCGGCACCGGCGCGCCGAATGTCATCCCGGGAGAACTCAGGGCGCGTTTCAACCTGCGCTACTCCCCGGTCCAGAGCATCGCGGGTCTGCAGGCCACGGTTGACGAAATCCTGCGGCGGCACCGGGTGCGCTACAGCCTCGAGTGGTACGTCTCCGGGGAGCCGTTCTATACGCCGCCGGGGCTTTTGTGCCGTGCGGTCGGGGATGCGGTGGCGGAAGTAACCGGCGCACAGCCGAAGCTCTCGACCGGTGGGGGCACGTCCGATGGACGTTTCATCGCGCCGCTCGGCGCGCAGATCGTGGAACTCGGCGTCGGCAGCGCTTCGATTCACAAGGTGAACGAGGCGGTGCGCGTCGCCGACATCGACGCCCTGCACCGCATGTACGTCAACGTGCTGCGGAAGCTTCTCGCCTGAGGTTGCCGAGCACGCCGGCGCCGCCGAGCCCCAACGCCCACAGCGCGACCCACGCCGGCATCGCAAGTCCGAGGAACCGCCAATTCACGAGACCGCACTCGCCGCTCCCGGTGAGCACCTTGCGTATCAGCTGCCACACCGGCATGAACTTCATGAGCATGGCGAGCGGCGCGCCGCAGGACGGGATCGCATCGGGCGGCAGGCTCTGCACGTAAAGGTGGCGCGCGGCGACCCCGAGGGTTGCCGCAGCAGCAAGCCCGATGAGCGCCGCGTATACGTAGCGGCCACCACCTTGCGCGTTGTGCAGCGCCGCGGCGAGAAACGCTAACCCTAAGAGCGCGATCCCGATGCGCTGAAAGATGCACAGCGGACACGGATCGAGACCTAAGTGAAACTGCGAATACAGCGCGTAGGCGAGCAGCGCCGCGCACGCCGCGAAGCCCCCGGTATTGATCAGACGTCGCTCGGACACGTGGTTGGGCAGTGTCGGCACGGCCTAAGCCGACGTCGGCGGCGGCTCGGCGGGGGTGACGGCGCCGCCGCGCAGCTCGCGCTCGACGTCGTCGAGGGAGGTATGGCGGATGTCCTTGCCGTGCACCATGTAGATGACGTATTCGCTGATGTTCTTGGCGTGATCGCCGATTCGCTCGAGCGCACGCACCACCCACATGACATCCAGCGCGCGGCGGATGGTGCGGGGGTCCTCCATCATGAAGGTGATGCTCTGGCGCTGAATCGCTTCGTACTCCTCGTCCACCAGGCGGTCCTGGCGCGCAACGCGCAGCGCGGACTCAACATCCATGCGGGCGAAGGCATCCAGCGCATCATGCACCATTTCCGATACCACGCGTCCGAGGTGCTTGATCTCGCGATACTTGTCCGCGGGACGCTCCATCGTGGCGAGCCGGGAGGCGATGTAGCCGATCTTCTCGCCCTCATCACCAATGCGTTCGAGGTCGGTGATGGTCTTGATAATGGCGACAATGACGCGCAGATCGCTGGCCGCCGGGGCGCGCGTCGCGAGGATCTTGCTGCAGTCCTCGTCGATGGCAACTTCCATGTTGTTCACCTGGTGGTCATCGAGCGCGACGGATTCCCCGAGCGTGCTGTCGCCCTCGACCAGCGCCGTAATCGCCTTCTGCAGCTGCTGCTCGACGAAGCCGCCCATGCCGAGGACTTTGCTGCGGACGCGCTCGAGGTCCTCGTTGAACCGGCGCGAGATATGGTGGCTGAGATCGGCGGTTTCCATCAAACGTCTCCGGCTTCGCTCTGCCCGTGAGCGACAACAGGCGCGATCATAGCGGAACTGCGGCGCGCGGCCACCGGGGCGCGCGCCGCCTGCGAAATCGGCGCGAGTCCCTCGAGGAACTGCGCGGTCGCCGCCGCCCAGCTGAACCCGGCGGCGCGGCTGGTGCACACGCCACGATCGAGCCTCAGGGCCGAAGTTATCGCAATCGCCAGATCGGCGTGCAGGACACCGGTCACACCCTGCTCGATGACGTCAACGGGACCGGGGACCGGGAAAGCCGCGACCGGCACCCCGCACGCCAGCGCCTCGATCATCACCAGGCCGAAGGTGTCGGTGAGACTTGGGAATGCCAGTACGTCCGCACCCGCGAGCAGGCTCGCGAGTTCATCCCCGAAGCGAAAGCCGGTGAAAAGCGCCTTCGGGTAGCGCCGCGCCAGCGCGACGCGCTCCGGACCGTCGCCGATCATGACCTTGGTACCCGGCACATCCAGTGACAGGAACGCCGGCAGATTCTTCTCGACGGCGAGCCTGCCGACGCAGGCGACGATTGGCCGCGGCAGACCAGCAAGTTCAGGGTGCGCCGCGAGATTGCGGAAACGCGTGAGATCTACGCCCCGGCGCCAGCGGTGCAGGTGCTGAAAGCCGCGCGCGGCGAGCTCGCTCTCAAGACTCGCGCTGCTGACGAAGGTGCGCGCGGCAGCACCGTGGAAGCGCCGCAGCCACGCGTAGCTGGCGGCGAGAGGGATGGGCCAGCGTGCCCGCAGATACTCCGGGTAGCGTGTGTGGTAGGAGCTGGTGAAAGGCAGGCGGCGCGCACCGCAAAAGCTGCGAACCGCAAGGCCGATGGGTCCCTCGGTAGCCACGTGAATCGCGTGCGGACGGAACTTGCGCAACTGCCGCGCCACATGCGCACCGGGCAGAACCGCGAGACGGATTTCCGGATAGCTCGGACAGGCGATGCTGCGCAGTCCCTGGGGCGAGATGACGCGCACGTCATGGCCCTCCTCGGCGAGTGTGTCCGCGGTCGCCTTGAGGGTCGTGACGACGCCATTGGTTTGCGGCGCCCAGGCATCGCTTGCCAGCGCGATCCTCACGCGGCGTCGGCGATGAGGCCGTTGGCGGGTCGCGGGACGGGGTGCGCGCGGTTCGGCCAGCGCAGCAGCTGCAATTCCCCGCGGCTGGTTTCGATCAGCGCCGAGCAGCTCTCCACCCAGTCCCCGGTGTTGGCGTAGAGCGTGCCCTCGATGTGACACAGGTTCGCGCGGTGAATGTGCCCGCACACCACCCCGTCGTAGCCCTGGGCGTGTGCGTGGCGGGCAGCCAGGTGCTCGAACTCGCTGATGAAGCGCACGCTCGCCGCGAAACTCAGCTTCAGGCGTTCACTCAGCGCCCAATACGGCTTACCGAGCAGACGCCGCAGGTTGTTGACACCGTGACTCACGGCAACTGTTGCCCCGTGCAGCGAGTCGCCCAGGCGGTTCAGCCACGGTGGGCACGAACCGAGCCCGTCGAACTGGTCGCCGTGCAGCACCAGCAGGCGCTCGCCGCGCGCCGTGCGGTGCACCCATTCGCGATGCACCTCGAACTGTCCCTGCAGCATGCCGGCGAGCACGGCGAGGCTCGCGTCGTGGTTGCCGGGAATGTAGACGAGCCGTGCACCGGCGCGCTGCCGCGCGAGCAGCGTGCGTACCACCCGTGTGTGCTGGGGAGTCCAGAACGCGCGGCGCGCAAGACTCAGGGCGTCAACGATGTCCCCGACCAGCACGATGGTTTCGGCCTCAACCCCCTGCAGGAACTCGTTGAGCTCCCGCACGCGTGCGTGTCTGAACCCCAGGTGGATGTCCGACAGAAACAGGGTACGAACCTTGGGTTTGGTCATACGGCCCCAAGGGTGCCCTGCAGCAATGTCGGTTCTGTGACAACCCGGCTAAAGGTTTCTTGCTAAGCCGTCGCGACGCTGATGGCGCGGGTGCTGGACAGGATGCGTGCCGGAGGGAAATGACACGTGAACGTGCTGCCCTCTCCGAGACGGCTCACGACTTCAAGCGTGCCGCCATGGCGCTGCAGTACGTGTTTGACGATCGCAAGTCCCAAGCCTGAGCCGCCGGTGGCGCGCGAGCGGCCCGGATCCACGCGGTAGAAACGCTCGGTGAGCCGTGGGAGGTGCTCGGGCGGAATCCCGATGCCAGTGTCGCTGACTGCGAAATGACCGCCCTCGTCATCCACCCACCAGCGCATCTCCAGCGAGCCTTCGGCGCCGGTGTATTTCGCCGCGTTGTCCACCAGGTTGGAAAACGCCGAAGTGATTTCCGATTCGCTGCCCACGAGCCTGGCGGTGGAGTCGATGCGCACCCGCACATCGCGCGGATGCACGGTGCGCGCCAGGACGTCCTTGCGCAGGAGCGACGTAAGCGCCGCGATATCCAGCGGCTCTCCGACGACGGTTTCGTTGGTTTCCTCGAGGCGCGACAGCTCGATCAGATCGCGGATGATCGAGGTCATGCGCGCGGCCTGACGGCGCATCTCCGCGAGCGGCGCCTTGAGATCAGGCTCCAGTGCCGGATCCCCACCGAGCGTCTCGAGGTAGCCGGAAATGACCGTCAGCGGTGAGCGCAGTTCGTGGGAGGCGTTGGCGACGAAGTCGCGGCGCACCGCCTCGAGGCGCATCTGGCGCGACACATCACTCACCAGCAGCAGCAGCTGCCCGTCACCGTAGGGAACCACCTGCAGCGACAGATAAACGTCCTCGCCGTTCATCGGCCGGATGACCACCGGCATGGAATAGTCGCTGCCGGCGAGATAGCGGACGAACTCCGGCTCGCGCAGCAGGTTCTCGATGCGCATGCCGAGGTCCCCGGTGCGGCGCAGATTGAGCAGGCGCGCCGCCATACGGTTGAACCACACGATCTCGCGCTGCGCGTTGAGGATGACGACGCCGTCGGGCAGCGCCGCCGTGGAGCGCTGCAGCTGACGCATCAACTGCACGAAACGTTGTTTGTGGAAGCGCTTACGGCGGTGCAGCCGCACGACCTGCGCGATGATTTCACCCCACACGCCGCCAACATCAGGCGGGTCGGCGAAGTTGCGGTGGCGCAGCCACCATTCCAGGCGAAACAGGTTCACCAGCACCCACGCCAAATGCAGCGTGAGCGCACAAGCGAGTCCCTCCCAGGGCCGCCCCACCAGCCAGCCAACGCCGCTGCCGATGAGTACCGTCCCGAGCAGGCGACCCGCCGCCAACCACCATGCCTGCGTCGCGGGTTGCACGTGACCTGGACCTACTCCATTGGCCGAAATCGCTTCGACGCGATTTCGGCGGACAGCGATTTCGCTTCCGCCGGCCAAAGGCGTGGCTTTGGCCGGCTGCGTCTGAGCCTACGCGTCTGCTCTGGCAGCATTGACAGGCTCTAAGGCTCTCTCACACCGTGCGTGCGGAAAAGCGGTAACCGGAGCCGCGCACGGTCTGGACGAAGCGATCGTACCCGAATTCCTCGAGCGCCTTGCGCAACCGCCGGATATGCACGTCGATGGTTCGCTCCTCGACGTACACGTTGCCGCCCCAGATGCGATCGAGCAGCTGGTCGCGGGTATAGACCCGCTCGGGGTGCGTCATGAAGAATTCGAGCATGCGGTACTCGGTGGGCCCCAGTCCCACGGTCCGCTCGCCCACCATCACGCGGTGGCTGCCCTGATCAAGAGCGAGTCCCTCGAACTCCAGGCGTTCATCGACACCGGTGGGTGCGCTGCGACGTAACACGGCATTGATGCGTGCGAGCAGTTCGCGCGGAGAGAAGGGCTTGGTGACGTAGTCATCCGCGCCACCCTCGAGGCCCGCGACCTTGTCGGCCTCCTCGGCTCGCGCCGTGAGCATGATGACCGGCAGTTCGCGCGTCTCGCGATCACGCTTGAGCGCCCGCGTGAGCTCAAGGCCGCTCATGTCCGGAAGCATCCAGTCAACGAGCACCAGGTCCGGACGCACGTCGGCGAGCGAGGCTCGCGCAGTGCGGCAATCCTCGGCTTCCCGGACTTCGAACCCGGCGCGCTTCAGTCCGAACGCGATCATCTCCCGGATCGGGCGCTCGTCCTCGACTATCAGTACCTGCTTGGCGGGCATCGCGATCACCTGCGTGTGGCGCGTGTATTACAGAGGTAGCGTGTTGCAAATTCATGACAACTCTCCCCTGCAATATGTCAGTTTAATGACTCGCGCTGGCCGGGCGCGCCACATCATCCCTCAAATAGACCGGAAGCGCCTGTTCGGGGCGGAAAACGCGGCCGCCCGCCACTTCAGGGGCGGCCAGCCGGACAATTTCGGCCGCCCGCGGCAGGAGCCGTTCACCCACCACGAAAACACTCGTGGGCAGGGTCGCGGTGAGCTCCGGGTAGGACGCGAACCCGGAGCCCACGCCGGCTACGGGCACGAGGGCATCGGTCCACGTCACCGGAAGCAGGATCTGCGTGGGGCTGCCGACACGCTCCTCATTCACCGCCGTGGCAAATCCGTCCGGCGCGCGCTCGAAGCAGCCCCAGTAGACCTCGTGCATCCGTGCGTCGCTGCAGATCAGGACCCGCTGCGGCGCGGCAGGCAGTTCGAGCGCCCGCTGGGCGAGCGCGCGCAGATCCGATACCGGCACGACGCCAAGACCACTTCCGCAGGCCAGTCCCTGGGTAACACTCGCGGCCAGCCGCACGCCCGTAAAGGAGCCCGGGCCCCGTCCGAACGCGATGGCGGCCAGATCGGTAAGCCCGACCCGGGCTTCCCGCAGGAGCGCATCAATCATGGACAGGATGCGTTCGGCATGGCCGCGCCCCAGGAGTTCTTCCGTGGCGTGCAGCCGCCCTTCTATAAGGAGTGCGACAGAGCAGTTCTCGGTCGCAGTATCGAGCGCCAGTATGTTCATGGCGCCACGGCAGCCGGACGCGGTGTGGCGGCGCGCGACGCATGCGCGCGCAGGAAGCGCAGCGTTTCGCCGCGCTCCTTGGTCACGCTCATCGGCGGCAGCGCCGCAAGGAACACCCGGCCGTAGCTGCGAGCGGTCATGCGCGGATCGCAGATCACGACGACCCCGTAGTCGTCCTCGCTGCGGATCAGCCTTCCTGCGCCCTGCTTCAGCGCCAATGCCGCCTCGGGAAGCTGGTAGTCACGAAACGCATTGCCGCCGCTGGCCGTGAGGTGCTCGATGCGCGCACGTACCAAAGGATCATCGGGGGAGGCAAAGGGCAGCTTCTCGATCACGACCAGGCGCAGCGCATCGCCCTTGACGTCGACTC
>JANWKL010000160.1 GCA_025451375.1 Steroidobacteraceae bacterium
GCGGCGCCGCAGATGGCGCAGGCGCTGCTGCCGTTCACCGCCAATTCCAATGTCGAGGCGCTGACCCTCATCTGCATCTGTCTTTTCATCGGCGCGATGGGCAAGTCCGCCCAGGTGCCGCTGCACGTGTGGCTGCCCGATTCCATGGAAGGCCCCACGCCCATCTCGGCGCTGATCCACGCCGCCACCATGGTGACCGCGGGCATTTTCATGGTGGCGCGCATGTCGCCGCTGTTCGAGTACTCGGAAGGGGCGCTGTCGTTCGTGCTGGTGATCGGCGCGACCACCGCGTTCTTCATGGGACTCCTGGGCGTCGTCAACAATGACATCAAGCGGGTCATTGCCTACTCGACGCTCTCGCAGCTTGGCTACATGACCGTGGCGCTCGGGGCCTCCGCCTATGGCGCGGCGATTTTTCACCTCATGACGCACGCCTTCTTCAAGGCGCTGCTGTTTCTTGCGGCGGGCTCGGTGATCATCGGCATGCATCACGAGCAGGACATGCGCAAGATGGGCGGGCTCGCGAAATACATGCCCATCACGGCGGTGACCTGCTGGATCGGCGCCCTGGCACTCATCGGCACGCCGTTCTTCTCCGGCTTTTACTCCAAGGACGCGATTATTGAGGCGGTCGGCGCTTCACACCGCTGGGGCGCCGGCTACGCTTACCTGTGCGTGCTGTGCGGGGTGTTCGTCACCGCGCTCTATACCTTCCGCATGCTGTTCATGACCTTCCATGGTCCGGAGCGCTTCCGCGCGGTGGCGCACGCGGATGGCCGTCACCTGAATCCGGCCGATGAACCGACGCACCCGATCCTCCTCGATCACGATGAACATCACGAGAGCCAGGCGCATGGCGGTGACCCGCACGAGAGTCCGGCGGTGGTGTGGCTGCCGCTGGTGGCGCTCGCCATTCCATCGGTGATCATCGGGGCTTTCACGGTGGGGCCGGTGCTCTTCGGCAGTTACTTCGGTGATTCCATTTTCGTGCTGCCGCAGAACAATGTGATTGGGCCCATCGCCCTGGAGTTCGCCGGACCGGTGCAGGCGGCGCTGCACGGGCTGTGGTCACTGCCGTTCGCGTTCGCGCTCACCGGGGTCGTCACGGCCTGGGCATGCTTCCTCTACCGGCCGGTGTGGGCGGACGCGATTGCACGGCGTTTCCGCTGGTTGCAGACGCTCCTGACGCAGAAATACTACTTCGACTGGTTCAACGAGAACGTACTCGCCGCACTCACGCGTGGGGTCGGTCTCGGGTTGTGGAAGGGTGGCGACCAGGCGCTCATCGACGGGGTGCTGGTCGATGGCACGGCCCACACCCTCGGCCGCTTCGGCGGCCTGATGCGGCGCGTGCAGTCCGGCTACCTCTACAGCTATGCCTTCTGGATGATGATCGGGCTTGCGGTGCTGCTCGGCTGGTTCCTGGCCCATGCATAACCTGCTCTCCATCCTGATCTGGCTGCCCATCGCGGTGGGTGTTGCGGTCATGCTGCTGGGGGACCGCAACATCGCGGCCGGCCGCTGGCTCGCGCTCACAGGTTCGCTCGCGACGCTGGTACTCGCCGTGCCGCTGTGGACGCACTTCAATACCAGCACCGCGGACCTGCAGTTCCGGGAACTCCTGCCGTGGATCCCGCGCTTCCAGGCATCCTACGGCCTGGGCGTGGACGGCATTTCGATGCCGCTCGTCGTACTCACCGCGTTCATGACCGTACCGGTGGTGATCGCCGGCTGGAGCGTGATCGAGTCGCGCCCGGCACAGTATTTCGCCGCCTTCCTCATCATGGAGGGCCTGATGATCGGGGTGTTTTCGGCGACCGACGCGCTGCTCTTTTATTTCTTCTGGGAGGCGATGCTGATTCCGATGTTCCTCATCATCGGCATCTGGGGCGGTCCGCGGCGCGTCTACGCCACCATCAAGTTTTTCCTGTACACGTTCCTGGGCTCCGTGTTCATGCTGGCGGCGCTCATCTACATGTACGTGAAGTCAGGGAACTACTCGATCGCGGCCCTGCAGGGGCTGCCGCTCACGCTCATCGAGCAGCGCTGGATTTTCGGCGCGTTCTTCCTCGCCTTCGCCGTCAAGGTGCCGATGTTCCCGGTGCACACCTGGCTGCCGGATGCGCACGTCGAGGCGCCCACCGGAGGCTCGGTGATCCTCGCGGCCATCCTGCTGAAAATGGGCGGTTATGGCTTCCTGCGTTTCAGCCTGCCCATCACCCCGGATGCGAGCCGTGAGCTGGACCTCCTGGTGATCGCGCTGTCCTTGATCGCGGTGAGCTACATCGGTCTCGTGGCGCTGGTGCAGCAGGACATGAAGAAGCTGATTGCGTATTCCTCTATCGCCCACATGGGTTTTGTCACCCTGGGTGCGTTCGTCGTTTTTCAGATCGTGCGCAGTACCGGCGGCCTCACGGGCGCCGGCATGGGCATGGATGGCGCCATGGTGCAGATGATCTCCCACGGCCTGATCTCCGGGGCGCTGTTCCTGTGTGTCGGGGTGCTCTACGACCGCGTGCACAGCCGCCAGATCGCCGACTACGGCGGCGTGGTCAACACCATGCCGGTATTCGCCGTCTTCTTCGTGTTGTTCGCGCTCGCCAACACCGGGCTGCCGGGAACTTCGGGCTTCGTGGGTGAGTTTCTCGTGATCATCGCCAGCTTCCGGGCGAGCTTCTGGTACGCGTTCTTCGCGGCGGTGACGCTGGTCACCGGCGCCTCGTACAGCCTGTGGCTGATGAAGCGGGTGGTGTTCGGCCCGGTGGCGAATACCAAGGTCGCGGAGCTCAAGGACCTGAATGGCCGCGAATTCCTGGTGCTTACGGCACTCGCTCTCGCGGTCCTGATTGTCGGGCTGTGGCCCGCGCCGCTCCTTAAAGTGATGCAGCCCTCCATACAGCACCTGGTGTCCCAGGCGATTGCCACCAAACTATGAGCCTAAGTACCCGTGTCTGATGCGCTCACCAGCTGGTCGAGTCTCGCCCCCGCGGTCGCGGAAATCTGGCTGGTGGTGGCGATCTGCTACCTGCTGCTGGTGGATGTATTCGCAGGCGCACGGCACCGCGGCCTCACGCCCACTCTGACGCTGGTAATACTGGCGGCGGGCGCAGCACTGACGGTGAGCGTGGGGCATGTCACGCAGCGGACGCTGCTTTTCGATGGGCTGTACATCGCCGATGAGCTCGGCTTCGTACTCAAGCTCGCCGCGCTGCTGGTGGTGGCGGTGGCGCTGTTGTATTCACGCGCCTATCTCGAGCACCGCAACATCCTCAGGGGCGAGTACTACGTGCTGGCGCTGACCGCGCTCCTCGGGATCTGCGTGCTGATTTCCGCCAACAGCCTGCTCACGGTCTACCTCGGGGTGGAGCTGCTGGCGCTGTCGGTGTACGCCATGGCCGCGTTCGACCGTGACTCGGGCGTCTCGGCCGAAGGCGCCATGAAGTATTTTGTGCTCGGCGCCATCGCTTCCGGTGCGCTCCTGTACGGCATGTCGCTCATCTATGGCCTCACCGGCACGCTCGATTTGGGGCTGATCGCCGAACGCACGCACGCGCCGATTCACCTCGGAGTCATCCTCGGACTCACGTTCATCGTGGTCGCGGTCGCTTTCAAGCTGGGCGCGGTGCCGTTTCACATGTGGCTGCCGGATGTGTACGAGGGCGCGCCCACGAGCGTGACACTGTTCATCGGCACGGTTCCCAAGATCGCCTATTTCGCGCTCACGCTGCGCCTCCTGGCCCAGGGCCTTGCCGGAACGGTAGCGCAGTGGTCGCAGATGCTGGCCGCGCTCGCGGTGCTGACCCTGGTGGTCGGCAACGTGGTGGCGCTGGTGCAGACGAATCTGAAGCGCCTGCTCGCCTATTCGACCATCGTCAACGTAGGGTTCATCCTCCTCGGGTTCGTCGCCGGCACTCCCGATGGCTACGCGGCCGCGCTCTACTACACGCTGGTCTACGTGCTGGTTGCACTCGGCTCCTTCGGCGTGATCCTGCTCGCCGGCGTCAAGGGTTTTGAGGCCGACCAGCTCGATGACTACCGGGGTCTGCATAAGCGCGATCCCTTGCTGGCGCTGGTCATGATGGTGCTCATGTTCTCGACGGCGGGCGTACCGCCGTTCGTGGGCTTCTGGGCGAAGCTGCGCATCTTCCAGGTGCTGTGGGAGAGTCACCACCTGTGGCTCGTGATCCTCGCGGCTTCCATGTCCGTGGTGGGAGCGTTCTATTATCTGCGGGTCATCAAGCTCATGTACTTCGATGATCCGCAGGGATCGCTGCCGGCAACCGCCGCCACGGCGGGTGTACGCTTCGCGCTCGGCTTGAACGCCGCCGCAGTGCTGGCACTGGGCCTGCTGCCCGGGCCGCTCCTGGACCTGTGTGCGCGCCTGATTCATTAGGAGGTTGAGATGAACCGCGTTGCCCTCAAAGCATTGGCCGTGGAGATGCTGGCGATCGCCGCCGCGCTCGGATTGACGTTCGGCGCGACTGCAGGCGAGGCCGCACCGCGCTATCACATCGCCCACGAGGTGCCCTTGCCCGGGGAGGAGGGGTGGGACTACCTGGCTTTTGAGCAGGGTGGTCATCGGCTGTTTGTTTCGCACGGTACGCGCGTGCTGGTGTTTGATACCGATACGCTCAAAGTCATCGGCGAGATCGCGGACACCCAGGGTGTGCACGGCATTGCGCTCGCACCGGACCTGGGCCGCGGTTACATCAGCGCCGGACGGGCGAACCTGATTGTCGTGTTTGACCTCAAGACGCTGGCACGCCTGACGGAAATCAAAACGACCGGCGAGGGCCCGGATGCGATCCTGTATGACCCGTCGAGTCATCGGGTGTTTTCATTCAACGGTCATGGCCGCAACGTGACCGCGGTCGATGCCGTCACCAATACCGTACTCGGCACCATCGCGCTGGATGCGAAGCCGGAGTTCGCGGTGACCGATGGCAAGGGACACGTCTACGTGAACCTTGAAGATAAGAACAGTCTCGCGGTCATCGATCCGGCGCACCTCGCCGTGACTTCCGTTTGGCCGCTGGCCGGTTGCGATGAGCCCTCGGGCCTCGCCATCGACACGGCGCGCGGCTACCTGTTGCCCGCCTGTGGTAACAAGGTCATGGCGGTGGTCGAGGCGTCATCGGGCAAGGTGCTGGGAACTGCACCCATTGGCGACGGCGTGGACGCCGCCGACTTCGATCCTGCGACCGGTTTGGCCTTCGCCTCATGCGGGGAGGGAGTACTCACCGTGCTGAAAGCAGGCAAGGCAGGCCGGCCCGAAGTGGTGGAGACGGTGAAGACACAGCACGGCGCCCGGACCATGGCGCTCGATCGCGCCA
>JANWKL010000161.1 GCA_025451375.1 Steroidobacteraceae bacterium
CCTGCTGACAGGCTTGCCGCGGGAACTTCACCTAGAGGCACACATGAGCGCAGGTAAATCTGCACCGGTGCCCGGTTCGGCGCCGACCACCGTTGAGGACCTGGATGACGTCGTCCGCCTGGCGTGGCTGGCGGCGATTGTCGAGTCCTCGGACGATGCGATCGTAAGCAAGAATCTTGACGGCCGAATATTGTCCTGGAACGCCGGCGCCACCCGCATCTTCGGTTATCGGCCGCACGAGGTGATCGGCAAGCACATCACGATCATCATTCCGCCGGAGCTGTACGGTGAAGAAAGGGGAATCCTGGGTAAGCTCCGACGCGGCGAGTCGATCGATCATTTCGACACCACGCGCCTCACCAAGGACGGCCGGAGGGTACAGGTATCTCTCACCGTGTCGCCGGTGCGTGATTCTCAGGGCACCATCATCGGCGCCTCGAAGGTCGCTCGCGACGTCACCGAGCGCAAGCACGCGGAGGCCTCCCTGCTGTATAGCGAGCAGCGACTGGCGGCCGAAGCCGAGGGCCTGGCCGCGCTGAACATGCGCAGTGCACGCCTGTGGCAGTCACGCTCTCTGCGGGAAGGCGTGGCAGAGATGCTTGTCACCGCCATCGAGCTGCTGGGCGCAGATGCGGGCTGCGTGCAACTGCGCAACGCAAGCGGCGAGTTCGGGCTCGTGGCACACCAGGGTCTTGGCGAGTGCAGCGCTGCCGTTCCGGATCCTACGGGACTCGATGAACTCGTCATCTCCGATGCCGAGCTCGACGGCCCCTTCGAAGCGCAGCGCAGCTGGGCGCGCGCGTCCGGCTATCGCGCGCTGGTCTCAGTGCCGATGATCGCCGCTGACGACACCATTCTCGGGTCGATCTCGACGCTGTCACATTCGCCGCACCGTCCCGCCGACCAGCAGTTGCGACGCTTGACGCTGTACCTCCGACAGGCCACTGATTTCATCCGACGCGAGCAACTTGAGCAGGGCCTGCGTCAGAGCGAGGAAGCCCTGCGCGAGGCCGATCAACGCAAGGACGAGTTTCTGGCGCTGCTGGCGCATGAACTGCGCAATCCCCTCGCGCCGATACGCTACGCGTTGGCCGCGGCCAAGAAGCCGGGCCGGTCTCCGGAACAGCGGCAGCGCTCCGATGAGATCATCGAGCGTCAGGTCGAGCACATGAGTCGCTTGCTCGATGACCTGCTCGACATCTCGCGTATCACCCACGGGTCGTTGGAACTGAAGAAGGCCCGCACCGAGCTGACGTCGGTAATCGGTGCGGCAATCGAGACGGCGCGTCCGATGCTTGATGACAAGAAGCATGGGCTATCGCTCGACCTGCCGAAAGAGCCCGTGCGCCTCGACGCCGATGCCGTGCGCCTTGCGCAAGCGTTCTCGAACCTGCTGATCAATGCCGCGAAGTACACCGATACCGGTGGACGCATCCAGTTGCAGGCGGTCAGAGAGGGGGACGAAGCAGTGATCTCGATCCGTGACAACGGCATCGGAATCGCCCCGGACATGATGCCCCGGCTGTTCCGGCTGTTCTCGCAGGCTCACGCCCCGGATGCGCGCGCCGAGGGTGGCCTCGGTGTCGGACTGGCACTGGTGCGCGGTCTGGTCACGCTGCACGGCGGCACGGTGACCGCCAAGAGCGAGGGGCCGGGTCGGGGCACGGAGTTCGTGGTGCGTCTGCCGACCGGCATGCCCAGCGAGGAACCCTCGCGCACTGAGCAGACAGCGGAAGCTGCCCCCGCCGGGGCGGGCATGAGAATTCTGGTGGTGGATGACAATCGCGACGCGGCCGACACCTGCGCGATGGTCCTGGAGCTTTCCGGCCACCGCGTCCAGACCGCCTATACAGCCGCCACGGCGCTCGTCCGGGGGGCGACGTTCCGCCCGCAGGCGCTGGTGCTCGACATTGGCCTCCCGGACCTCGATGGCTACCAGCTCGCGCAGCGAGTCCGTGCCAGCGATTGGGGGCGGGACGCGACTCTCATTGCAGTCACGGGCTGGGGACAGGACGAGGATCGCCTGCGCGCACTGACTGCCGGGTTCGATCATCACCTGACCAAGCCGATTGCCGCGGAACAGCTGGAGGCTCTGCTGCAGCCGCGTCAAGCCAGCAAGTCCTGACGTCGTAGTTCACTCGCCGGGAAAAGGCGGGCGAGCAAATCAGCCTAGTCCGACAGCGCCAGACCGCGCCACCAGCCACACTCCTTCTGTCCCGGTCTGCCGGAGTTCACGTCACGCGCTCTTCCACCGTGGTTAAGGCCCAGTCGCCGCCCCCCCAGCCGCTTGGCATCTGCGGCTGGTGGCGCGTGGCCGTGCGCGTAGTCGACAAGGTACAGACCCACAACGCGGGGCTGCTGGCGGGTGGGATAGCCATGTACGCGCTGTTGTCGGTGTTTCCCGGCTTGGCGGCCGCCGTATTCCTCTACGGCCTGTTTGCTACCCCTGCCGACGTCAGCCGCCACATGAGCGTGTTTGCAGGCATCCTGCCGCCGGGTGTCTGGCACATCTTCAATACGCAGCTACAGAAGGTTGCGACCCATGATCACAGTGCCCTCACGGTCGCGGCAGTGATCGGCTTGTTGCTCGCCCTGTGGGGTGCCCGCCTCACCATGAGCGCGCTCATGACCGCAACCACCATTGCGTACGAAGTGCCCGAGCGTCGGGGCTTCTTTCGGCAGATCCTGACTTCGCTATTGATGACGCTGGGCGCGATCGTGGGATTTTTGGCGATGCTGCTGGTTGGCGTCGTCGTTCCCGTCGGCCTCTATATTCTCGGTACCAGCTGGTGGGTAAACCTGGTCGTCGGAGTCGTGCGCTGGCTCGTCCTGTGGGGCTTTGCGGTAGTCGGACTCGCGCTCGTCTATCACTTTGCCCCAGCTCGTCGACCGCACCGCTGGCGTCTGCTGACCTGCGGCTCGGCGGTCACGGCGGGCCTGTGGCTCGCCGTGAGCGGCCTGTTCGCCGTCTACGTTCGCTCCTTCGGCAGCTATGACCAGACTTACGGGGCGCTCGCGAGCGTCATCGTGCTGCTTTTGTGGTTCTACCTGCTGAGCTATACCCTCCTGCTGGGTGCCGAGGTCAACGCCGCCTTGAGCGCGAGACGTATCGCGCTGCGATCAGAGCCCGCCTCCGCGCCACGCACCCAAGGCCAGAACGATGGCGGATAGATCGCGAGCGCGCACGGTCGCGCGCTGGCTCGCAGTGAGTCTGGGCGCAATCCTGCTCGCAGCCCTGCTGGCTTTAGCACTGCTCGATCTGAACGTGCTCAAGCACCCAATAGAACGCATGGCGTCGGCACGCTCGGGACGCAGCGTCGTCATCGACGGCCGGATGCAGGCGCGCATCTTTTCGCTGACACCGGCGGTCACGCTCGACGGTCTCACGGTCGGCAATCCACCGGGGGAGCCTGCGCCTGCGATGCTGCACACCGAGCGCCTGCAGCTCCACGTGAAGCTGCTGCCCCTGCTGCTGGGGCGCGTAATTTTCGAGCGCATAGAGATGGACAAGCCAGTGCTTTATTTGCATCGCGACAGCGAGGGCCACGCCAACTGGACCTTTGCCGCCAGCAAGCCCTCGGCGCAGGCCGCCGCACCGCCGGTACGGCTGCCGATCGTTCGCAACCTGCTGGTACGCGACGGGCGGCTGACGCTGAAAGACGAGATGCTGCACCTGGATGTCGACGCCCAGGTTCACGCGCACGAGCGCGCCACGCAAGAAGATCCGCAGGCATTTCAGCTGGTCGGCACGGGCACGATCAACAAGCAACCGTTGCGCGTGCACCTTATCGGGGGTCCGTTGCTTACACTCCAACCCGATCGCCCTTACCCGTTCACCGTGCATGTCGAGGCTGGCAGCATGCGCCTCGACTCGGACGGGGTAGTGCGCAAGCCCTTCGATCTGGGACGGGTCGGGCTCGTGCTGCGCGCCTCCGGCACTGACCTCGCCGATCTTTACTATCTGACCCAACTCGCCTTCCCCAAGACGCCTCCCTTTCAGTTGCGGGCCTCGATTGAGCGCGATGGCACACGCATCCGCGTGGACCCGGTCGCCGGAGAGATCGGCCGCAGTGACGTGCATGGCGCGCTCAACATCGACATGTCGCGCAAGCGTCCGGACGTCACCGGCGCTCTGGTATCGAAACAACTTCGCCTGAGCGACCTGGCGGAGTCCCTCGGCGGCAAACCGCTGCCTGAAGCCCCTCCGGCTGGCTCTCTCAGCAAGGCCGCGCCGCGGGCAGCGGCAAGTAAGCACGAAGCACCCCCTGCCACCGCGCCGCCGCAAGCGCGCCTTCTCCCGGACGCACGTCTTCAGGTTGACCGCGTGCGCGCCATGAATGCCGACGTGCAATTCACGGCGACGTCCGTCGAGGCCGGGACCGTGCCGCTCAAACAAGTAGCGCTGCACATTAAGCTCAATGAGGGGGTGCTTAGTCTCGATCCGATGGAAATGCAGATGCCTCAGGGAAGACTGCGCGGCACGGCGGTCATTGATGCACGTGGCAAGGCTCCCGCGACTCGGCTGGATCTGCGCATGTCCGACATCCAGCTCGCGCAATTCAAGGGCAAATCGCCCGACGCGAAAGCCCCGCTCACGGGATCGTTGCAGGCGCGACTGGTCGCGGCCGGCAGCGGCGATTCACTGCATGACTTCGCCGCCGCCGCCGACGGCACAGCCACATTCGTCCTGCCGCACGGCGAGATCAATGCAGCCTTCGCCGAGCTGACCGGGGTGGACGTTGCCCATGGCCTCGGACTACTGCTCAAGGGCGGCCAGGATCGTGAGGAGGTGCGTTGCGGGATCGCGCAATTCAACATCCAGAACGGCACTATGCGCGCTCAGGACTTCGTAGTGGACGCCAAAGACCTCCGCATTACCGGGCGTGGCGAGGTCCGACTCGGCCCGGAGGAACTCGACCTGTCGCTGCGTGGCGAGCCGAAAAAGTTCCGCCTCGCACGTCTCAAGGCGCCAGTGAGGATCACCGGCCATCTGCTCAAACCTTCAATTGGGCTGGCCGCCGGCCCGGCCGTCAAGCAGGGCGCGATCGCCACGGCGCTCGGCGTCGCGCTCACGCCGCTCGCGGCTGTGATCGCCTTCGTGGATCCCGGTCTGGCCAAAGACGCGGACTGTGCCGCGCTACTGGGCGATTCGGCAGCCGCGCCCGACCACTAAGCGACTCCCAGGGCGGACAAGCAGGGGCGACGCCTTTTACTCATGCGCAACGCTCATCGCCTGCGTCTCCAGCAGTGCGCGGACCAGGGTGCGTTTGCCTAGGGGGATCTTGAAGGC
>JANWKL010000162.1 GCA_025451375.1 Steroidobacteraceae bacterium
TCGCCGCGCTTGGCCAGGCCGTGCGCGTGAAGCTCTTCTCCAGCGCCTCCTATGCGGACTCGCATTCGCAGAACGTGGTGGCGGATGTGCGCGGGCGCGACAATCCTGCGGGAGTGGTGCTGATCGGTGGCCACCTCGACAGCTGGGACCAGGGCACCGGCGCGATCGATGACGGCACCGGCACCGCCATCATGGTCGCGGCGGCGAAGCTCATACGCGACCTGCCGCACAAGCCGCGACGGACCGTTCGGGTGGTGCTGTTCGGCTCCGAAGAAGTGGCGCAGCCGGCGGCACCGTTTTTTGCCTTCGGCGGTCATTCTTACCGCGACAACCACAAGGCGGAACTCCCGCTGCACGTCATCGCAGGCGAGAGTGACTTTGGTGCCGATCGTGTTTACAGCGTGGCATTGCCGGCGACGGTCGCCGACAGCGATTTTTCCCGCGCGGTTGCCCGCGTCCTGCTGCCCATCGGTGTGCTGATGGCGAAGGAGCCTGCGCGGGGCGAAACCGACATCGGACCGTCGGTGGAAGCCGGCGTGCCGGCGTTTGATCTGAACCAGGACGGCACGCGTTACTTCGACATCCACCATACTCCCGACGACACGCTCGACAAGATCGACCGGCAGCAGCTCGACCAGAACGTGGCGGCGTGGGCGGCGCTGGTGTGGCTGGTGGCCGACAGTGATGTCGATTTTCGTGCACACGCCGCGGTGACCCCATGAGCGAACAGGTGCTGGTGTCGAGCGCGGACGGGGTGTGTGAAATACGCCTCAACCGCCCCGAGAAACGCAACGCCATTACGCTGGCGATGTACGAGGCGTTGTGTGCGGCCCTCGCCGGGGCGCAGGCCGACAGCGCCGTGCGGGCGGTGCTCATGAGCGGTGAGGGCGCGGGTTTCACCGCCGGCAACGACCTCAATGACTTCCTGAGCGGTCTCAAGTTCGACGGCGACAACCCGATCATGCGGCTGCTGGGCGCGCTCGCCACCTTCGGCAAGCCGCTGCTGGCGGCGGTGCACGGCAAGACGGTCGGCATCGGCACGACCATGTTGCTGCATTGTGATCTCATCGTGGCCGCGCGCAGCACGGTGTTCTCCATGCCGTTCGTGTCGCTGGGTCTGGTGCCGGAGGCTGCCAGTTCGCTGCTCCTGCCGCGCCTCGTCGGTCAGCAGCGGGCGGCGGAGCTGCTGCTGCTCAGCAAACCGTTCGATGCCGCGACGGCCCAATCGATGGGACTCGTGAACCGTGTGGTGGACGAGGCTGACCTCCTCAGCGAGGCGCGCAAGCTCGCGCGCGACGTCGTCGCGCAGCCGGTCGAGGCATTGCTCGCGGCCCGCCGCCTGCTGCGCGGGGACCCCGCCGAGGTACTGGCGCGGCTGGACGCGGAGGCGAAGGTTTTCCAGGAGCGGCTGCAATCGGCAGAATTTCGCGCCGCTGTGTTTGCCATTGCGAGCCGTGGCCGCGCGGGCTGACGGACCGGCCGACCATGGCGAGCTATTCGATTGACGGACTCATTCCGGTGGTCGCGCCCGGGGCTTTCGTGCATCCGTCCGCGGTCCTCATCGGCGATGTGATCATCGGTGCGCGCTGTTACATCGGACCGTGTGCGTCACTGCGCGGGGACTTCGGTCGTATCGTCATCGGTAACGGTTCCAACGTGCAGGACTCGTGCGTGCTGCACACCTTCCCGGCGCGCACCACCTTGCTCGGGGAGGAAGCGCACATCGGGCATGGCGCGGTGTTGCATGGCTGCACCATCCGGCGCGCTGCGCTGATCGGTATCGGCGCGATCATCATGGACGATGCGGTAGTGGAAGAGGAGGCCATCGTCGGTGCCGCGAGCTTCGTGCGCGCGGGCTTCGTGGTGCCGGCACGCACGCTGGTCACCGGTGTGCCGGCGCGTGTCGTGCGCGAACTTACGGCTGAGGAGATCGCGTGGAAGGCCACCGGCACCCGCGAGTACCAGCAGCTCGCGGCGCGCTGCCTTGCTTCGCTGCAAGAATGCACTCCGTTGAGCGCACCGGAGCCCGACCGCAAGACCTGGGATGCGACATCGGCCGTGCCTCTGCACACGATCGAGCGCAAGTAGACTGTCGCTCAGCTGCGCAGCAGCGCCACGGTGCCGATGCCGGCGAAGGTCATGACGACCGAGCCGACCAGATGCGCCGCCGCCGCGCTCAGTGCCCATCCCGTCCGTCCCTGCTGCAACAGCGCGACGATTTCGGCGGAAAAGGTCGAAAACGTGGTGAGACCGCCGCAGAAACCGGTAATCACGAACAGCCGCCACTCCGGAGTGATCGCCGAGTAGGTCGCGAAGAATGCGATCGCGATTCCAACCACGTAGCCGCCGATGAGGTTGGCAGCCAGGGTGCCGGGCGGAAGCTGCGGCAGATGCGCGTTAAGCTGCGTTCCCAGCCACCAGCGCAGCAAGGCTCCCAGGCTCGCACCGCAACTGATGGCGAGGATCGTTTTCATGGCGCTTCACTTGTACCGGGGGCGAAGGCGACGCGCAACGATTGCCGTATGCTTAGGTTTGGACCTTGATAAGGATCCCATGACACTCCTGACCCGAACACTGACGGCAACTGCCGTAGCAGCACTCAGCTGTGCGTCCCTCGGCGGTTGCGCGCGCCACCCGGCGCCGCTGAGCGCCGACGCGCGCCTGCAGGCGATCTACACACGCGAGTGGCAATGGCGAATGGGCGAGCTGCCTGACGACGAGGACAGCACCAGGCCGATCGCCGAGCACCTGTCGAAGGTGGACCCCGCCACCCAGCAGCTGCGCCTCAAATATTGGCAGGACGTGCTGCGCCAGCTCGACGCGATTCCACGCGCGACGCTGTCGACGAAGGAGCAGGTGAACTTCGATATCTACCGCGCGCAGATCGTGGTGCTGATTGCCAACCAGACGTTCCGCGATTTTGAGATGCCGGCCAATTCCGACAGCACCTTCTGGACCGACATCGGCTACACGGCCCGACGCACGTTCCGCACTCAGGACGATTATCACCACTGGATCGCGCAGCTGCGCGACATCCCGCGTTATTTCCACGAACAGATGGAGGAGATGCGCGCCGGCATGAAGCGCGGCTTCACGCCGCCGCGCGTCACCATGGAGGGACGCGACAGCTCCATTACCGCGGTGACCGAGGTCACCCCTGAGGCGAGTCTTCTGTATACCCCGTTCAAGGACATGCCGGGCGTGCCGGCCGCGGCGCAGGCAACACTGCGCGCCGAGGCCGTGGGTGTGATCCGCGATACCGCGCAGCCTGCCTACCGCGAACTTCTCAATTTCATGCGCACCGAGTACGTGCCCGGGATGCGTACCTCGATCGCCGCCGAGGCCCTGCCGGACGGCAAAGCCTACTACCGCGCCAAGGTGCGCGAGTTCACCACCACTGAGCTGGACCCGGCTGCTATCCACGAGCTGGGCGTCGCCGAGGTCGCACGTCTGCACGGGGAGATGCTTGCCGCCATGCGCGCGAGCGGATTCAAGGGCGAGTTCCCGGCGTTTCTGGCGATGCTGCGCAGCGATCCGCGCTTCTATGCGAAGACTCCGGAGGAACTGCTCATGCGCGCGGCCTGGGTCGCCAAGCGCTTTGACGGCAAGGCGGCGCAGTTTTTCGGTTACCTGCCGCGGGCGCGCTTCGCCATCAAGCCGGTGCCGGAGGACATGGCGCCCTTCTACACCGCCGGGCGCGGCGGCCCCGGGATTTATCTTCTCAACACCTATGATCTGAAGAGCCGGCCGCTGTATAGCCTCACCGCGCTGACGCTGCACGAGTCTGCTCCCGGACATGCGTTCCAGATGCCGATCGCCATGGAACACAAGGATCAGCCCGCTTTTCGCCAGCTGAGCTACGTGTCGGCGTACGGAGAAGGCTGGGCCTTGTATTGCGAGCGGCTGGGACTGGAGATGGGGCTGTACGACGATGCTTACGAGCGCTTTGGCATGCTCAGCTACCAGATCTGGCGCGCCGCGCGCCTGGTCGTGGACACGGGCATCCACTCGCAGGGGTGGACCCGCGAGCAGGCGCTGGACTATTTCCGCCAGTACACCGCACTTCCCGAGCGCGAGATCGGCACCGAGATCGATCGCTACATCACCTGGCCGGGGCAGGCGCTGTCGTACTACCTGGGTGAGCAGGCGATTATCGAGGCCCGCCGCCGGGCTGAGAAAGCCCTGGGGGAGCGTTTCAACATCCGGGCCTTCCACGATGCGGTGCTGGAACTCGGCTCCGTCCCGCTGCCGGTGCTCAACGCCCGGATTGAGCGCTTTATCGCCGAGGGCGGCCGGGGGCCTTACCCCGACATGGAGTAGGTGGCGTGTTGGGGTTACCATACGGCGGTTTAACCCCGTCCAAGTTCTCAAAGGAGACCGTATGACACGTTCGATCTGGCTGGTAGCGATGGGCGCAGTCCTGGCATTTGCAGTCGGGTCAGCGCAAGCCGTCCCGATGGCCGCTGCCGGTGAGACGGCGCAGCAGTCGAAGATGGTGACCTGCAATGCGGAAGCCAAGACCAAGGCGCCAAGCGGCGATGCGCACAAGGCGTTCATGAAGGAGTGTCTGTCCAAGCACCCTGCTGCTGCGGCGACCGAGAAGAAGCAAACCCAGCAGGAAAAGATGAAGACCTGCAATGCGGATGCGAAGATCAAGGCGCCAACCGGCGATGCGCACAAGGCGTTCATGAAGGAGTGTCTGTCGAGCCACCCGGCGGCGGCTGCCGCTGCGGCGCCTGCTGCTCCTGCGGCCCCGGCCGCAACGACGCACTAGGTCGTAACCTGATCCCGCCGGGAGACTTTGGTCTCCCGGCGGGACTTTAGAGTGTCCCCATGATTCTCGAGCTGGCGATGATCACGGTCCGTCCGTCCACGGAAGGTGAATTCGAGCGGGTATTTCCGACCGCCGTAAAGGCGGTCAGCGCCAGCCCCGGCTACATTTCTCATGAGCTGCGCCGCTCGATCGAAACACCCAACCGTTACGCGCTGACCATCCGCTGGCGTACCCTGGAAGATCACACGGTCGGCTTTCGCGAGTCGCCCGCCTTCGGCGAATGGCGCGCGCAGCTCGCGCCGTTTCTCGCCGGGCCGCCGGTCGTGGAGCATTTCCAGCCCGGCTGAGGAGCCCCATGAGCGAACCTTGCACCTTCGCGGCCGATGGCGGCTGCACCTGCCGCGCGGTGCGTTACCGCATGCTGAGCGCGCCGCTCATCGTGCATTGCTGTCATTGTCGCTGGTGCCAGCGCGAGACCGGCTCCGCGTTCGTTCTGAATGCGCTGATCGAGGCGGATCGAGTGCAGAGCCTGCAGGGGGCTCCTGACCTGATCGACACGCCGAGCAACAGCGGCAAGGGCCAGAAAATCGCCCGCTGCCCGACCTGCAAGGTAGCGCTGTGGAGCACCTACAACGGCGCGGGGGAGAAGCTGCGCTTCGTGCGGGTCGGCACCTTTGACGAGCCGGATCGCTTCCCGCCCGACATCCATATCTTTACGCACTCGAAGCAGCCGTGGGTGGCGCTGCCAGCTGGCGCGCGTGCCGTGCCGCAGTACTACAGCAGCAAGGAAGTCTGGAGCGCGGCCAGTCTTGCGCGCCGGCAGGCCATTTTTGGCTGATTCCTGGCTATAGACAAACCGCATACCTGGCGGTCTAAAAACGATTATTTTGGCAGGTGGCCGGTGCCTAGAATCGCCGGGTGCGCAGCCCCACCGCCTCGGACCCGTATCCCTTTGCCAACCAGCAACAGCCCTGCCTGATCGGCGGCGAGTTTCTCACCCACGGCAAAGCCTTCACGAACATCAACCCGGTGAATGGCGCGGTTCTCGGCACCGTCACCGAGGCGGACGCCGCGCTGGTTGACCGCGCGGTGCAGGCGGCGCGCGCCGCGCTGCGTGGTCCCTGGGGAAGGATGTCTGCCGCCGAGCGCTGCGCGCTTCTGCGCAAGGTCGCGGACCGGATCGAAGCGCGCTTCGCCGAGTTTGTGAGCGCCGAGATCGCCGATACCGGCAAGACTCTCAAACAGGCCAGTTCCCTGGACATCCCGCGCGGCGCTGCGAATTTTCGCGCCTACGCGGATCTGGCGCTCGCCCGGCCTTCCGAATGCTTCGAAACCGCGACCCCGGACGGGCGCGGTGCGCTGAACTATTCGGTCCACAAGCCCGTGGGAGTGGTCGCGGTCATTGCACCGTGGAATCTGCCGTTCCTGCTCCTGACGTGGAAAGTCGCGCCGGCGCTCGCGTGCGGCAACACCGTCGTGGCGAAGCCCTCGGAAGAGACGCCGTCCTCGGCGACACTGCTCGCGCAGGTCATGCAGGAGGTCGGTGTGCCACCGGGCGTGTTCAACCTGGTGCACGGCTTCGGGCCGGATTCCACTGGCGCGGCGCTCACCGCGCACCCGGGCGTGAATGCGATCGCCTTCACCGGCGAGTCGGCGACCGGGTCTGCCATCATGAAAAGCGCTGCGCCTTGCGTGAAGGCGTTGTCCTTCGAGCTCGGCGGCAAGAACGCCGCCATCGTGTTCGCGGACGCGGATTTCGACGCTGCGCTCGCCGGCACAATGCGCTCGGTATTCGCCAACACCGGCCAGGTGTGCCTGTGCTCGGAGCGGGTGTACGTCGAGCGGCCGGTCTACGCGCGTTTTGTCGAGGCGCTGGCCCAGGGCGCCCGCAGGCTTACGCTCGGCGGACCCTTCGAAGGCGCCGACATGGGACCTTTGATCTCGCGCGGCCATCGCGACAAGGTGCTTTCCTACTACCGGCTCGCGCGCGAGGAGGGAGCCACGGTGGTGTGCGGTGGCGGTGCGCCCAGCTTCGGCGATGAGCGCGACCAGGGCGCGTTCATCGAGCCAACCATCCTCACGGGGCTGCCCGAGAGTGCGCGCTGTGTGCGCGAGGAAATCTTCGGCCCCGTGTGTCACGTGGCGCCGTTCGATGCGGAGGAAGAGGTGGTGCGCATGGCCAACGACACCCGTTACGGACTCGCGGCCGCGGTCTGGACTTCGAACCTGCAGCGCGCGCATCGCGTGGCGCGGCAGATGGAAGTCGGCATCGCCTGGGTGAACGACTGGTTCCTGCGCGACCTGCGCACGCCGTTCGGCGGGGTGAAGCTGTCGGGGATCGGCCGCGAGGGCGGGGCGCATTCACTCGCCTTCTTCTCTGAACCCATGAACATCTGCGTGAAGCTGTGAGCGGCAGCACGCCACCAGCGGGCGCCGAGGCCGCGAGCGCGGTCATCCCGGGGATGGCGAAGCCGCGCGGTGCCTTTCCGCATTTTCGCCGCGCCGGGGATTTCATTTTCGTCTCGGGCACGAGTTCACGGCGCCCGGACGACAGCATCGCCGGTGCGGATAAGAACGCGGCCGGTGACTACGTGTTCGATGTCCGCGTGCAGACCCGCGCGGTCATCGAGAACATCCGCGCCATTCTCGCCAGCGCCGGGGCTGCGCTGACCGATGTCGTCGAGGTGAGCACCTACCTCGTGAGCATGCAGGACTTCCCGGCTTACAACGAGGTGTACGCGGAATTCTTCGGCTACCACGGTCCGGCGCGCACCACGGTGGCGGTGGCCGAGCTGCCGCATCCGCACCTGCGCATTGAGATCAAGGTCGTGGCCTTCAGGCCGCGAACCGCGGGCGCCGACCGCGCACCTTAGGAGATCCACCCGATGAACATGGTCGACATTCATTCGCATTTCCTGCCGCGCACCTGGCCGGACCTCGCGGCGCGCTTTGGCGGGGCCGACTGGCCGTCGATGAAGCACTCAGGCGACGGCAAGGCGATGCTGATGCTCGGCGATGAGGAGTTTCGCCCGGTCACCTCCGCCTGCTGGGATCCGGCCGTGCGGCTCGAGGCGATGGATCGCGACGGCGTGGACGTACAGATCATGTGCGTGACACCGCTGCTGTTCGCCTATCACCGCCCGGCCGCCCAGGCACTCGAGTGCGTGCGCATATTCAATGACGCCGCGCGTGAGCTGTGCCGGCACGCGCCGCACCGGCTGAAGTCCCTGTGCCAGGTGCCGCTGCAGGATACGGATCTCGCCTGCCGCGAAGTCAGCCGCGCGATGGCCGACGGCCATATCGGGGTGCAGATTGGTAACCACGTCGGCCCGCGCGAGTTGAACGACGAGGGCATTATCACTTTCCTGCAGCACTGCGCTGCGGAGGGTGCCGCGGTGTTCGTGCACCCCTGGGACATGATGGCGCAGGAGCGCATGCCGAAATACCAGCTGCCGTGGCTGGTCTCCATGCCGGCCGAGACCCAACTCTCGATATTGTGGCTGATCCTGTCGGGTGCCTTCGAACGCCTGCCGCGCTCGCTGAAGCTGTGCTTCGCGCACGGCGGTGGCAGCTTTCCGTACCTGCTGGGCAGGGTCGACAACGCCTGGCGGCACCGCGACATCGTGCGTGAGGATTGTCCGCAGCTGCCGTCCTCGTACGTCGAGCGCTTCTACGTCGACGGCGCGGTATTCAGCGCCGATGCCCTCAGCTTCCTCGTCAAGACCATGGGTGAGGACCGCGTGATGTTGGGATCGGACTACCCGTTCCCGCTCGGCGAGCAGCAGGTCGGGAAGCTGATTGGCTCTGATGCTCACCTGCCGTCGCGGGTGCGCGCCAAGCTCCTGCATGCCAACGCCACCGCGTTCTTCGGTCTCGATGCAGGCGCGGCCCCGATGGCGCGCGGGGTGGGCGCGCGGCGCAGCGCTTAGAAGTTATGATGGCGCATGAGTTCATCCCGCCTCGAGCGCTGGATCGGGCGCAAGTTCCGTCTGCGCCACCTGGAGCTGATCGCTGAAATTTACGACCGCCGCAGCATCCTCAAGGCGTCCAAACGCCTGAACCTCACCCAGCCGACGGTCACCAAGGCGCTGCAGGACGTCGAGTCGACGCTGGGGCTGAAACTCTTTCAACGCAGCAACCGCGGCATCGAGCCGACCGAGTACGGTGAGATTTTCGCCCGCCATGCCAAGGTACTGCTCGCGCAGCTGCGGCACGCAGCCGAGGAACTGGAGAACCTGCGTGTCGGCTACAGCGGCAAGGTTTCTATCGGGACGCTGCTCGCGGCCTCCGCCAGCATTCTCCCCGATGCGATCGCGCTCCTGAAGAAGGAGCGGCCCGGGGTAGCGATCAGCGTGATCGTGGGTACATACGACATTCTCATGCCGTCGCTGCTCGCGGGTGACCTGGACCTGGTGGTCGGGCGGTTGCCCGCCCAGGGGCGTAGCCGCGAACTCGAGTACGAGGAGTTCTACGCCGAGCCGATCTGCGTGGTGGTGCGCCGCGGACACCCCCTGACCCGCAAGCGACGCCTCGCGCTGCGCGACCTGACGAAGGAGGCGTGGCTCCTGCCGTTGCCTGAGACCGAGCTGCACCGCCAGATCGAGCGCGCCTTCATCGATGCCGGTGCGAGCCTGCCGAAGAACGTCATCGAGTCAGTTTCGATCCTCACTAACCGCGTGCTGCTGCGCAAATCCGACTGTCTGGGCGTCATGCCTTACCACGTGGCGCTCGATGACGTGGAGCAGGGGCTGCTGTCGATCCTGCCGATCAGACTCAAGTCCCTCGAAGGCCCGGTCGGGGTGATCGTGCGTGCGCCGGGGGATCTGCCGCCGGCGGCGAGCGCGCTGCGCGAGTGCCTGCGGGCGGCCGCGAAGGATGTGCCTTCGCCGCGATTGTAGTCGCGGCCGTCAGCTGCGCGGGTTGGCCAGCGGGCCAGGCGGCGCGCCGGTTTGCGTCGGCGTCGAAGGGGTCGGCGTCTCCTTGCGGAACAGGCGCCGTACCAGCCGGATCGCGAACCAACAGAATATCGCCACCAGTGCCACCGCGATCACCGGGAAGGCGAGAGCCAGGAGCGACACCAGCAAGGCGCCACCCCATTCGGCTGTGGACAGCATGTGGTTGCCGAGGCCCGCTGTCATGACCGTGGACTTCGCCCGCAGCAGCGACGTCAGACCCTGGGTGAGACCCGCGGCTCCTCCGCCAGCGATCACCGCCGTGGTCCATTTCACGATCGGCGGCAGATCGGTCATGACCGCGGCCGACACCACGGTGCCGGCGATCAGGGCCGCAGGCGCCGCGATTGCATCCAACAGGTTATCGACCCCCGGAATGTAGTAGGCAAGGATCTCGAGCATCGCGGCGACGCTCAGCATGACAATGGCTGAGGCGCTGCCGAGCCACGCAAAACCGCTGCTTAAGGGCAGGTGACCGCTGAAGGCCGCGACGCTCATGACCAGCATGGGCAGAAATACCCGGAAGCCAACCGCCGCCGCAAGACCTGCACCCAGGGCGATGGACAGGGCCAGGTCTAAGGCCTGCATGTGGGGCAGCGGAATCATGGCTGGCGGTTCACGGGCTCTGCCGACAATCGCAAGCGTCATTACCCTTGTCGAAAACGATGCGCCAGGTATCGGGCGCCTCGAGCCGCCAGATGGAAGTAAACGTGGCGATGAGAACACCATGCGCGTCGCGCACGGGGCCGGTGCTCAGCGCGAGCGCACCCGAAGGCAAGACCACTACATTTTCGGGCTCCCACGAAAAAGGCGCCTCGGGCTTTTCATAGAATGACTTCCACTGGCGCGCGACCTCGACCTTGCCTACCAGCGGCTGCTGGCGGGAAAAGAAAACCGCCTCCGGTGACAAAAACTCCTGAAACGCCGCAAAGTTTCGATCAGCCATGGTCTTCGCAAAAGCGCGCTCGGTGTCGGTCACCTGCTGACGAAGATCCACGCCGGCGGGTCGCGGCCGGTTCTCGCTGCAAGCGCCCATGAGCATACCGACGAGGAGGAGTGCTGTTACGCAGCGCATGCCGGTACGATAGATGCCGCGGCGCAGGCTGTCGAGCCTGCAGTCCGTGGCGGCCTGCGTTATTCATTCCAATTGAGCCGCCTAACGGCGCTTCAGCATCTCGGTGAGGATGATCACGTCCTGCTGGTCCTGAGCACGATTCGATGCGAGCTTCGAGCGCAAGATGTCCTTAAGGCTCGCGGCGCGCAATTCGATACCAAAGGCCTGATAGGTGACGGCCGACTTAGCCAGATCGTCGTAGCCTTGAGTGCCACTCGGCTTGAAGATGAGGTTCAACCGGCCGGCGTCGGTCGTCAGGTTCCAGACATTGGCGCGCGTGAGCGTTTCGGCATCACAACTGAAGGCGAGTCCTTCCGGCACCGATTCGGTGTAAACGCGCGCGTGCAGATCGCGCAGCGCCGCCGACAGGCGTTTGAGATTGTCAGGATCGGTGGCTGGCGCAATATCGGCATCAGCTGTGAGTCGCGGGAAACCCTGCAGCCGCGCAGCGGTGGCTCCCACCAGGATGTAGAGGACTCCGCGCTTCGACAGGGCGCGAAGTATTCGCTCCGGGTCAAACGGACCTGTCATCGATACGCGCCGCGACCGCAAAGAAGCGCGCCGCGTTATGCAGCTCGAGCAGACGCTGTTCCGGCGTCAATCGCAATATACGGGGAACGTCATCGAGCATATGAGAGCGACTGCGCTTCGGACTGAGTACTCCTTGCAAGTCAAAACCTGCACGGTTCACCAGACGCTGTAGTGTTTTCCAGCTTGGGCTGGCAGCGCCACTCTCGATACGGGCAATGACCGACTGTGACGTGCGCGCGCGGCGCGCCAGATCGCGTTGCGTGAGCCCGGCACCGCGCCGCGCGGAGACCAGAAGTCGTGATGCTGTTGTCTGAGCCACCCCGACATGATAGCTAGAA
>JANWKL010000163.1 GCA_025451375.1 Steroidobacteraceae bacterium
ATGAGCCGACCGGGAACCTGGATCCGGACCTGTCGCTGGAAGTGATGCGTCTGTTCCGACGCTTCCAGGACGTCGGCGTCACGGTAGTGGTGGCGACGCACGACATGCACCTGGTGCGCGAATTCGGTCAGCGCGTGATCGTGCTCGACAATGGCCAGCTGCAGGGCGACGCCGGCGATTCACTGCCGAGCCTGGTGGCGACCCGATGAGCCTTGGCATCACCAGCGCCCGCCACCTGCAGGCGTTTTTGAGTTCACTCGGCAAGCTGGTGCGCAACCCGCTCGCGACTCTGCTCACGCTCGTGGTCATCGCGCTTGCCCTGGCGCTGCCCACCGCGCTGCGCGTGTTCGTGACCAACGCTCAGGCGGCTACCGGGAATTTCGCGAGCGCCGTGGACATGTCGGTGTACCTGAAAACCGACGTGCCGCTCGCCAAGGCGCAGCAGTTGGCGCAGTCCGCGCAGCAGCGTGCCGACGTCGCGACCGTGAACCTGATTTCCGCGGACCAGGGACTGCAGGAATTTCGCAGCTACTCCGGTTTCGGGGATGCGCTCACCGCCCTCAAGGAAAACCCCCTGCCGCACGTACTGCGCGTGCGCCCGCGCCCCGACTACGCTTCCGGAGCCGCGCTTGAATCGCTGCAGCGCTACTTCAGCGCCTGGCCGGAAGTGGACACGGTGCAGGTGGACGCGGAATGGGTCATGCGCTTCAACGCGATCCTGGACCTGTTACGGCATATCCTGCTGATCGCCGCGGCGCTCCTGGGAGTCGGGGTACTCGCGGTCATCGGCAACACCATTCGCCTCGAGATCCAGGGCAGGCGTGCGGAAATCGAAGTCACGAAACTGGTGGGCGGTTCCAACGCCTACGTGCGCCGGCCGTTCCTCTATACGGGCATGCTCTACGGCCTCGGGGGCGCACTGCTTGCCTGGGGGATCGTCGCCATTGCCATTGTGATCCTGGGCGCGCCGGTAGCGACGCTCGCACGCCTGTATGGCAGCCGCTATGCCCTGCACGGGCCATCGCCCGATGACGTCGGCATCCTCCTGGGAGCGGGAGTGGTGTTGGGTTGGCTCGGGGCTTGGATTTCGGCGGCGCGTCACCTGCGCGACATCGAGCCGCGCGCCTAGTTAATTGGCCGAAATTGCAGGAGGCAATTTCGGCAGACAGTAGCTCCGTTTCCGCCGGCCAAAGGCGTGACTTTGGCCGGCTGCGCAGTCTTGGGGGTCAGGTCGCCGCGGCTGGCGGCGCCGAGTGCGATGTCAGCTTCGCTTCCATCCACTTGCGGATACGGCGCGCATCGGCCACGCGGGTGCGTTTGCCGTAGGAATTCAGGAGCACGATGACGATGGTGCGATTCTCGATCACGGTCTGCATCACGAGGCAGCGGCCGGCCTCGGAGATATAGCCGGTCTTCTGTACCTGGATTTTCCAGTCGGGGCGGGTGACCAGCGAATCGGTGGTGCGGAAGCGCAGCATCCGGCGCCCAACGCGCACCTCGTAGCCGCGATCGGTGGAGTAGTGGCGGATGGCGGGAACCTTCGCCGCCGCGATCACGAGCTTCGAGAGGTCCTCGGGGCTCGCGACATTCTCATCGGAGAGGCCCGTGGGCTCCACGAAATGGGCGGTGGTCATGCCGAGTGCACGCGCCTTGGCATTCATCGCGCTCACGCAGGCGGTGACTCCGCCGGGGTAAGTGCGCCCGAGGGCGTGGGCGGCGCGGTTCTCGGAAGCCATGAGCGCGAGATGCATGAGATCGCCCCGCGTGAGACGCGTGCCAGGGGCGAGCCGCGAGTGCGATCCCTTACCGAAACTGCGATCCTCGGCGCTCACCTCGAGGGGTTCATCGAGCGGTTGTTCGGCGTCCATCACCACCAGCGCCGTCATGAGCTTGGTGATCGAGGCGATGGGCATGGCAACGGCGGCGTTGTGCGAATACAGGACCGAGGAGTGCGTGGTATCGAGCACCAGCGCTGCTCCCGAGCGCAGTCCCTGGGGAGCGGAATACTTCACGGCGGTCGGCACCGCGGGACTTTCCGCACCCTGGGCGTGCGAAAGCGACGTGGCGAAAATCAGAACTGCGGCAAATGCCGTGATGGAAAGACCGCGACCCTGATTCATCGACCCCACGCCTGCCTCGAAAGCACTTGAGATAGTGACTGTATCAGACCATTCCTTATGTCATGCGAGCGTGACGCACTCTTAACTTTTTTGCCGCCTCTGGGCACGGCTGTCTCAGCCTTTGGCGCAAATCCAAAGCGTCGCGGTCATAACACCCGCGCCGCGTGACGCAGACCACAAGCAGCCGAAAACTCCGGCGGGTCCAGGGCCGACTTCGGGGTAATGGATCGGCAGGGAGTGCCCGGTGATCGGAACACGAACCATTGCACGAGGTTGCTGGTCATCGACATCGGCCCGTTACTCCGGGGATTTCATTTCGTCCATGCCGCTCGCGCGGGGCATCGAGCGCCCCACCACGGGACTCGCACCCCGAACGGATGCCGGCGACCCCCTCGGATGGGGGATTACGAGGTGGGGTACCGCGCGGGCAAGCTGTTGTTTATGAAAAGCAAATGCGGGCCGATTCCGGGAACTCCAGCCGCGTTTAGCACTCCAATACCTCGACTGCTAGAATACCGATCCAAGCCACGGGAGATCTCATGACTGCTGGAACCGCATTGGTTACCCGTCTGGGCGACCAGGCATTGGCCGGTCCGCTGGGGAGTCTTGACGCCTACCTCGAGCGGGTGAGCCGCATTGCCATCCTGTCGCGCGACGAAGAGCGCGCGCTCGCCGAACGTTTCCGATCCAAGGACGATCTGTCCGCCGCACGACAGCTGGTGCTCTCGCACCTGCGTTTTGTGGTGCATATCGCCCGGGGCTACAGCGGCTACGGACTCCCTGTTGGCGATCTGATCCAGGAAGGCAACGTCGGACTCATGAAGGCGGTCAAGCGCTTTGATCCGTCTCAGAACGTGCGCCTGGTGTCCTTCGCGGTGCATTGGATCCGCGCCGAAATCCACGAGTACGTGCTGCGCAACTGGCGGCTGGTGAAGGTGGCCACCACCAAGGCGCAGCGCAAGCTGTTCTTCAACCTGCGCCGTATGAAGAAGAACCTCGGCTGGCTGTCGGCGGAGGAAACCGCCGCCGTGGCGCGTGACCTGGGTGTCACGCCCGGTGAAGTCACGGAAATGGAGCAGCGCCTGGCGGCGCGCGACATGTCCTTCGATCCGACCCCCGAGACGGACGAGGAAGATATCTACAGCCCTGCGGCCTACCTGCGCTCACCGGGCGCGGATCCGGCGGAGCTGGTGGAAAGCGCGGACAGCGAGGATGAGTCGGAACAGCGCCTGCAGAGCGCCCTCAACCGCCTCGACGCGCGCAGCCGCGACATCATGCAGCGCCGCTGGATGAGCGAAGGCAAGGCGACACTGCATGAGCTCGCCGATGAGTACGGCGTGTCGGCGGAGCGTATCCGGCAGATCGAAGCGAGTGCCCTGGGAAAGCTGCGCGGCCTGATGGCGGCCTGAAATCACCAGCAGCGTGTGCGCTCCTGGTGACAGGCCCCTTGCGATAGCCGCCCCGCACGGCTAGCGTCATGCCCATGCGCAGCACTGCCGACCTGCTTACCGAATACGGCGCGAGCCACCAGGACCCGACTAATAAAAGGCTGCACTGGATCTGCGTGCCGCCGATCGTGTTGTCGGTGTTGGGTTTCCTGTGGTGCGTGCCGGTACCTGCGCCCTTCTCGGCCGTTTCGCAATGGCTCAACTGGGCGACGCTCGGGGCTGCTGCCGGCCTCCTCTATTATCTCCTGCTGTCCCCGTCGCTCGCGGTTGGCGCGCTCGCGGGCTTTGTGGTGCTGCTCGGCGTGACGCACGAACTCGCCCGGCTCCCCTGGCCGCTGTGGCTCACTTCCATGGTGATTTTCGTCATCGCCTGGGTGGGGCAGTTCATCGGCCACGCGATCGAAGGCAAGCGGCCGTCGTTCTTCAAGGACCTGCAGTTCCTGCTTATCGGGCCGCTATGGCTTCTGGCTGCGGGCTATCGGCGCCTCAGCATTCCGTACTAGCCGCCCGCAGCCGCGCGCACCGCCGCGGCAACCTTTTCATGCACGTGCTTCTCGAGCGGATCCGGGACCAGTTCATCCCCTTGTGCGAGTCCTGCGATCGCGTCCGCCGCCGCCATCAGCATCGCATCCGTGAAGCGGCGCGCACGCGCATCAAGCGCGCCGCGGAACAGCCCCGGGAATGCCAGCACGTTGTTGATGCCCTTGCCGTCAGCGGCAAAGGCGGCGCCCTGGGCGCGCGCCACGAGCGGCTCAATCTCCGCGTCCGGGTTCGACAGCGCGAGGATCACCTGCCCCTTCCTCACCCACTGCGGCTTGATGAGGCCCTTTACCCCGGTGGTCGCGATCACGATGTCGGCGCGCTGCATGAGCGCTTCGAGCGTCACCCCCTCCCCGCCCATCGCCTCAAGGCGCGCCACCGCCTGCGCATTGCGGTCGGTGCCCAGTACGTGCCGCACGCCGTGAGCCTGCAGCAGGCGCACGATCCCGGTGCCGGCAGCGCCCAGGCCGATCTGCCCGATGATGCTGGCCTTGAGATCAACGCCTGAGTAGCGCGCGGCGTTCAGGAGTGCCGCAAGCGCCACGACCGCAGTGCCATGCTGGTCATCGTGCATGACCGGTTTCTGCAGCCGCGCCTGCAGCCCCTGCTCGATCTCGAAACACTCCGGAGCGGCGAAGTCCTCGAGCTGGATGGCGCCAAATGAATCCGCGATACCGGTGATGATGCTGACGATGCGCTGCGGTTCGGTGTCATTGATGAGGATCGGCACGCCGCTGATGCCAACCAGGTCAGCAAACAGCGCCGCCTTGCCCTCCATGACCGGCAGCCCCGCCAGCGCGCCAATGTTGCCGAGGCCGAGCACCGCGGTGCCGTTGGTGACGACGGCGACGGTGTTGCCCAAGCCGGTGAGCTCGTACGCCGCTTCGGGGTCTTTCTGGATGGCAAGGCACACCCTGGCAACGCCCGGCGTGTAGACATCGCGCAGCACTTCGCGCGTGTTGATGGGCAGGGTAGCCACGGTGCGGATCTTGCCGCCGCGGTGGCGATTGAAAACCCGGTCGGACTTGCCGACGAAGCGGGCAACGGGCAGCGCTCCGATGCGCTCGTACAGTGAGCGATCCGCCTCCTCGTCCATCTCCAGCGTGATTTCCCACAGCGTCCTGCCCTGGTCGCGCCGCAGCGCGGTGAGGCCCTCGATGGCGAGCCCGGCGTCAGCTATGACCTGCAGGACCTTCGCCAGGCTCCCGGGCTGGTGCATCGTCTCGATGATGAGGATTTCGGGGATTTTCATGGCAGCAGGGTGCACCAAACCACCGCTTAAGTTCCACCGCCGGACCCGTTATCATGCGCGCCCCGAAATCCCGCCAGCGCCCCTGCAAGGAGACCGCCGTGGCCAACGCCGCTACCGCCGACACCACGACCGCCAGGTCCAGGCCCGCTGCCCTGGACCCGCTGGACCTGTTCAACGTGCGCGCCGCGCTCAGCGACGAAGAACGTCTGGTGCAGGACTCCGTCGCACGACTGGTGGATGGCGAGGTGCTGCCGGTCATCCAGCGCTGCTTCGAGGAGCATCGCTTTCCGAAGGAGCTGATCCCGAAACTCGCCTCCCTCGGTCTCCTCGGCTCCTCCATTCACGGCTACGAATGCGCCGGTCTGAACGCGATCTGCTACGGGCTCATCTGCCAGGAGCTCGAGCGCGGCGACTCCGGCATCCGCAGCTTCGTCTCGGTGCAGTCATCGCTGAGCATGTACCCGCTCTGGGCCTTCGGCTCCGAGGACCAGAAGCGCAAGTACCTCCCGGGCATGGCGCGCGGGGAGCTGATTGGCTGCTTCGGCCTCACCGAACCGCAGGGCGGCTCGGACCCGGCCAACATGAAGACCCACGCCAAGAAGCGCGGCAGCGACTGGGTGCTGAACGGCTCGAAAATGTGGATCACCAACGGCGCCATCGCGGATCTCGCGGTGGTGTGGGCCCAGACCCCCGAGGGCATCCGGGGCTTCATCGTCGAGAAAGGTGCGCCGGGCTTTTCGGCGCCCGAGATCCAGCACAAATTCTCGCTGCGCGCTTCCATCACCGCAGCATTGTTCTTCGACAACGTCGTCGTACCCGAGGAGCGCGTACTGCCCGGCGTGGTGGGGCTCAAGGGACCCTTGTCGTGTCTCACGCAGGCTCGCTACGGCATCGTCTGGGGTGTCATCGGGGCGGCGCAGGCGTGCCTCAGGCAGCTGCTCGACTACAGCGCAACCCGCACGCTCTTCGGCCGGCCGCTCGCGCACAACCAGACCATCCAGGTGCGCCTCGCCGACATGGCGCGGCGCATCACCACGGCGCAGCTCTTGGCCTTGCAGCTCGGGCGGATGAAGGACGCCGGCACCATGCAGCCCTCGCACGTGTCGCTCGCCAAGTGGAACAACTGCCGCATGGCGCTCGACATCGCGCGCGACTGCCGCGACATGTTGGGTGGAGCGGGCATCAGCGCCGAGTACGCGCCCATCCGCCACATGCTGAATCTCGAGAGCGTCATCACCTACGAAGGCACCGAGACCATTCACCAGCTCACCATCGGGCGTGAGCTGACCGGGGTCAGCGCGTTTTAGCGATCTGCTGCGCATAGCAGGGTCGTTTGACGGTGTCCGGTCGCGTCGGCAGGCGGCCAGACGATGCCGAGTGCCAGCAGCACGAACAGCGCAAACCAGTTGGCAAGTGCCTGGTGTCTCGCCGCGGTGTCGAACGATCTGCGTCGCCGTGCGTTCATCGAAAGACTCCCGTCAGTAGTGACGGGAGTATTTCGCCACGGCACGCCACCTTGCCCGATGGCGCAAATGTGGCATCAGGCAGAAAGATTGTGGCGCACTGTGGCATCAGTCGCTGAGCGCTTTCACGCGCCGGGCGCAGCCTGTAGCCTTGTCGGTGTATGAAGCGCCAGGTTGCCATTGTTGAAGACGAACCTGCCATCCGGGACAACTACGCGGCGGCGTTTACGCGTGAGGGCTACGCGGTGCGCTGCTACGCCAATCGCGCCGAGGCCATGCGGGCTTTTGCTGCGCGCCTGCCGGATCTGGCGATCATCGATATCTCGCTGCAGGACGAGCCGGAGGGCGGCTTCGAGCTGTGCCGGCAACTGCGGGCGCTGTCGGCCGAGCTGCCGATTATTTTTCTCACCGCGCGTGACAGCGAGCTCGATGCGGTGTCGGGACTGCGCCTCGGTGCGGATGACTTTCTCACCAAGGACCTGAGCCTGCCGCATCTGAGCGCGCGCGTGAACGCGCTGTTTCGCAGGGTCGATGCCTTGCGCAAGCCCGCCGCCCCCGCCGACATCATCCATCGCGGCGCACTCACCCTCGATGCGGAACGTATGCAGGCGCAGTGGAACGGCCAGGTCGTACTGCTGTCGCTCACCGAGTTCTGGATCGTGCACGCGCTGGCGCGCCACCCGGGCCACGTCAGAAACCGCCAGCAACTCATGGACGCCGCCAACGTGGTGCTGGATGACAACACCATCACCTCGCACGTGAAGCGCATCCGGCGCAAATTCCAGGGCGTCGATCCACAGTTTGACGCCGTGCAGACCGCCTACGGGATGGGATATCGCTGGGTCGAATGACGCTGCGCCTGAAGCTGCTGCTGCTCGGCCTCGCCACGCTCGTGTTGCCGTGGGCGGGGTGCCAGTACGCTCGCGAAATGGAATCCGCGCTGCGCGAGGGCGAGGTGAACTCGCTGCAGGCGGTCGCGCAGACCATCGCCGCCTCGCTCCAGGGCCGCACGGATCTCATGTATCGCGCGACGCCGCCGGCGCCCGTGGTTCCAGACCCGCAACCAGCGCCGGCGCAGCCGGCGACGCTTGCCGGCGGCCCGGAGGCGGACACGTCAACGGCGGCTGACGCAACTACCCCGGATGCGAATGCGCCTGCCGCGACGCCTGCACCACCTTCCCAAGCGGCGGTGGCCGAGGCTCCCGCGGGCGCGCCGGGCAAGATCGGCCCCTATGACCTTGAGCCCCTGCTACTGACCGCCGCGCCGCTGCTGGACGGCTACACCGAAGACTGGCCGCGGATACCCGCAGCGTGGAAATACTTCACCAACGACGCGCATCGGCACTTCGGGATTCTCACCGGCGTGTATGAACGCATGCTCTTCGTGCTCATCGACGTCCACGATGAACACCCGCTGTTCGATGCGCCCGGCACCAACGTGTTGGATCCGGCAACCTTCGGCGACCGCGTATGGCTTGGGTTCGCGGACCCGCAGGGCACACCGCACCAGGTGTTTTTTGCGGCGACCGGCCCGGGGTCGGTGACCGCCCGGCGCGTGGACATCGGCGAGTACGGGCAGCGCAGCGCGCCCATCGAGCCGCGTATCCGCGGTGCCTGGCAGACGACCGCCCAGGGGTATCGGATTGAACTGGGGGTACCGCTGTCCATGGTCGGCCGACAGTTTGGTGTACTGGTGGATGATCGCGACCGGCGCGGTGCCTTGCCGGTGAGCTATGGCTCGTTGCGCAGTGACGATCTGCAACCCCTCGGCCGCCTGATCGTGGCGGCCCCGGAGCTCACGTCCTATCTGGCGCAGTTTCTGCAGCCCGGGCTGAATCTCTCACTCACGGCGCCGGACGGGCAGCTGCTCGCGCGCGCTGACGAGTTGGCCGCCGCGGGCTCCCTGGGTTCGGAAGTCCCGCCGCTGCTGGCGCGCCTGTATCGGCGTTTCGTGGATCGACCCGGCGAACGGCAGATCATTGAATCGAGTGCGCCCATCTACGATCGTGATCACCAGGAGGTGATCGGCGCGCTCGCCGTCACCCAGGCCGCGGATCGCTGGATTCACCTGCGTGACCATGCCCTGACGCGCATGCTCAACTTCGCGCTGCTCACGAGCGTCGTGGCGGTGACCTCGATGTTCACGTTTGCCGCGTGGCTCGCGCTGCGTCTCGCGCGGCTGCGGCGCGCCAGCGAGTCGGCGTTGACGGGCGCCGAGCTCGTCACCGAATTCCCCGAAACCGGCGCGCGCGATGAGCTGGGAGATGTGGCACGCGGGTTCGCGACGCTGCTGTCGCGGGTGAACGAATACACGAGCTACCTGCGCACGCTAGCAGGCAAGCTCGCCCACGAGATCCGCACGCCACTCACCATCGTGCGCTCGTCCCTGGATAACCTCGAATCCGAACAGGTTTCCCCCGCGGCGCGCGAGTACGTGGCGCGCGCCCGCCAGGGGAGCGAGCGTCTGAATGCGATCCTCGTCGCCATGGGCGCGGCCACCCGGGTGGAGGAAGCGATCGGCAGCGCCGAGCGCGTGCACTTTGATCTCGTGCCGGTGCTGGCTTCCGCGGTTGCCGCTTACGGCAGCGCCTTCCCGGCGCGCAAGTTCGACGCTGAGCTGCCGGCGGAGGCGGTGATGCTCAACGGCGCACCAGATCTCATCGTGCAGCTGCTCGATAAGCTCGTGGACAACGCGGTGGATTTCTCGCCGGCCGGCGCCACCATCACGGTGAGGCTGCGGCTCGAACCTGACGCGGCAGTGCTGGAGGTGGAGAATCCCGGCCCGCCGCTCCCGCCGCACGTTGCAGATCGCTTGTTTGAGTCCCTGTGGCAGTCAAGGCCCGACGGCGACAGCCGGCCGCACTTCGGCCTCGGGCTCTACATCGTGCGGCTGATCGCCGAATTCCACGGCGGCGAGGCGCGGGCCTCGAACCTCGGCGACGGTACGGGCGTGCGCTTCGTGGTCCGCCTGTCGCACTGATCGCGCCTAAAAGGCCCGGCGCTCTTCTTACGCCTGGATGCCCTGCGCCGTCAGGTATTCGTCGTAGGTGCCCTTGTAGTCCCTGACGCTGCCGTCGCCCTTCAGCTCGATGATGCGGGTGGCAAGGGCGCCGACGAACTCACGATCGTGCGACACGAAGACCAGGGTGCCGGCGTAGTGCTCCAGACCGATCTGCAGCGACTCGATGGTTTCCATATCCATGTGGTTGGTGGGTTCGTCCATCAACAGCACGTTGGGCCTGGTGAGCATCAGCTTGCCGTAGATCATGCGGCCCTTCTCGCCGCCGGAAAGCACCTTCACTGATTTCTTGGTTTCATCGCCCGAGAACAGCAAGCGGCCCAGCGTCGCGCGGATCAGCTGATCATCGTCCGCCTTGCCCGTGTAGCGCGACATCCACGTGAAGAGGTCGGTCTTTTCATCGAACTCGGCCTGCGGGTCCTGCGGCATATGGCCCGGTTGCGCGTTCTCCACCCACACAATGCGACCCGACGTCGGATGCAGCTCTCCTGCAAGGCAGCGCATCAGCGTGGTCTTACCGGCGCCGTTCGGCCCGATGATGGCGATGCGCTCGCCGGCTTCGATATTGAAGCTGACGTTATTGAGCACCAGCTCCTCGGTCTTCGGGTACTTGAAGCTCAGGTGCTCCACGTTTACCGCCGAGCGATAGAGCTTCTTGCCCTGCTCGAAGCGGATATACGGGTTCTGACGGGATGAGGGGCGGATGTCCTCGAGCTTGATCTTTTCCAGCTGGCGCTTACGCGAAGTGGCCTGGCGGGACTTCGAGGCGTTGGCGGAGAAGCGCCGTACGAACTCCTGCAGGTCGGAGATGCGGTCCTTCGCCTTGGCGTTCGCGGCCTCAACCCGCGCCCGCGCCTGCGTCGACGCCAGCATGAAATCATCGTAGTTACCGGGGTAGACCTTGAGCTGCTGGAAATCAAGATCCGCG
>JANWKL010000164.1 GCA_025451375.1 Steroidobacteraceae bacterium
CCGATTCAGCGAAGAAAAAATCATTGCTGTACTGAAGCAGTGGGAAGCGGGCGTGAAGCCCAATTAGGATCAGTGGTCGGGGTGACAGGATTTGAACCTGCGACATCTACGTCCCAAACGTAGCGCTCTACCAGGCTGAGCTACACCCCGAAGCGGGAAGGGGCGTGATTCTACCCTCTCACGGGCAAAAGCCCATGCGCCGGTGGGCGGTTTCCGTCCACAAAAAAGGGCGGCCCGATGGCCGCCCCTTCGAGGTTTCGCGCCGCCGCGCGACGGACGTTAGCGCCGGTCGTGGTCCTGATCGAAGTCGAAGAGGTCAAACAGGTCCGCGATGGCCGGCGTATTGACCGGTACATACGGGTTGTCGTCCCGGGTGCGGGGGTTCGGGAAGTTGTCGCGGCTGCGACGAGTTACCGGCCGGAGGCCCCAGTTCCTCTCGATGAATTTCAGGATCGAAACGTGATCCGCGTAGTCATGCGAGATGTGCCCGGCGCGGGTGTGCCTGGACACCACGATCAGCGGGATGCGCGTGCCGTCGCCGAAGAAATCCACCGGCTGCACGTAGCCTGAATCGTAGTAACCGCCGCCCTCATCAAAGGTGATGAAGATGGCCGTGTCTTCCCACAGGCGCGGGTTGGCCTTGACCGCATCGACGATCTTCTTGGAGAAGCCCTCGAACAGGTCCAGCTTCGAGGAGGACGGGTGACCGTCCACCAGTCCGCTGGGCTTCACGAATGACACCGCTGGCAGCGTGCCCTTGGCGATGTCGGCGTAGAGATTCTCCGTATCCTGGATGTGCGCCGTGCGGACCGCCGCGTTCGTCATGATCGACGTGTCGTACTGGAACGGATTGCAGATGTTGCAGTACTCGTCGGTCTGGGCGCCGATGGCGCCGTAGTTCAACTGGTACGGATCCGGAAGGTAGTTGTTCCACTGGTCGCCGTAGTACTTCCAGGAAATATGCGCCGCCAGCAGGCTGTCACCGATGCTGGGCGTCGAGGAGGGCGGAATCGTGAACACCGTGTTGTTGGCGTTGTTGTCGGTGAAGGCGTTGGCGCCGTTGCCGAAGTAGCCCGGGTTGTAGTTGTTGAGCAGATAGTAGTGGCCCGGCTCACAGTTGGCGTTGACAGGACGTGGCAGCGAGTGCAGGTACTTCAGGATCGGGGCGACGCCCGGCTGGCTCTCATCAGAGCAATCGCTGTACGAGCCGCCGCCGTAGGACGCTGAACCGAAGGAGCCGCCGCCGTAACCGTCCTGGGTATACCAGTTGTTGGTGCCGGTCGCAGGATTGGGGTTCTCGACCTCATCGACGACGCCCTGGTTGGCGCTGCCCATCCCCACTTCGGTCATGTGCGGGGGTTTCAGCGCATGGCCAGCGCCGTCGCTGAACCAGAGCGCATCACCGTGGCCGAGCATGACGTGGTTGGCGCCGGTGCCACCGTTGACCGACTGGTGGAAGTTGTCGCTCATCGCGTAGTGGTCCGCGAGGCTCTTGAAGTAGGGCGCGTCGCCCTGCTGCACATTGTAGAAGCCCAGCGCGGTCGATCCTTCGCCGGTGGTCCTCACGCCCGGTGCGTACTCGGTGCTGAAATCGGCCGGTTGCGGGATGCCGTTGGCGCCGGCACCGACGGTTACCTCGACCCATGAGAACAAAGACGAGTTGCAGCCCGAGGGCTTCTTTTCCGTGGCATGCGCGACGCTGCAGTCCAGCTGCTGCCACATCTGGTAGAAGCGGTGCACGGGGCTGGCGGCGTAGGACGTGTAAAAGAAAGTGTTGCCGTTGGTCAGCTGGAAGGGACCCGGGGGCAGCGCATTCACGTCATTGATGCGCGTGTCGGGCGTATGCGAAGTCAGCCCTGTACCACCGGCGACCAGCGACGGGTAATACGCAGCCGGCAGGCCGTTCTCGGACTGCTCGGCGATGGTCAGGCTGTCGTTGGGGATGTACGAGGTCTTCGGGCCACCCACCAGCGGCGTCGGCAATACATTGCCGGGGAAAGAGGTCTTCGCAGGACTCAGGAGAAAAGCATCGGTTCCCGGATCGGAGGCAGCCTGCTGCTTCGCCTTGGCGAAGTTCGGGCCCGGTGTGCCGTCAGCGTTGATGATGCCTTCCGAGAGCAGGTTCCACACCGACTCCCCATGCCGCGGCACGTAGGTGGCGAACACGTGATCGAAGCTGCGGTTTTCACCGATGATGACGATCACATGCCTGATGGGTGAGTGGGTGTGTTCTGCGGCCGCCGGCGTGGCGGCGGCGTTGGCGATCGCAGCACCGGCCGCGAGCTGCAGCAGTGCAGCTGCGCTAAGTCCGATGCGCAGGCCGTCCAGCGCGTGGGACGCAAGTCGCGCGAGTTTCATGGAATTCTCCCTGAGGTTGGTTGGCCCGGCAGCGGGCTGCGACCGTTCTACCTACCCCGTATTGCATCGCCGTGACCTTCGCGTGACGCCGGCACGACGTGCACCAATCCCATCATGCCGCCATCTTCATGCTCAAGCAGATGACAGTGGTAGACGAAAGTGCCGACGGTGTCGGGGTCGCGAAAGTCCATGCGCAACCGCACGCTCGGATACTGCAGTGTGCGGCCGTTGAAGTAGGGGACGTTCACCGTATCGCGCAGGAACGGCTCGCTAACCGCGACGCCAGACCAGTCCAGCAACAGGAAATGGATCTGATGGATATGAAACGCGTGCAGCTCGGTGGAGCGGTTCTCGATGATCCAGTCTTCCACGTCGCCTTGTCGCACCGTGATGTCCGGCTCACTGGAAGCCGGATCGAACGCCACCGGCTCGCGGCCGTCCACCGTGATGTAGAAGGTGGTGGCGCTGTTGGGATTCTTCGGATCAGACAACTTCTCCGAAAAGTAGAGCTTGCGCACCCGCACCGGGGCCACGTCCCCGAGCCATGGGCGCGCGGGCGCAGGTAGCGGCGGGGTGGCCCTGGGGAGCTTCGCCGCCGGCTCGGGCGCCGCGGGTGTGGTTTCGATCCTCGCCAGCGCGCGGTTGGGATCATTCTCTCCGCCCTGGCCGGTATCGACCGTACGCGTGACCAACAGCCCCGGCACGCCGGGCGGCGGAGCTTCAACGATGAACTCCACTCGCGCGCCCGGCGGTACGCCGATGTGATCCTGCCACACGATCGCCGCGGGGTCGTCGGCGGCGGCGTGCAGCGGGACGCCGTCGATGCCGACGATGCCGAGCTGCTGCGGGTCCCGACGCCACAGCACGGCCAGATTAAGATAGGTCACCGCGGAGGCGTTCAGCACCCGCCACAGCTGCCGCTCGCCTGGCTTCATGGCGATCGACGCCGGCGGATAGTCCGGGTAAGGGACGGGAACGAAGTTGACCGACAGGTCCTTCGCCGGGCGGCCGAAGCCGGTGCCGTTGTTGGCCGAGTCCCCGTCCCGATCAATGAGCATTTTCGGTACCACGGGCTCGGACTTTGACGGTGGGGCATCCGGGTTCAGGAGATCCTGGTCGCGGATCACGAGCACGCGCTCGGCAAGTCCTGCGACCGCGTGGTTCGCGCGCTCGATCCCTTCGATGATGAGCGCGCCGGATGCGCCGCCCTGCACCTCGACGGAGCTGAATCCATGGATGTGCGGGTGATACCAGTAAAGTCCCGGCGGCTCACCTTCCGGGATGCGGAAGCGGTACTCAAAGGGTGCGTCGCCAGGCTGGATGGAGGTCCGCACCACTTCATCCTGGTGGCACACGGGTGGCACCGTCAGTCCATGGAAGTGCAGGTTGGTCGCCGTGGATGTCATGGCGCCGCTCGTGCATGGATCGGCCGCCGCTGCGCCGGTCGCGTGACTGTGCGCCGCCTGCACCGCCGGCGCCGCAGGTGCGGATGCCGCGGGCGGCAGGCTACTCAGTTCATTTTTCAACTTCAGGATCAGGAGGTCGCCGGGGTGCAGTCGCAGCGTCGGGGACTGCGTTCCATCCGGCAGCAGGTAGCAATAACGCCGTGAGCCCTTGGGTCCCGGAGCATTGCGGATCGTGAGGTCGACCTTGAGAACCCCGTCGTGGCTGCGCAGATCCGCAGGTTCGGGAACCGCGCTGCCAGGCATCGGCCGCGGGCACGCGTCGCTGGTCTCCTGTGCCTGCACCGGCCCCGTCACGAGGAGTCCGATGATCAGGCAAAGTGGTCCAAAGCTGCGCGGCGAAGGCGTGTGCGGCATGTAGGTAATGGGAAGCCACCCGGCGGAAAATGGCAACGGCCGGAAGAAGCGAGTGCTTTTCTTAAGGAACGGGAACAGTCAGCGCGCTGATTCGAGCGCATCGAGCATGCTGCGCCAGCGCGCGCCAATCTGCCGAGGCAACTAATTCGTTGACAATAACAGCCTAGGCAAGTATTATTCGACGCCTGCCCCGGCCGGGTGTGGCCCGCTATCCCGGAGGGGAGATTTCACGGAGGCTGACTTTGAGCGAGATTTACGACAGCGCCAGCTACCAGCCCCGCAAGGGTGTGGGATCACTTCTGAACCGGGTGCGCACGGAACTGCTGAGTGCGCTCGACAGGGAGCTGGCGGCCGACAAGCGTCTTGCGCCGCTGGAGCTGAGTGCCGCGCAATTTATCGTCATCGCAACGCTCGCCGCGGGGGAGGAGCCGATGTCCGCATCGGACCTGTGCAAGGGCATCTCGTACGACGCGGGCGCCATGACGCGCATGCTCGATCGCCTGCAGGACAAGCAGCTGCTCACCCGGGCGCGTTGTACGCATGACCGGCGGCTGACCTATCTCGAGCTGACGGACGAGGGCAGGGCGGCCTATCCGCGGATGCGGGAGATCTCGATGAATGTGCTGAATCGCTTTCTGCGCGGTTTCACCAGGCAGGAAGGACGGCAGCTCGAGGTGTTGCTGAGCCGGATGCTCGAGAACGCCCAGGCCTGATGCGCGCGAAGCGCGCTGCGGAATTTTCTTCGAGGATCACTATGAGCACGGACACCAAAATCACATCCGCCCTGAGTAAACGCTGGCGCTGGCTGATCGCAGCCGGCGCTACGGTGGCCGTTATCGGACTTTTTCTAGGTCTGTATTGGGCGCAGGTGCTGCGCTACGAGCAGAGCACCGATGATGCGTACGTCGGCGGCAATGTCGTGCAGATCACGCCGCAGATCTCCGGAACCGTGGTGGCGATCGGCGCGGATGACACGCAGTTCGTCAAGGCCGGCCAGGCGCTGGTGCGCCTCGACCAGGCAGACGCGAAAGTAGCCCTGGATCAGGCCGAGGCACAGCTCGCACGCACCGTGCGTGACGTGCGCAATCTCTACGCCACCAGTGCGCAGCTGCAGGCAGCGGCGCAGGTGCGCGACTCGGATCTGGCCGCCGCGCAGAGCGATCTGGCGCGTCGCCGACAGCTCGCGGCCACGGGCGCGGTGTCGGGCGAGGAACTGCAGCACGCCACCGATGCCGTCAAGGCAGCGCAGGCGAGCCGGGATGCGGCCCGGCAGCAACTCGCCGCGACGCGCGCGCGCGTCGACGGTACGACGCTCGAAAATCATCCGCAGGTGCGCGATGCAGCCGCCGCGGTGCGCAGCGCCTATCTGACATTTTCGCGCACCGAGTTGCCGGCGCCGGTCTCGGGCTTTGTCGCGCGCCGCAACGTGCAGCTCGGTCAGCGCGTGAGCCCCGGCACCCCGCTGATGGCCGTGGTGCCGCTCGATCAGGTCTGGGTCGAGGCCAACTTCAAGGAGCCGCAGCTCGAGCGCATGCGCGTCGGGCAGCCGGTGAAGCTCACCGCTGACCTGTACGGCACGCACTTCGTGTTTCACGGCAGGGTCGCCGGCTTTGGTGCCGGCACCGGCGCGGCGTTTTCGCTCTTGCCGGCGCAGAACGCGACCGGCAACTGGATCAAGATCGTGCAACGCGTGCCGGTGCGCGTGGCTCTCGATCCGCACGAGGTCGCGAGCCGGCCGCTGCAGATCGGACTGTCCATGAAGGCCGAAGTCGACGTTTCCAGTAGTGACGGTGCCCGCTTGCCGCAGGTGGCGAGCAACGCCGCAGCCTGGTCGACGGATGTGTTTGGTTCCGGTAACGCGGCGGCTGACTCGCGCGTGCACGCGATCATCGCTGCGAACCTTGCCGACACTTCCCGCGCCGTGGCTGCGGTCGCGACCCCGACACGCGCGCTGCTCGCCAGCGCACACGCGCCGGCAGCTGTGCCGACACCCGGCACGCCGCGGGCCTTGCCCTGAGGGATTGAACGTTCATGGCGGATGAGAAGGGTGGTGCGCCGGTACTGCAGCCGCTGACCGGCTCGCAGCTGGTGCTCGGCACCATCGCGCTGTCGCTCGCCACGTTCATGAACGTGCTCGACACGTCGATCGCCAACGTCTCGATCCCGGCGATCGCCGGGGATCTGGGCGTGTCGCCCGACCAGGGCACGTGGGTCATCACCTCGTTCGGCGTCGCCAACGCCATCTCGCTGCCGCTCACCGGCTGGCTGACGCGCCGCTTCGGACAGGTGCGGCTGTTCCTCGCCTCGGTGTTGCTGTTCGTCATCGCTTCGTTCCTGTGCGCGCTCGCACCCAATCTCTCGCTCCTGATCCTGTTCCGGGTGCTGCAGGGCGCGGTCGCCGGCCCGATGATCCCGTTGTCGCAGTCGCTGCTGCTGTCAAGTTACCCGCGGGCCCGTGCCGGCACTGCGCTTGCCATGTGGGCGATGACCACGCTGGTGGCGCCGGTGGTGGGGCCGCTGCTGGGCGGGTGGATTACCGACAACATTTCCTGGCCGTGGATCTTCTACATCAACGTGCCGGTGGGCGTTGTCGCGGCGCTCGTGACCTGGGGCATCTACCACAAGCGCGAGACCGCGACTGCGAGAGTGCCGGTGGACACCGTGGGTCTGGGACTGCTCGTTATCTGGGTCGGTTCGATGCAGGTCATGCTCGACAAGGGCAAGGATCTGGACTGGTTCAATTCCTCGACCATCGTCGCGCTCGCCTGCGTGACGGTGGTGGCGTTCGCGATCTTCCTGATCTGGGAGCTCACCGAAGAGCACCCGATCGTCGACCTCACGCTGTTCCGCCGCCGCAACTTCTGGGTCGCCACGGTGGCGCTGCTGTCCGCCTACGGCTTGTATTTCGGCAACGTGGTGCTGCTGCCGCTGTGGCTGCAGCAGTACATGGGCTACACGGCGACGCTTGCCGGTCTGATTCTCGCACCGGTGGGCATCCTGGCGATGGTGTTCACCCCGTTCGTGGGACGCTTCTCGGACCGCATCGATCCGCGCATTCTCGTGACCATCTCGTTCGCGGTGTTTTCGCTGGTGCTGTTCATGCGTGCGGATTTCAACACCAACGCGACCATCGCCACGCTGCTCGTGCCGACGATCATCCAGGGCGCCGGCATGGCCGCGTTCTTCATCCCGCTCATGGCGCTTACCCTGAACGGCCTGCCGCCGGAGCGCATTCCGGCAGCCTCCGGGCTGTCGAATTTCGCGCGCATCAGCGCCGGCTCGTTCGGCACTTCGATCACGACCACGTTGTGGGATCGGCGCGCGACGTTGCATCACGCGCAGCTTGTCGAGCACCTCACGCCCAGTGACCCGGTTGCGGCGCAGACCCTGTCACAGTTGCACGCCAGCGGCATGGGGACCGCTCAGAGTTACGAGCTGCTCAACCGGCTCGTCGACAACCAGGCGTTCATGCTCTCCGCGAACGATATCTTCTACGTGTCGGCGGTGATCTTTATTGGACTCATTGGCCTGGTGTGGCTCGCGCATCCGATACGCGGCGGCGCCGGCGGCGGTGCGGCGGGCTCAGGGGCGCACTGATTCATTGGCCGAAATCGCAGGAAGTCGATTTCGGCGGACAGTAGCTCCGTTTCCGCCGGCCAAAGGCGTGGCTCGATGCACACCCGCTGCGATCACCTCAGCAGCCGAGCTCTCCATGGCCAGGGTGGGCGCACGGGCTTTGGCCGGCTGCGGAGTTAGCAGGTCCTAACTCACGGCGCGTAGCACGCGCGGCGGCAAAAACCAGATGAGCTCGCCGCGGCCGGCGCGGGGTGGTCCCTTAAATTCCAAGAGCGCCACGCCCATTTTTCTGAAAGCGAAGGCTGCACTCTTCGCGCCGCCGGGCAGGCAGGTACTGACGAGGTGACCCAGGCCCGGCTCATGGCCCACGACCGCGAGGCGCTCGTCGCGGGTGCGTCCAATGAGTGTGAGCAACTCTGCGGGCGCGACGCCGGGCATGAGCTGATGACACTGCACCGCCCGCGGCCATCCGGCTACCTGGCTGAGAATCGCCGCGGTCTGGCGTGCACGCAGCAAGGGACTCGTCAGCACCCGCGTGGGGTGCCCGGTGATCCCCCGCAGTCCCGCCGCCGCCTTGCGCGCGCGTGCCATGCCGCGCGCAGAAAGCGGCCGTTCATCGTCATCAGCCCAGCGGCGCGTGTCGCGCTCAAAGGCAATCGCATGGCGGACGATCAGGAACTCCATGCCGGCGCGCGTCGCTTCAATGCTTGGAGTCGGAAGTCAGGGCTGTTTCGCGCAGCGCGTCGTCCGGCAGTACAGCCTGCGGCGCCGCGGGGCTGTCCGCGGGTGCCGCCGCGGGTGCGGCCGCGGCACGCGCCACCGGAGCGCGAACACGCCTTGGGCCAGCCGCCCGGGCGCTCAACTCGGCAAGGTGCGTGCGCATGGCTTTCCAGCGCTTGCCGCGCACGCGGCGCCAGGAGCGTGACAGCGTCCTGCCCGCCTGCGAGATGAGGTCGGTCTGGCGTTCGGCGAAACGCCCCATCAGGAACAAGGTCGCAGCCGGCAGCGTCACCGTGGAATCGGCAGCGAGGGTTGCGAGGCGGCTTCTCGCCATATGAGCATCCTGGTGCACGCCGAGCTTTTCCTGCATCCGGCGCAGCGCCTTGAGGAGATCATCCGCGGGCTTGCCGAACAGGCTGCCGCAGCATTCGATCGCGTAGCGCAATTGCTTTGCGCGCCGACGCACCTCGTGGAATTCCTCCATGGAGGCATGCGCCGGGAGCTTGCGGATAGTCTTGCGCAGCTTGCGATAGCGCTGCCGAACACGCTCGGGCATGACGGTGAACACGCTGTGCGTTTC
>JANWKL010000165.1 GCA_025451375.1 Steroidobacteraceae bacterium
CCGTGCAAACAAATTTCTGCGCTTACCATGCACTTTCGGCGAGTGGCAGTTGGGGGTCCAATCGCTAACACGCTGATTGAATTGGTGGAAAGGGAGGGACTCGAACCCTCGACCCCGGCATTATGAGTGCCGTGCTCTAACCAGCTGAGCTACCTTTCCATTCGGGGGCGCGCATTGTCCTCACCCGCGCCCCGGGGTGTCAAACCTTCGCTCCAGCGGTGTAACAGGCCTCTGCCAATCACACGTTGAACCTGAAGTGCATGACGTCCGCTTCCTGGATGACATACTCCTTGCCCTCAAGCCGCAGCTTGCCCGCGTCCTTGGCCCCCGCCTCGCCCTTGCCGGCGAGGTAGTCCGTGAACGCAATGACTTCCGCGCGGATGAACCCGCGTTCGAAGTCGGTGTGGATGACGCCTGCCGCCTGCGGCGCGGTAGATCCGGTCCGCACCGTCCAGGCACGCACTTCCTTCGGTCCCGCTGTGAAGAACGTCTGCAGTCCGAGCAGTGTGTAGGCGGCGCGAATCACGCGATTGAGCCCGGGCTCCGCAAGTCCCAGCTCACTGAGAAAATCTGCGCGGTCGGCATCGTCCAGCTGCGCGATCTCCGCTTCGATCGAGGCACACACCGCAACCACTACTGCGCCTTCGGTCGCGGCGCGCTTCTCGAGCGACGCCAGCAGTGGGTTGTTGGTGAAACCGTTTTCGGCCACGTTGGCGACGTACATGACCGGCTTCGCGGTCAGGAGCTGCAGCTCGCGCAGATCGCGGCGTTCTTCCTCGGTGAGCGTCAGTGCGCGCACCGGCTTCACCGCATCGAGCTGCGCCTTGACGCGCTCGAAGAGTCCCCGTCGGCGAATGGCATCCTTGTCGCCGCTCTTGGCCGCCTTGATGGCGCGGTCGAGCCCCTTGTCCAGCGTGGCAAGATCGGCAAGCGCCAGCTCCGTGTCGATGATCTCCACGTCTGACAACGGATCGATGCGTCCCGCCACGTGGACGATGTCGGTGTTTTCGAAGCAGCGCACCACGTGGGCGATCGCATCCACCTCGCGGATGTGCGAGAGAAACTGGTTGCCGAGCCCCTCGCCCTGCGAAGCGCCGGCGACGAGGCCCGCGATGTCGACGAACTCCACCGTCGTCGGCATGATCTTTTCGGGCTTGGCAATGGCGGCCAGCTGCGCCAGGCGCGGATCCGGCACCGGCACCACGCCGACGTTCGGATCGATGGTGCAGAACGGATAGTTCTCGGCGGCGATCTGCGCGCGCGTCAGCGCGTTGAACAGCGTCGACTTGCCAACGTTGGGAAGACCGACAATGCCGCAACGGATGGGCATGTCAGGCCTTGGCCGCGGGTGTGGAAACAGACGCGGCGGCGCCTGGCACCGGGTCACGGCCGTGCAGGCGATTCATCGCCGGCTGCGCACCGTCCTGCATGAGCACCGGCACGATGTCGGCGGCCGCGGCAATCGCGTCCTGCAACAGCGCGGCGTCGGCGGCACCGGGGCGGCCCAACACGTAATCCAACACCTGTGAGCGATCGCCTGGATGGCCGATGCCGATCCGCAGGCGCCAGAAGCCATCGCCCATCTGGGCGATCACGTCGCGCATGCCGTTGTGGCCGGCGGCACCGCCGCTTTGCTTGAGGCGCACGACCCCAGCGGGGAAATCCAGCTCGTCATAAGCGACCAGCAGCGATTCCACCGGCACCTTGTAAAAGCTCGCGACGCTGCGCACCGGATCGCCGCTGTGATTCATATAACTCATGGGCTTCAGCAACCAGACTTCCGTGTCGGCGATGCGCGCGCGTGCCAGCTCCCCGCGATGCCGCGGTTCGCTGCGAAACGTAGCGCCGTGCCGGCGCGCTAGCTCATCAGCGAACTGGAACCCGGCATTGTGACGCGTGCGCGCGTACTCGGTGCCCGGATTCCCGAGCCCGACAATCAGCTTGAGCGATTCACCTGTCATGTCGTTGACCCGACTGCCGAAAACGCCGCCGGCCGCTTCGATACATCAAAGCGGCCGGCGGACGATCTGCGCACTTGAGCGGCGGCTACTTCTTGCCGCCCTCCTTCTTGGCAGGCGCGGCTTCCTTCTTGTCGTCGCCCTTCTTGGCATCGCCAGCGGCCGGGGCAGCGCCCGCGGCGGGAGCGGCTCCCGGCGCACCTGGTGCACCCGTGGCAGCTGCGGCACCCTCGGCAGGTGCGGCGGCGGCCTCGGCGGCAACCGGCTCCGGCTCCTCGGCACGCGGCGCGTGGATCGAGGCGACCGGCGCATTGCGCTGGGTGAGCTCGGGGATCGCAACTCCGGCGGGCAACGGAATGTCCGCCATGAACTTGGTCTCGTTCAAGGCCATCCCGGACATGTCGAGCTCGAGGAATTCCGGCAGATCCTTCGGCAGGCAGGCGATCTCGACGTCGGCACGCAGGTGCGATACCACGCCGCCCTCGGTCTTCACGCCCGGGGAAATGCTCGCGCCCTTGAAGTGGATCGGCAGGTTGATGCGGATCGTCTCGTTCTCGACCACGCGCTGCAGATCAACGTGCACCACGAGGTTCTTCGCCGGATGCATCTGCACATCCTTGACGATCGCCTCCTGGGTGCTCTCGCCGATCTTCAGGCGCACGATCGAGGAGTAGAAACGCTCATCGCCAATCATGGTGAGGAGGTTCTGTTGATCAAGAACCAAGGCCTGGGCGTCCTTCTGGGCGCCGTACAGGATGGCGGGGACTTTGCCCGAGTGACGCAGGCGGCGGCTCGCACCCTTGCCTTGCGTCCCGCGGGCATCCGCGCCGAATGTGAATGAAATACGCATTACTAATCTCCAGTAGTGACAACTCGTGCGGGATCGCGACCAAACCCGCACACCCAAAAAATCTCAGCAGGCGGCAAAAGCCACGCCTTTTGCCGCCGGCAACGAAGGCACCATCCGGCAAAAGCGCCGCAGGCGACTTTTGCCCTAATCCACATACAGTGAACTCACCGACTCCTCTTCGCGGATGCGGCGGATAGTCTCGGCGAGCAGCGCGGCCACCGATAATTGCCGGATGCGGCCCACGCTCTTGGCCTCGGCGCTCAGGGGGATCGTGTCCGTCACGACCAGCTCATCCAGCGCCGACTTCGAAATCCTCTCCAACGCGCTGCCGGACAACACCGGGTGCGTGATGTAAGCCAACACCTTGGCGGCACCCTCGTCCTTCAGCGCCTGCGCCGCCTGGCACAACGTGCCGGCGGTGTCGACCATATCGTCCACCAGCAGGCAGGTCCGGCCCTCGACGTCGCCGATGATGTTCATCACCTTCGACTCATTCGGCCGCGGGCGGCGTTTGTCGATAATCGCCAGGTCCGCATCGTCCAGACGTTTAGCGAACGCCCGGGCGCGCGCCACACCACCAACGTCCGGCGACACCACGATGACGTTGCGGTACGCCTGCGTCCAGGCATCGCCAAGCAGCACCGGCGAGGCGTAGACATTGTCCACCGGGATGTCGAAGAACCCCTGGATCTGATCCGAATGCAGATCGATCGTCAGCAGGCGATTCACTCCCGCGCTCGACACCATGTTGGCGACCAGCTTCGCCGTGATCGCCGAGCGCGTCGCGCGTGGCCGGCGATCCTGGCGCGAATAACCGAAATACGGCACCACCGCAGTAATCTGCGCGGCGGAAGCGCGGCGCGCCGCGTCCACCATGACCAGCAGCTCCATCAGGCTGTCGTTCGCCGGCGGACAGGTAGACTGCACGATGAACACGTCCCGCCCGCGCACGTTCTCCATCAGCTCGACGTTCACCTCACCGTCGCTGAAGCGTCCGACGTAGGCGCGTCCGAGCGGCGTCTGCAGCGCGCGTGCGATGTCCTGCGCCAACGCCGGGTTGGCGTTGCCTGCAAACAGCGCGAATGTGTCGCCGGTACTCATTTATCTATGCGCTGTCGCGAGCCGCCCTCAAGGAACCTGGCTGGGGTGGAAGGATTCGAACCTCCGAATGGCGGGATCAAAACCCGCTGCCTTACCACTTGGCGACACCCCAGTACCGCACCGCCACGCGTAACCAGCGAGCGGGCGCGCATCTTACAGCCGCCTCATCCTCGCCGCCCCTTCGAAAGCAGCTCATGCACCGGGGAGGTATTCAGACCCTGTGCCACGAAACCCATCCAGCGATCCGGCACCCGCGCGGCCAGAAGCGTAGCAGCAGCGGCGTTCTCGAACGCCGCAAACACACACGAGCCAGTGCCCGTCAGCCGCGCTGGCGAAAACTGCGCCAGCCAGTCGAGGGCTTCCGCAACTTCCGGGACATGCGCGCGCACCACGCGCTCGCAGTCGTTCCGGCCGCCCGAATCCAAAAGGGCGCGTATTGTGCTGACGGGCGAATTTCGTGTCAATTCAGGGCTCTGGAACACCTCGCGCGTGCGCACGCCTACCCCGGGATGGACGACGACGTACCACCTCGCCGGCAAGGCTACGGGGGTCAGCCGCTCGCCGACTCCCTCCCCGAAAGCGGAAAAACCTTGAACAAAAACAGGTACATCGGCGCCCAGAGGTAGCCCAAGGCCGGCCAGCTGCGCCACAGAGAGCCGGACGTCCCAGAGCGCATTGAGCGCCAGAAGTACGGTCGCGGCATCGGAACTGCCTCCACCCAGCCCCCCGCCGATCGGGATGCGCTTGTGGATTTTGAGGGTGGCGCCCAAGGGTGAACCTGTGGCCTTTTTGAGCAGCTGAGCCGCGCGTACCGCCAGATCTGCCTCTGCCGTGACGCCGGCGGGCCCTTCCGGTCGCTCGATCTGCCCATCCTCGCGCACCGTGATGGCGATGCTGTCGCACAGGTCGACGAGTTGAAACAGCGTCTGTAGTTCGTGGTAACCGTCGGCGCGCCGGCCGGTTACATGCAAGAACAGGTTGAGCTTTGCGGGAGCCGGCCAGCGCGTCTCCGGATGGCTCACAGCCGCCAGCCGTCCACCAGCAGGCGGACGCGCACCGCATCGCGCTGCACGGTAAGCCGCTGCGGCAGCCACTCATTTCCAACCTGGGTGTAGGCCATGTACAGGATGCTCCAGCCATCCTGTGCGAGTGCCTGCAGGCGTTGTTGTCCGGGCTCGATTGTTTCGGTCGCGGGCGTTGCCGGGTCTGGGACGCCCTGGATCCAGAAACGCAGGCGCTGAAGTGGCGGATCAAACCCTAAGCGATTGGCGAGCTCGGCGTGAGCCGCGTCGTTGTCGAGGCGTTGTCCGTCAGCGGTGACGATGGCGAGACGATTGCCAGTGGCGTTGATGCGTACCGCACCGACACCGAGCGGGCCTTCCAGCGTGACCTGCGTGCTTGCGCCTGCCTGGGTCCACTGCAGATTCGCGTTGACGCCCTGATCGGCGGCGGCGATCGCGACGCGGCCCTTGAGTTCAAAGTGATCCCGCGCCTGCAGCTGCGGTCGCCGCTCCTCCCACGGCACGCTGACGGGGGCCACGACCGGCAGGGTGCGGCATCCGGCGAGGAGTCCAAGAGCCGCGACCCCGAGGGCCGCCGCCAGCCTAGGGAGCATCGGGCACGAACCGCTTGACCGTGGCTTTCAGCGGTTTGGAATCCGGCTCGCGGGCGAGCGCCGTGGCCCACACCTTGCGCGCCTCACGGTGTTCGCCGCTCATCCACAGCGCTTCCCCAAGATGCGCGGCAATTTCCGAGTCGCGTCCAACCGACCAGGCGTGGGCAAGGGTGCGCGCGGCACCACCCGCATCGCCCTGGCGAAAACGCACCCAGCCGAGGCTGTCGAGCGCCGCGGGGCTGTCGGGCATCACCCCGAGTGCCTGGCGGATGAGCCCTTCGGCATGCGGGAGTTCGAGGGAATGATCGGCGAGCGTGTAACCGAGGGCATTGAGCAGCGTCGGGTCATCAGGCCGCTCGGCGAGCAGATGCTCGAGCGCGGTGACCGACTCGTGCACCTGTCCCGCCTGTTCGAGGATTACCGCCCGGTCGTACTCGATCGCCGGATGCTGCGGATGGCGGTCGAGCTCCGCCTTGAGCACGGAGAGGCCCAGGGCCGGATCGCCGTGATCCGCCAGCAGGCGCGCCTTGGCGAGAGTCAGGTCAAGTTCCTGCTCCGGGTGATCCGCCGCGTAGTCATCCAGCAGCGCGAGCGCTTCTGCGTGCGCGTTGCGATCGAGCAGCAGGGCCGCCGCACGCGAGCGCGCCGGCAGCGCCACACTCGAGTCATACAGCCGCCGGTAGTCGGCAATGGCGCCGACCGCATCGCCGTTGCGCGCCTCGATGTCGGCCAGATACAGCTGCGTGCCGTCGCTCGCCCCGCCATTCGAGAGCAGCTTCGTGAAACGCACCTTGGCGTCGGACAGATCGCCAGAATCGAAAGCGAGCAGCGCCAGGCGCCGGTCGATGTCCGCCGGAGCCGCGCCCTGCGCACGCAGCTGCTCCAGTTGTGCGCGCGCCTCTTCATAACGATTGAGCGCGGCGAGAATCTCAGCAAGCTCAATGCCACCGCGCAGGGGATCCGCCGCCATGGCAGCACGCGCGGCGGCAATCGCCTCGGTCGCGCGGCCCAGCAGGAGGCAGGCCCGCGCCAGCACGTGCAGTGCGGCGAGATCCTTGTCGTCGTGCGCGAGCACCTGGCGCGCATAGCTTTCCGCACGAGGTCCGTCGTAGGCGTTGAGCGCCAGCTCGCCGAGGAGCAACTGGGTTGGCGCCGAAGGCGGCGGCGGCCCGTCCAGGGCACCGCTCATCGCTATCAGCACTCCCGGAGCGTCGGCTTCCTCGAGCAGGAGACCCGCCAGCTCTGCCATGTTGGTGGCAACCGGATCCGCTGCGGCGCCTTTGCCGGCGTGCACGGCGGGGCCACCCGCTCCAGGGGCGATGGGAATGTCGCGCTCGACAGCGCGGCGGATTTCAACGATGGCATCACGCGCGTCCGCGGTCCGATAGAGTTTCAGCGCGACGGCGGCATAAAGCGTGTTGGCACCGACGTCCTGCGGCGCAAGCTCCCGCCAGCGGTTCGCGGCTTGCCAGGCAGCCGGCACATGCTCGCAGGCGATCGCCACCTGTCCGGCGCGCCGCGCCACAGCCGCATCCCCGGTCGTGGCAGCCTTCACGTAGTCCTCGGAGGCGGTGCGACAGTCGCCGCGCTTGAGAGCCGTTTCCGCGGCAACGGTCAGCGCCGTGGAGCCCCCCGCCGAGGGCTCGGGCGTCTTCTGCGGGGGCTCGCTGGCGCAGGCGGCGAGCTGGGTGAGCACAAGTAACGCCGTACAGAGCGCGGTGCGCCGACGGCCCGGGTGTTTCAATAGCAGCATGCCGGTCACTATAGAGCCTCCGCGGGGAGCGTGCATCGCGCAGCTTGTCACAAACTACAGACATCCTGAGACAATGACCCCACATGAAGGAATCCATCCACCAACGTCTGCAGAAGCTGGCCGATCGTTTTGAAGAGGTCGGGCACCTGCTCTCAAGCAGCGAGGTTCCCGGCGGCTCGCAGCGCTTCCGCGAGCTGTCCATGGAGTACGCGCGGCTACAGCCGCTCGCGGAGCGCTTCGGCCAGTATCACGCGCTGGAACACGACCTTAAGGCCGCGCGCGACATGCAGGCCGACGCCGACAGCGGGATGCGCGCCCTCGGGAACGAGGAAGTCCCGCGCGTGCAAGGTGAGATCGCAACCGCCGAGGAAGAGCTGCGCCGGCTGCTGCTGCCGCAGGACCCGCGCGACGATAAGAACATCTTCCTCGAAGTCCGCGCCGGCACCGGCGGCGATGAGGCGGCGATCTTCGCCGGCGAGCTGCATCGTATGTACGCCCGCTATGCGGAAAGTCACGGGCTGGTCAGCGAGGTCCTGAGCGAGAGCCCGGGCGAGCACGGCGGCTTCAAGGAGATCATCAGCCGCATCGTCGGCAAGGGTGCCTTCTCGTTGCTGAAATTCGAGTCCGGTACGCATCGCGTGCAACGGGTACCGGCCACGGAGGCGCAGGGGCGAATCCACACTTCCGCCTGCACCGTCGCCATCCTGCCGGAGCAGGACGAGGTGGACGAAATCCAGATCAACCCGGCGGAGTTGCGCGTTGACACGTATCGCTCCTCGGGCGCCGGCGGCCAGCACGTCAACAAGACCGAGTCCGCGATCCGCATCACGCACCTGCCGAGCGGGCTGGTGGTCGAGTGTCAGGACGAGCGCTCGCAGCACAAGAACCGCTCACGCGCCATGGCACTGCTGAAAGCGCGCCTGCTGGCCGCCGAACAGGAAAAACAGCACAGCGCGCAGGCACAGTCGCGCCGTCTGCAGGTCGGCAGCGGCGATCGCTCCGAACGCATTCGCACCTACAACTTTCCGCAGGGCCGGGTCACGGATCACCGCATCAACCTGACCCTCTACAAGCTGCAACAGGTCATGGATGGGCAACTCGATGAGCTGATCAGGGCGCTGCAGCAGGAGCACCAGGCACGGCTGCTCGCGGACGAGACATGATCGAATCCGCCCCGGGCCTCCACATCGACAGCGACACCGGTATCGATGTCTCGCTGCCCGTGGCGGGGCCCGGAGCACGCGCTTACGCCTTCCTCGTCGACTGGCACGTGCGCCTGATACTCGCGTTCGCCTGGTACGCCATCGCGGCGGTCATCTTCAACGGCGGCTTCAAACTCAGACCGCCGCTGACCAACGATGCGCACTGGTTCGGTTTCG
>JANWKL010000166.1 GCA_025451375.1 Steroidobacteraceae bacterium
CGCACTACGTGGTACACGGGCTCGAGGCGGCCCAAAAAGCGGGTGCGCACCTTGCGATCCTCGAGATCGACACCCCCGGGGGACTCGACAGCGCCATGCGCGACATCATTCGCGCGATCCTCGCTTCCCCGGTTCCTGTGGTGGGCTACGTGAGTCCGTCCGGTGCGCGCGCGGCGAGCGCCGGTACCTACATTCTGTACGCGTGTCACATCGCCGCCATGGCGCCCGCCACCAACCTCGGTGCCGCAACGCCGGTCTCCATCGGCGGTGAGTCGCCGTCAGCGCCGGTCCCCGCGCCGCTCGGCAAGCCCGACACCAGTCCGAACAGCACCACGCCCGGCGCGCCGGCAAACGCGGCGCCGGCCGGCGAGCCCACTACGGCGATGGAACGCAAAGTGGTGAATGACGCCGTCGCTTACATCCGCGGACTCGCGGAACTGCGCGGCCGCAATGCCGACTGGGCCGAACAGGCGGTGCGCGGCGCGGCCAGCCTGTCTGCGAACGCCGCGCTGCGCGACAAGGTGATCGACGTCGTCGCGCGCGATCTGCCGGAACTGCTGACACGCATCGACGGGCGCGAGGTCCGCATCGGCGCTGACACCGTGCGCCTCGCCACCCGCAACCTCCTCGTGGTGCGTGAGAAGCCGGACTGGCGCACGCAACTGCTGGCGGTGATCGCCAATCCGACCGTGGCCTACGGTCTCATGCTCATCGGCATCTGGGGCCTCTTGCTCGAGGGCTACAATCCGGGCGCGGTGCTGCCGGGTGTGGTCGGCTCGATCTGTCTGCTGGTAGCGCTGTTCGCGTTCCAGATCCTGTCGGTCAACTACGCGGGGCTGGCGCTGGTCGCAGTCGGGACGGGCATGATCATCGCCGAGTTCTTCTTTCCGGCCTACGGCTCGTTGGGCATCGGGGGCCTGATCGCATTCGTCGTCGGCTCGCTCATCCTCTTCGACACGGACGTGCCGGGCCTGAATGTCGCGCGCTCGTTGATCGCCGGCATCGCCACGGCCGGCGGCCTTATCATTGCGGGCATTGTCTACCTGGCGAGCCGCGCGCGAGGGCATCCGGTGGCGACCGGAACGCAGGCCATGATCGGCGCCAGCGCCGAGGTGCTTGGCGATTTCACCGGCAAGGGCCGGGTGCGCTACGGCGGAGAATTGTGGAACGCCAGGAGCGAGGCACCCCTGCACGCCGGTGATACAGCGCGTATTGTGAGGGTGGAAGGTCTGACACTATGGGTCGAGCCGCGTTGAACGTGGCCTGACACCGGAGAATCGCATGCCGTTTGGGATCGCTATTGTCGTCATCATCGTCGTGCTCGTCTTCAGCGCCATCAAGGTGCTGAACGAGTACGAACGCGGCGTCATGTTCACGCTCGGACGTTTTACCGGTATCAAGGGCCCGGGATTGATCATCGTCTGGCCCATCCTGCAGCAGATGCGCAAGGTGGACTTGCGCGTCATCGTGCTCAATGTGCCCAAGCAGGACGTGATCACGCGCGACAACGTGTCGGTGAAGGTTAACGCGGTGGTCTACTTCCGCATCGTAGACCCCGGCAAGGCCATCATCGGCGTGGCCAACGCCTTCGATGCCACCAGCCAGGTCGCGCAGACCACGCTACGTTCGGTGGTTGGGCAGCACGAAATGGACGACCTGCTGGCGCAGCGCGACAAGCTCAACGTCGATCTGCAGCACATCCTCGACCAGGCCACCGAGGCCTGGGGGATCAAGGTCTCCACCGTCGAGATCAAGGATGTCGACCTTGACGAGACCATGATCCGCGCCATGGCGAAGCAGGCGGAAGCCGAGCGCACCCGCCGCGCCAAGATCATTCACGCCGAAGGCGAGGCCCAGGCGGCGCAGCAGCTGGTGGTCGCCGCCGACGCGCTGTCAAAACAGCCGGCCGCACTGCAGTTGCGTTATCTGCAAACGCTCGCCGACATCGCCCACGAAAAGACCCAGATTGTCGTCTTCCCGCTGCCGATCGATCTGATCAAGCCATTCCTCTCGCACGGTGAGTAGCAGCCGCACGCTCGCCATAGCCGGACTGCTGCTGGCGCTGGCGACCGTGTGCGCCGCCCTGGGGGCACACGCGAGCGGCCACCTCGGTCCTGAGCGGCTGCCGGTGTGGGAAACGGCGGTGCGCTATCAGTTCTTTCAGTCGCTGGGACTGATCGGCATTGGCGTCACGCTGCGCAGTATCGATAGCGGCGCGCTGCGCGCCGCGGCGCTGCTGATCGTGACCGGCGTGGTGCTGTTCTGCGGCAGCCTGTACGCCCTCAGTCTCGGTGCACCGCGGGCGGTCGGCGCGCTCACGCCATTTGGCGGACTCGCCTGGATCGGCGGTTGGCTGTTGTTTGCCTGGGGCGCGTGGCGCGCTGAACCCAAGGCGTCGGCCTAGGTGAAATCCGGACTGCCGATCGATGTGGCGCTGACGCCGCTGCGGCAGGCGCTCGCGACACACACTTCCGCCGTGCTGCAGGCGCCCCCTGGTGCCGGCAAGAGCACGGTCGTGCCGCTGGCGCTGCTCGAGGAGCCGTGGCTGCGCGGTAAGCGGCTGATCATGCTTGAACCGCGGCGGCTCGCCGCGCGCGCGGTCGCGCAGCGCATGGCGCAGACCCTGGGGGAGAGCGTGGGCCGCACGGTCGGCTACCGCATGCGCCTGGACACGAAGGTCTCGGCCGCGACCCGCATCGAAGTAGTCACCGAGGGCGTGCTCACCCGGATGCTGCAGCACGACCCCGGCCTTGAGGGTGTCGGCGGCATTATTTTCGATGAGTTTCACGAGCGCAGCCTGCAGGCGGACCTGGGGCTGGCGCTGACCCTGGATGCGCGAACCAACCTCGCCCCGCAGTTGCGCCTGCTCATCATGTCGGCAACGCTGGACGGCACGGCCGTAGCGGCGCTCCTGGATAACGCGCCGGTGATCACCGCTGAGGGACGGCTCTTTCCGGTGGCAACACGCTATGCCGGCAAGGGGCTGCCGCTGCTGCCGCCGTCCGCTGCAGCCGCATCACGGTCGCACGATTCGCCCGAGCGGCTCGTCGTGCAGCTGATCCAGCACGCCCTGCGGGAGGAGCACGGCGATGTTCTGGTGTTCCTGCCCGGCGCCCGCGAAATCCGCCGCGTGCAGGCAGGTCTTGCAGCGGGTGCGGGAGTCACGGTGCTGCCGTTGTTTGGCGACCTGACGGTGGAGCAGCAGGACGCAGCGCTCGCGCCCGCCGGCGGCGCGCGCAAGGTAGTGCTGGCCACCAACATCGCGGAAACCAGTCTTACCATTGCAGGGATTCGCGTGGTGGTGGATAGCGGGCTGGTACGCCGCGCGCGCTTTGATCCCGTCACCGGCATGAGCCGGCTTGAGACCCAGCGCATTTCGCGCGCCTCCGCCGAGCAGCGCCAGGGGCGCGCCGGGCGCCTCGAGGCAGGGGTGTGTTACCGCGCCTGGAGCGAGGGCGCGCAGCCAAGCCTCGCGGCATACACACCGCCGGAGATCCTTGAGGCGGATCTGGCGCCCCTGGCCCTCGAGTTGGCGAGCTGGGGCGCGCGGGATGCTGCGCAGTTGCGCTGGCTCGACCCGCCGCCGCCGGCGATGCTCTCGAGCGCGCGCGAACTGCTCAGTCGCCTGGGCGCGCTTGATGCCACCGGTCGAATCAGTAACCACGGGCGGGAGATTGCCGGTGTCGCCGTGCATCCGCGACTGGCGCACATGCTGCTGCGGGCCCGCGAGCTGGGCGAATTGCCGCTGGCTGCGGACCTGGCGGCGCTGCTCTCCGAGCGCGACCTGTTGCGCGGTGGTGCCGGCGGGCGCGATGCAGACGTGCGCGCCCGTCTTGAGGTCATGCGCGGTGAGGACAGTCAGACCGCAGTGGATCGCGGGGCGCTGCACAGAAGCCGCCGCGTAGCGCGCGATCTCGTGCGGCAACTGGATACGCGCGGCGCAGGCGCGCAGCGCACCACCCCTGCGGCAAGTGGCGCAGGCCTGCTGCTCGCCTTCGCGTACCCGGATCGCATCGGCCGCAGGCGTGAAACGGGCGAGGGCAAGTACACCCTCGCCAACGGCCGCGGCGCGCAGTTCACCGGCCCGCAAGGCCTTGCGCGGCAGGAGCTGATCGTCGCCGTGGATCTGGATGACAGCGAACGCGATGCGCGCATTCTGCTGGCCGCGCCCCTCGGGCGAGGCGAGCTGACCCTGCACTTCGCCGCTCGGCTGCGCCGCAGCGAGATCGTGGAATGGAACTCACGTGAGGCAGCGGTAATCGCCCGCCAGCGCCTGACGTTCGACGCCATCGTGCTCGAGGACAAGCCGCTTGCGCCGGTGCCCGCCGAGGCTGCGCGCGAAGCGATGCTCGTGGGCTTGGCCGAGCTCGGAGTCGCAGCGCTGCCCTGGGATCGCGACCGTCGCGATCTGCAGGCGCGGATCGAATTCGTGCGCCTGGCGCTTGGGGGCGCGTCCGCGGCGGTCCCCGTCTGGCCGCCGGTGTCTGACGAGGCGCTCGCGCTGATCCTGCCGAGCTGGCTCGCCCCGTGGCTTGACGGCATCACGCGGCGCGAGCATCTGGCGCGCGTGCCGCTTGCTGAAGCGTTGCTCGCGCTCCTGACCTGGGAGCAGCGCCGCGATCTGGATGCCTGGGCGCCGACTCATCTCGGCATGCCGAGCGGTTCGCGCGTGCGCGTCGACTATCAGGACGCCAGCTCGCCGTCCGTGTCGGTGCGGCTGCAGGAAGTGTTCGGACTGGCCACGACACCCCGACTCGGTTCCGGGCGGGTGGCGGTGGTCTTCAAACTGCTCTCGCCCGCGCAGCGCCCGGTGCAGGTGACGCGGGATCTGGCCAGTTTCTGGCGCGGCGCCTACGCCGAGGTGCGCAAGGACCTGCGCGGCCGCTACCCGAGACACTACTGGCCGGAGGATCCGCTGCAGGCCGAACCGGTCCGTGGCGTGCGCCGCAAGCGCTGACGCTTCCTGCCGGGTATATTCGCACCATGATTTCGGCACGCACGGCATTCGAGGCGTTGCGAGAAGGCAATCGCCGCTTCGTCAGTAAACTGGGAACCACCAGCGACGGTCACGCGGGCCGGCGCGAGTTGCCGGCGGGCCAGGAACCGCTTGCCATTATCCTCGGGTGTTCCGACGCGCGCGTGCCCGCAGAGATCGTCTTCGATCAGGGCCTCGGCGACCTGTTCGTCATCCGGGTGGCGGGCAACATCGTCGCGCCGTCGCAGGTTGGCAGCGTCGAATTCGCAGCCGAGGCCTTTCATACACGCCTGGTGGTGGTACTGGGGCATTCCAGCTGCGGGGCGGTGCATGCGACGCTGCAGCAGCTGGCGCGGCCCTGGCAGGAGCAATCGCGCAACCTGAGCTCCATCGTGGATCGCATCAGGCCGGCGGTGGTCGGATTACTCGAAGGGCCGCCGCGCGACGCGCAAGAATTGGAGGCCCTGGCGGTGCGCGCCAACATCCGCATGGCGGCCGATCATTTACGCCACGGCTCGGCCGTTCTGGAGCAGCTGATTTACGCTGGCGGACTCATGGTGGTCGGTGCGGAGTATTCGCTCGAGACCGGGATAGTGGATTTTTTCGATGGCGTCCCCGCGCCGGTTTGAAGGCAGCGGCGCTGCTCAAGTACCTGGCGCTGCAGGAACCAAGCCGTACCTGGACATGACGGAAACCAACCGTGCCCGGTCAGGTGGCCCGCCAGCAGCGATAACCGCCCCGACGTCTCGAAAGTATTGGGCACCGATATCAGGGAAACAGGTCAATTGCATCGCGCGAGGACCAGCAGTCACGGTCGATGAACTCTACTGAATTCAACTAGACATCTTCCTGTCACGAGAATTTAATGAGTGAGTACATCGGACATCTGATTTGTGGCCAATTTGTTGGCAAATCCAGAAAGTAAGGGGAGCTCCATGAAAAAAACCTGGGTGTCATGTCTGCTCGGTTTGCTTTCACTGGGGAGCGCTGC
>JANWKL010000167.1 GCA_025451375.1 Steroidobacteraceae bacterium
GAGCCGCAGGTGGTGCGCACGCCCTGGGTGCAGAAAATGTCCTTGTGGGCGATGGGGACGCCGGTCAGTGCACCGCCACTGCCGGCGCTCAGCGCACGATCGGCGGCCGCGGCGGCGGCCAGCGCCTGCTCGCGTGTCACCGATATGAACGCGTTGAGGCTTCCCTGGGCACGCTCGACGCGCGCGAGCAGCGCCGTCACCAGTTCAACGCTGGAGAACTTGCGCGCCTTGAGCCCGGCGGCGAGCTGGGTCAGTGTGCCGATCACTCGATGACCTTGGGAACGAGGTACAGCCCCGCGGCGACCTGCGGCGCGTTCGCCTGGTACGCCTCGTGACGGTCGACTTCGGTCACCACGTCGGGGCGCAGCCGCTGCGACAGCCCCGGCAGCGGGTGCGCCATGGGGGCCACGCCTTCGGTCGGCGCGCGCTCCAGGGCACTGATGAAGTCGACAATCCGCGACAGGGTCTCCTGGTAGACGGGAGTTTCGGCGGCCGTGAGTTCCAGGCGCGCCAGGGCGGCGATGCTTGCGATCTGCTCGCGTGTGAGGCTCATGGGAGTGCGGAGGATACGTGGATGAAATGAGAAAACCTGCGCAAAATCATACATGTTGCCTTGCTCAATGTCCCCTCGGTTGCTAGATTACGCGCCACTTTTGGCGTCTCCCGCCGCACTTCCCCGGTTGCTTCATGTTCAAACGTCTGCGCGGTTATTTTTCCACGGATCTGTCGATCGATCTGGGCACGGCCAACACGCTCATCTACGTGCGCGATAAGGGCATCGTCCTCAACGAACCGTCGGTGGTGGCGGTGCAGGATGAGCCCACGCGCGGCGGCAAGGTGATCGTCGCGGTCGGCACCGAGGCGAAGAATATGCTCGGCCGCACACCCGGGCACATCACCGCGGTGCGCCCCATGAAGGACGGCGTCATCGCCGACTTCACCTACACCGAGAAGATGCTGCAGTTCTTCATCAACAAGGTGCACGGCAACCGTACCCTGAAGCCCTCACCGCGCGTGCTGGTGTGTGTGCCGTTCGGCTCGACCCAGGTGGAGCGCCGCGCAATCCGCGAGTCCGCCGAAGGCGCCGGTGCGCGCAACGTTGCGATCGTGAGTGAGCCGATGGCGGCGGCGGTCGGCGCCGGGCTGCCGGTACACGAACCGCGCGGCTCGATGGTGCTCGACATCGGTGGCGGTACCTCCGAAGTCGCGGTGCTGTCACTGAATGGCGTGGTGTACGCGAACTCGGCGCGCATCGGTGGTGATCGCTTCGACGAGGCGATCATGAACTACGTGCGCCGCAACTACGGCATCCTCATCGGCGAGGCGACCTCCGAGCGCATCAAGATCGAGATCGGCTCGGCGTATCCCGGCGCGCAGGTGCGGGAACTGTCGGTGAAGGGCCGCAACCTCTCCGAGGGAGTGCCGCGCAGCTTCACCCTGAACAGCAACGAAATCCTCGAGGCGCTGCAGGAACCGCTGCAGAGCATTGTCAGCGCGGTGAAGCAGGCGCTCGAACAAACCCCTCCGGAGCTCGGTGCCGATGTCGCCGAACGCGGCATTGTGCTCACCGGCGGCGGCGCGCTGCTGCGCGACATCGACAAGCTGCTCACCGAAGAAACGGGACTCCCGGTCATGGTCGCCGACGATCCGCTCACCTGTGTCGCCCGCGGCGGCGGACGGATCCTTGAGCTGATGGATGAGCTCGGCCCGGGACACTTCGGACTCGAGTAACGTGTCGCACCACCGCAGCCGGCAAAAGCCCGTCCGCTCAGGCTTGGCATGAAGTGCTCGGCTGCTGAGGTAATCGGTGCAGCTGTGCGTCGGGCCACGCCTTTGGCCGGCGGATGCGGAGCCACGGTCCGCCGAAATCGCTTCCTGCGATTTCGGCCGATCAACGAGGGAGCGCGCGGGTCTTAGGTGGCAGCTTTCGGGACAGGAGGCGGGAGACCCCTGCAGGCGCGCGGTGGTTCCCCCGGCTTTCGCTTCACCCTGTACGCCATGCTCGCGGTCGTGGCCATGTACCTCGACCAGCGGGCGCGCTACCTCGAGCAGGTGCGTTACGTTCTGGAGGCGACCGCCTACCCGATCCAGCTTGCCGTCAGCTCGCCGGCCGCCGCCTGGGCGTGGTTGCGAGCGACCTTCGAGGCGCGTGCGACGCTGCAGGCTGAGAACGCGCGCCTGCGCGCGCAGCAACGGGATCTGGAGTTGCGTGCCATGCGCTACGACGCTCTCGCGCGCGAGAACGGCGAGCTGCGCGGTCTGCACGCAGCGCTCCCGCCGGTCGTCGATCACTGGCTCGCCGCGGAAATCGTCACCATCCAGCTGAACAGCCTGCGGCAGAAGCTGCTGATCAACCGCGGCGCAGCCAATGGAGTGTTCGCCGCCCAGGCCGTACTCGATGACAAGGGGCTGATCGGTCAGACCACGCACGTCGGACCGTGGAGCGCCGAGGTCATCCTCATCACGGATCCGGAGCACGCGGTCCCGGTGCGCGTCGAGCGCACCGGACTGCGCACCATTGCCGTCGGCGCCGGAGATGCGACCTCGATCGCGCTGCCGTACCTGCCGGGCAACGCCGACATCAAGGAGGGTGACGTGCTCGTGACCTCGGGTCTTGGCGGAGTGTTTCCGGAAGGCTACCCCGTCGCGCGCGTCACCGAAGTGCATCGCAACGCCGTGCAGCCGCTCGCGCAGGTGCGCGCGGCGCCCCTGGCCCACATCGACGCTGACTCCGAGGTGATGCTGGTGTGGTTCCGCGCCGGCCATCCGGCCGCGCCGGTGCCCAATACGCCCGGCGGCGACCTGAAGAGCGGCAACCGCGACATGCAGCCGCAGGCGCGCACCCCGGAACCGGCGCCAGCGGCGCAGCCCCCGACAAGCACCCAACCGGGCACGCCGCCGCCAGCCACAGCAACGCCCGCGCCGGAGTCCAGGCGGTGAAGGCAGAGGGCCGCGCGCGCCTGTTTCTGAGCGCGTTTCTTGCGCTGGTGCTGAACGTGTTGCCGCTGCCGCCGTGGCTCGACGTGCTGCGCCCGGCGTTCCTCGTGCTGACGGTGCTGTACTGGTCAGTGAACTCCCCACGCACCGGCGGGATCGCACTGGGTTTCTTTGCCGGCCTCGCGCTCGATGTCTTCCAGGGTCCGGTACTCGGCGAACACGCGCTCGCGCTCTCCTTGGTCACCTACATCGCGGTCCGCGAGCATCAGCGCATCCGCTCCAAGCACGCGATCCAGCAGGCGCTCATCGTGCTGGCGGCACTCATCATTTATGAGATCGTGCTGTTCATGATCGATGGCTGGACCGGACACGCGGTCACGACGCCGCTGCGCTGGGTGCATACCCTGACCGGGGCGCTCATCTGGCCACCCGCCGCGGCCATCCTCGGTTACGTCGCCGGCCGGCGCTCATAAGTCATGCCGTCGGTGCGCATCAAGGATCACTGGCGCGAGCAGCGTCTGTTCGACCAGCGCTCGCTCATCTGCGCCGTGTTGATGGGTCTCGCCACGCTCGGCCTGATTGCGCGCCTGTTCACCCTGCAGGTGGTCAAGCACGACTACTACTCCGATCTTTCGCAGGGCAACCGGGTGCGCGTCGAGCCAATTCCCCCGGCACGTGGGCTGATCCTGGATCGCAACGGCGAGCTGATCGCCGGCAACCAGCCGGCCTACCAGCTGGAGCTCGTGCCCGAGGAAGTCCCGGACCTGCAAAAGACGCTCGATCGCCTGGTGCAACTTGACCTCTTGCGCGCCGACGACGTTGGCGAGGTCGAACGCACCATCGATTCAAGCCGCGACTTTGACAGCGTGCCCATCCGCCTGCGCATGTCGGACGACGAAGTGGCGCGCTTTGCCGTGCGGCGCTTCGAATTCCCCGGCCTCGACATCAAGACGCGGGAAACCCGCTGGTACCCGAACGGCGGCCTTGCAGTGCACGCCCTGGGTTACGTGGGAGCGATCAGCGAGCAGGACCTGAAGCACATCGACCGCGCCACCTACGCTGGCACCTCGCTCATCGGCAAGCTCGGCGTCGAGAGTGCCTACGAAGCGCAGCTGCACGGCACGAACGGCTTTCGCGAGGTCCTGGTGAACGCCCAGGGACGCTCGGTCGAGCGCCAGGGCGCGTTCGTGCCTAACCTGCGTACGCGCGCTCCTGCCCCTGGCGCCAACCTGATGCTGTCGATCGATCTGAAGGTGCAGCGCGTCGCCGAAGCGGCGCTCGCCGGACACCGCGGTGCGGTGGTGGCGCTCGATCCGAACAACGGCGACGTGCTGGCGCTCGTGAGCCTGCCGGGGTTTGATCCGACACTCTTCGGCCGCGGCATCACGCCGGCCGAGTACGGCGCACTGCAAAGCGACCTCGACCGGCCGCTATTCAACCGCGTGCTGCGCGGCACCTATCCCTCCGGCTCGACCATCAAGCCGGTGCTCGGGCTTGCCGCGCTCACCGACCACACGATCGAGGCGAACACCAGGGTGTTCTGCAACGGCGAGTTCTACCTTCCGGGCAGCCGCCACGTGTGGCGCGCGGACAAGGGCGAGCCGCGCGGCTGGCTCGACATGGCGGAGGCGATCTCGCGCTCCTCCGACGTGTACTTCTACCGGCTGGCCTCGACGCTCGGAATCGACCGCATGGCGGCCTTCCTCGAGCCCTTCGGCTACGGCCAACTCACAGGCATCGACATCAGTGGTGAGAAGGCGGGCCTGCTGCCGAGCCCGGAGTGGAAGCGCAAGGCGTTCAAGCGGCCGGAGGATAGGGTGTGGTTCCCCGGCGAGACGGTCAACATGGGCATCGGCCAGGGGTACCTGCTGGTGACGCCGCTGCAGGTCGCTCACATCACGGCAATCCTGGCCGAGCGCGGTCGCAGCTTTCGCCCGCGCCTGGTCAAGGGAATACGCGATGCGACCGGGCGCGCGCAGTGGCTCGCCCCGATCGAGGGCACGCCGATCAGCGGCGTGTCCGCTCAAGATTGGAGGGTGGTGATCGATGCGATGATCGGCACTACGTCCTGCGCTCGCTATTGCGGCACCGCCGCCATCCCGTTCAAGGGCGCGGCGTATCAGGCCGCGGGGAAGACCGGAACAGCCCAGGTCTACACGGTTGCACAGGGCGCAAAATACAACGCCAGGACCGTCCCGGAGCGGCTGCGCGATCACGCCTGGTTCATCGCCTTCGCGCCGGCGGAGGCGCCGCGCATCGCGGTCGCGGTGCTCGTCGAGAATGCCGGCTTTGGCGCGAGCAACGCTGCGCCGGTGGCGCGCAAGGTGCTCGACGCCTACCTGCTCGACGAGCAGGGTCGCCTCAAGGACGCACCGAACGC
>JANWKL010000168.1 GCA_025451375.1 Steroidobacteraceae bacterium
ATGGTGCGCAGCTCAAGAGCGCGACGCGGTGCGCGGACGAGCGTGCGAGCGCGGCGGGGACGCAGGCGTTAGAAAAGCCTAGCTTCGACTGACTTCGCCGAGCGCGTACCTGACCAGCCGCCGCTCGAGCCACTCACTGATACTGCGCGGCTGATCGAGACCCAGGCGCTGCAGCGCGGCCAGCTGATCATCTGCGCGACCACCGCGAGCGAGCGCCGTCAACACGGTGCGCAGGCGGCCGGTGCGGCTCACGGTCCGCATCCCCAGGAACTTCAGCGCCCGGGCCAGCTCGATTTCCACGGCGGTGAGATCAGTGCCGAACGGATACTCGCTGAAGCGGCCGGCGTCACGGTGCGCCTTGAGTGAGCGCTCCAGCCGCTGCGGCAGGTTGTCGCGGAAGCCTTCCGGAATACGGTAGTCGGGGCGGATCTTGCCGGCCGCCTGCGCACGCGCCAGTAGTTCACCCTGAAAGCGCGAGTCGGTGATGTTGAGGAGCGCGCTGATCACTTCCTCGTCGGTGCGGCCGCGCAGGTCCGCGACGCCGTACTCGGTGATGACGACGTCGCGCAGGTGACGCGGAATGGTCTCGTGACCATAGTTCCACAGGATGTTCGAGGCGGTCCTGCCGTGGGCGGTGCGGGTCGCGCGCACGCACAGGATCGAACGCGCATCGGGAAGCGCATGCGCCATGGCCACGAAGTTGTATTGTCCGCCGACGCCGCTCACGACCTGCCCCGTGTCGAGCCCATCGGAAACAGCCGCGCCGAGCAAGGTCACCATCATGGTGGTGTTGTAGAAACGCGCGCCGCGCCGCTGCAGCATACGCAGCTCCAGGTCTGCCCCATAGAGCTGGTTCACGTAGGCGACGCCCCGCATCCCGAACTGCGAGCGGTCGCTTTCGGAGAGCTCCCGCAGCGCGGCGTAGAAGCCGCGTGGACCGAGAAAAAATCCGGCGTGCAGCACCTGGCCGTTGCGCAACTCCCGGCCAAGGCACTCGGCGCCGATGCGCGCGCGACTGGCGGCATCGGCAAGGTCAGCGGCGATCCAGGTCCCGCCGGGCGCCCGCACGCGCCCAGCGTCAAATTCCACCTCGTCGCGCAATATCCCGTAGCGCAGCAGCTGCGCGAACTCCTCCTCGCTGAATCGCGGGCCCACGCCAGCAGCGCGCAGTTGCTCCAGGACGTGCTCGTCGAAACGCTCGTTGAGCTGTCCGGCGGCCAGCAGCTTTTCCAGGGGCAGGCAGTCATACGCGCGCCGCCGCAGCACGCCGGCGCGGTACAGCTCGAGCAACTGATCGACGAACATCTCGGTCGAGGCGAAGAACCCGCTGCTGAAGGGCGTCTCGCCGCCCTGCGCGTCCACCAGCGCCGCACACGAGCCGGTGCCGAGTGCCGCGAGCGCGGTGCGCCATGCCGCGTTCTGCTGATGGCGCAGCAACAGCGCGTACACCAGGGCATCGCCCATCTCGCCTATGCCAATCTGCAGTGTTCCGCCGTCGCGCGCCAGACTGCTCGCGTACATGCCGATGGCATGGTCGACACTGCTCAGTGGCGGATTGGGCGGACAGAACAGGTCGTAGTCGTAGCGTGGATCATCGACGAGGTAATCGAAGCGCTCCGGCGCTACCGCCGCATGACCGGTCATGAAGGGCATCTGGGCATGGGTCTCGCCGACCATGACAATGTCGCGGCCGGCCGCGCGCGCCGCATCGATGAGCGGCAGCAAGTCAACCGTGACGTCGGCATTGGAACCAAATGAAAGCTGCGTCTCCCCGCCGCTCACGCGCCGTGCCACGAGATGCGCGATGACATTGACCCCTCGGCTAAGCACTTCGCGGGCTACGTGGGTGTAGTTGGCGCTCAGGTAGTTGCGCTGCGCGTGTTGCGCGCCGAGGAACGCGCCCGGGGTCAGGAAGAATTCAATGACGCGGACGTTGGCCGGCACGGTGTCATCGCGCACGGCGCGCGCGTAGTCCGGCTCGACGTAGCTGCCGAACACGCGCTCGGTGATGGGGTCGAGCAGCCGCCGCTCGAGAGAGGAGTGGGCGTGCGGCTTGAGAAGCGACAACGCCGTGATGATGGTCAGCTCAATCGCGGGCTCGCGCAGCGCGCGCCGGTAGAACTCGTTGGCCAGCGGGTTGGGTTTGCCGACGCCCAGGGGCAGCGCCAGCACAATCCGGTTTCCCACGCGCCGCAGCACCGCATCCACGCAGTGGCCGACGTCATCGAAAACCTCAGGCATTCGAGCCCGCGGCGCGGGTGTGTGGTCTTTAGGGTGTCGCGGAGACGAGGCGCAGTGCGAACGACACGATGACGTCGTTGCCGACCTGGTCGGTCGCTTTCCAGTCTCCCTGCCCGACGCCAAAATCCAGGCGCCGGATGGTGAGCTTGCCACTCATGTACCCGACCGTCGCCCCCGCCTCGGAGGCGGTGCGGAACGTGAACGGCACGCGCGCATCGCGCGCCACGCCGCGGATGGTGAGCTTGCCGCTCGCCTCGAAGCCGGTCGCGGTCTTCTGGATCTGAGTGGCGCTGAAGTGCGCCTGCGGAAACTTCGCCACATTGAACAGGTCCGCACCGCGCAGCGTGTCGTCGCGGTCCTTGTCGCCGGTGTCGAGCGAGTTGACCTCAATGCCGACTTCCAGGCGGCTCGCCGCGAGGTTGTCGGCCGAAAAATCCATGCTCACCGGAAAGCGGCCGAAGTGTCCCTTGTTCAGCGCGCCGGCCTGCGTGAATGTAAATTCGAGCGTGCTCTTGGCCTGATCGAGCGTGTAGCGCGAGACCACGGCGGTGGCGGTCGCCGGCGCGGCCATAGCGGTTGCGGTGAGCAGCGCCGCGGCGCAGGTCACGGCGAGGGATACGCGTACCATGTTCTAAGTCCTCTCGTTCTTGCCGGTGAAGGGCAGCATGCGGCGCAGCGTGTCGTCCTTGAGTATGAAGTGATGCTTGAGCGCCGCGGCCACGTGCAAGATCACCACGACTCCCAGGGTCCACGCCAGTGTCTCGTGGGTGGTGACGAGCACTTCATAGAGGGGCTTGCTCTTGGGCACCAGGTCCGGAAGCTGGATGAACCCAAACCAGCTCACCGGGAACCCACGGGCGGAGGACATCATCCATCCCGAGAGCGGCATGGCGAACAGCAGCACGTACAGCGCGCCGTGGACGAATCGCGCGAGGAACCGCTCATACGCCTTGAGCGTATCCGGCAGTATGGGTGTGTCATTCAGGCGCCGCCACACCAGGCGCAGGATGACCAGGCCGAGGATGGTGATGCCGAAGGACTTGTGGCGGGCGAGCAGCGTCAGTTTCCTCATGCCAATCGGCAGATCGTCCGCCATGAAGGCGAGCGTGACCTGCACGATGAGGAGCGCGACGATGGTCCAGTGCAGGAGCTGAGAGAGGCTACCCCAGCGACGGGTGGTGTTTTGAATGGCCATGGACCGTAAGCTTATGCATGTGACGAGGCGTTGCCTACTGCGTTTACTGGCCGCCGGGTTGCTCAGTACCCTCCTGAGTGCGTGCCCGGTGCGTTCGCCGCCCCTGTCCCCGCAACCGGCAGCTGTTCCCCCGCCGGCGGCTGCCGGGGCGTCCGTCCCGCACTTAGGGCTGCCGTACGAGGTCGTGCCGCAGGAGTCCATGCTCACCATCCTCGTGTTTCGCGGCGGCACCCTTGCGAGCGCCGGTCACAACCACGTCATCGCCGCGCATTCCCTCGGCGGGACGATTTACGTGCCGCCGGATCTAAGCGGCGTGAGCTTCGAGGTGCACGTCCCGCTCGCCGCCATGACCGTGGACGAAGCCGCGCTGCGCGCCGCGCAGATGAGCGAGGATTTTCCGCCGGATGTGTCCGACAGCGCCAAAGAGGGCACACGCCGCAACATGCTGGGGGCGGCGCTGCTCAACGCCGCGGACTACCCGGAACTCATCCTGCGTTCGCTCGAGCTTGCACCAGGCGTTGCGGGGCTTGCGCAGGTGCGCGTGCAGGCCGAAGTGCGTGCTGCCCAACACATCCTGAGCGTGCCGGTGCGCTACGAGCGCAGCGATTCAACCCTGATCGTCTCCGGCGACCTGCCTTTGCGGCAGACGAGTCTTGGGCTCACGCCTTTTTCCGCCATGCTCGGCGCACTGCAGGTGCAGGACGAGATGCGGGTGCGGTTCCGTATTGTGGCGCGTGCGGCAGGGAGTCTCGCGCGTTAAATTCGTTTCGGGGACGCCGTAAATCCATTGCGCTGCGCAGTTCCTGCTACGCGCAAGCCCTGGGTGGCCATCCATGGCCACCCGTGCGCCGCATGCGGCGCACCCCTGGAGGCTGCGGGCGCGCCGTCCTGGCGCGCACGCCCCCGAAACGAATTTAAACGCGCAAGCCTCCGCGCAAACCGCCACGACTCCCTTAGAGGGAGTTACTTCTCGCCCATCTCCGCCAGCAGCTCCTTCGCCTTGTACACCTTGCGCAGCGCCTCGAGGATGATCGGCGTATCCACGGCCACCGCGCGATTGAGCTTCGGGTCGAACCAGTAGTCACCTGCGATCGAGTGGATGTTGCCGTCGAACATGAGGCCCACGAGGCGGCCCTTGGTGTCGATGAGCGGGCTGCCGGAATTGCCGCCGACGATGTCGTTGTTGGTCGACAGATCGAAGCGTGTCTGCGGGTCAAGCTGAGCCTTCACCGCCAGCCAGCTGTCCGGCACCTTGAAGGGCTCTTGCCCGGTGGCGCGCTCGAACAAGCGCGCCGTGTGCGTAAACGGCTCGACTTCCTGCGAGCCTTCGCGCCAGCCCTGCACGGTGCCGAAGTTCAGGCGCAGCGTGAAGGTGGCGTCGGGCGCCACCGAGGTGCCATAGACCTTGAACCGGACGCGGGCGATCTTTTGCGCCGCGGCCTGCACCGGGGCCTCCACTTCGTCCTCCTGCTGCTTGCGCACGGTGCGCGCTTCAGCGTCAACCGCGCGCGCCAGCTCGATCATCGGATCGTGCGAGGCGTCGATGGCCGCCTGACCACCCTCCCACAGCTGCTTGCGAACCGCCGGGTCCGCAAGCTTCGAGCCATCCACCGCGCTCGCCGTGAGCGAGTCCGGGGATTCCTTCGACATCAGCTGGCGCACTGCCGGCGCATCCGGCCCCAGCCACTCGCGCATGCGCTCGAGTGAAAACGACAGGGTGAGTTTCTCCAGCTGCGGATACACGGGCACCGGCGCCAACAGGCGCTTCTGCACCCGCGGCAGGGCGGTCTCGCGGTACTCATGGAGACGGTCGGTGTTGGCCTTGGAGCGTTCGGCCGCGCCCCGCACCAGCGTGCGGGCGTACGCGAACAGGCGGCTGTTGAATCCCGCGCCTTGCTCCAGGAACGTGTAGGGCAGCGACAGTTCCCGATAACGCACCTCGGCGCGGGCGATGTCCGCCCACGGATCGCCGGTGCCGGCGAGGGCCGGATCCGCCGCGACTTTCGCGCGCAGCGCCGCTTCCTCGGTACGCTTGCGCTGCATCAGCCGCTCATCGAGCAGTGCCTCGAGCTGGTTGCGGCGCACCTTGATGGCATTTTCCAGCCCGTTGAGCGGGTCTTCGACGATGCGGTTCGCCTCAGCACCGGTCTTGCCGAACTGGATGTAACGACCGCGCAGCTCCGAGGCGCGCAGCAGCCAGCGCGGCAGGTCCACATCGCGCAGCGTCTGAAGCTGCGCCACGGTCAGCAGGCGCTGGGTGCTGCCGGGATGCCCCGACACGAACACCAGCTCCTTGTCCTGCGGCCCGTCGGCGCGCAGCGCCAGGAAATGCGGCGTCGTCGCGGGCTTGCCATCCGCTCCATAAGCGCGCAGCACCGACATGTCCAGACACCAGCGCGGGAACTGGAAATTGTCCGGATCGCCGCCAAAGGCTGCGATGCCGCGCTCGGGCGCGAATACCAGGCGCACGTCGTCGTAGCGGTGGTACTTGTAGAGCCAGTACTGCCCGCCCTGGTAGAGGTCCACCGACTCGCACTTGAGCGCGCCGCTGGCAGCACCCTTGCTCGCGTCCTCGCACGCCTGCTCGAGCTGCGCGAGCGTCTTCTTGCGCGTCTCGTTGGCGGTCTTGTCGTCGAGCCCCTTGATTGCCGCCAACACCCTGGCCGAAACGTTCTCCATGCCCACCAGCACGTCGGCGTTCTGTGCGCCGCATTTCAATTCCTTGTCACGCGTGCGCGCGAGGAACCCGGCGCGCACCAGGTTCTGCTCGCCGGTGGAATGCTCGTCCAGACACGCTTCGGCGCAGTGGTGGTTGGTGAGGATCAGCCCCTCGGGAGAGATGAAGGAAGCCGTGCAGTTCGACAGGCGGATAGTCGAGGTGCGAACGCGATCGAGCCAGGCGGAGTCGATATCGGCACCATGCTCGCGCTTGAGGAGCTCGTGCGGGAAATCATGAAATGTCCACATGCCGGCGTCGCTGAACGCGGGCGGGGCGGTTAAGAGTGCCAGCAGCATCAGGGGAAGAAGGCGGCGCATGAGGTTGATCCTTTCGGCGGTCTGTTCTTCTTGAGGGGCGCAATTATGCGCGAAAAACTCCAGCTTTAGTCCTCGTCCTGCAGCAACAGGAGCACCGTGCCGTCCGGTCCCTGCAGCAGGGCGTTCCCCGCGGCAGGAATCCCGCGCGGCAGGGGCGAGGTTTCCACCCCGAGCTCGTGTAGGCGTGTGACGCGTGCCGCCATGTCGGCGCTGCGAAACACCAGCATCGGCCGGTCGCAGGTGCGCGGATGATGAAACGCGATGTCGAGGGTGTCGCTCGTGAGTGGCAGGTGCGCGTACGGCTGCTGCGCCTCGTCGGCCGCCACGAACCCGAGCGGCTCCCAGAAGGCCTGCGCTGCGGCGAAGTCGCTGGCCGGCAGGCTGACCTCGGCGAAGTCCCCGAGCAGTGAAACGTCGGCCGCCGCGCGCGCGGTGGGCGAGTAGGTACGCGCTTCCAACACCGTGATCGCCTGGCCGAACGGATCGTTGAAGCCGATCTCGTTGAATACATCCTCACCGGTGCGGCACACGGTGAGCTCGATTCCGGCCGCGTCATATGCCGGCAGGCTGCTGCCGACGCCCGGGCGCACGAAGGTCAGCGTGGGCGTGGGCGCACTGCGCTGATGGACGCCCAGGTGGAGCCGGCCATCGCTCAGTACGCCGTACGGATGGGCGAGGGCATCATTGGTGGCGGCCGGCGTGAACCCGAGCTGTTCATAGAACGCGACGCAGGCGCGAATGTCCTGGGTCACGACGCTGAACTCGTGGAAGCGGCCAACCAGCGGCAGCACGGTAGCCACTCCTTCAGCCCGTCGCGAGCGTGCGCGCGATGAGCCGCGCCAGACACGCCGCGTGATCGGTGCTCGCGTTCAGCGCCGGCACGTATTCATAGCGCTGCCCGCCCGCGCCCAGGAACACACTACGGTTTTCGATGGCAATCTCCTCGAGCGTCTCCAGACAGTCAGCGGCAAAACCCGGGCACACCACCGTCACTTCACGCATACCGTGGGCCGGCATGGCGGCGAGCACGTTGCTCGTGTAGGGCGTCAGCCAGCCCGCAGGACCAAAGCGCGATTGGAAACTCACGCTCCATTCCCCGGCGGCGAGTTGCAGGGCGCCCGCGAGCAGCTGCGCCGTCTGTTGGCACTGCTCGCAATACGGATCGCCGTCACGGACCCGGCGTTCCGGGATGCCGTGAAACGAAATCAGGAGCTGCGCGGTGCGGCCGTGCACACGCCAGTATTCGGCGACGCTCGCCCGCAGGGCATCGATGTAGGCCGCGTCATCGTGGTAATGCTCGATGAAAATGAGTTCCGCCGGGTAGGCGCTGCGCTCGAGTTCAGCGCTGACGTGATCGCCTGCCGCGCCGGTGGTGGCGCCGCAGTACTGCGGGAACAAGGGCAGCACCACCAGCCGTTCGACGCCCTGCGCACGCAGTCGGCCCAAGGCTGCGCCCACATCCGGTGGGCTGTAGAGCATGCCGACCTCGATCGCGGACACGGGCGTGTTGGTGCGCGCCAGAGCGCCGGCGAGCGCATCGCGCAGCGCGAGTGTCAGTGCACGCAGCGGTGAACCGCTGTCGGTCCAGATGCGCTGGTAGCGGCGCGCGACCGCGCGCGGGCGAAACGGCAGGATCGCGAGATACAAAAGCGGCAGCCACAGCACGCGCGGCAGGTCCACTACCCGGGGATCGGACAGGAAGCGCGCCAGGAAGGCACGCACCGCCGGCGCGGTCGCAGCTGCTGGCGTGCCGGAGTTGACGAGCAGCACGCCGGTGCGCGAGGCACCCTCAGCCAAGGCTGACACAGACGAACTTGATCTCGGTGTAGTCGAGGATGCCGTACTTCGAGCCTTCGCGGCCCATGCCCGACTCCTTCATGCCGCCGAACGGCGCGACCTCGGTGGAGAAAATGCCGGTGTTGAGTCCGATCATGCCGTATTCCAGCGCCTCGGCCACGCGCCATGAGCGCGCCAGGTCGCGGGTGTAGAAGTAGGCGGCGAGGCCGAACTCGGTGTCATTCGCCATGCGAATAGCGTCGCTCTCGGTGTCGAAACGGAACAGTGGCGCCACCGGGCCGAAGGTTTCCTCGCGCGCCGCGAGCATGGCGGGCGTGACGTCGGTGAGCACTGTCGGCTCGTAAAAGGTACCGCCGAGCGCATGACGCTTGCCGCCGAGCGCGACGTGCGCGCCCTTGCTGACAGCGTCGGCAACATGCTGCTCCACCTTGGCGAGTGCCTTGGCGTCGATCAGCGGCCCCTGGTCGGTGGGGCCCTGCAGTCCGTCACCGACGCGCAGCTTTTCGACCGCGCGCACCAGTTTGGCGGCGAATGCCTCGTACACCGGTGCCTGCACCAGCAGCCGGTTGGCGCACACGCAGGTCTGGCCGGTGTTGCGGTATTTGCTGGCGATGGCGCCGGCGACCGCGGCGTCAAGATCCGCGTCCTCAAAGACGATGAACGGCGCATTGCCGCCGAGTTCCATCGAGACCTTTTTCACGGTGCCCGCGCACTGCGCCAGGAGTTTTTTGCCGACCCCGGTCGAGCCGGTGAACGTGACCTTGCGCACCAGCGGGTTGGAAGTCATTTCCTCGCCGATGGCGGCGGCAGCGATGCCGGTGACCACGTTGAGAACGCCAGCCGGGACGCCGGCGCGCTCGGCGAGCGCCGCGGCCGCGAGTGCCGAGTACGGTGTCTGATGGGCGGGCTTGCACACGAAGGTGCAGCCGGCGGCGAGCGCGGGACCCGCCTTGCGGGTGATCATCGCCAGCGGGAAATTCCAGGGCGTGATAGCGGCGACCACGCCGACGGCCTGGCGCAGCACGAGGTTGCGTTTGTCGGCCTGGTGGCCGGGAATCACGTCCCCGTAGAGGCGCTTGCCTTCCTCGGCGAACCACTCGATGAAAGAGGCGCCGTAGGCAATCTCACCGCGGCTCTCGGTGAGCGGCTTACCCTGCTCCGCGGTCATGAGCGTGGCGAGATCTTCCTGGTTGGCCATCAGGAGTTCGTGCCAGCGGCGCAGGATGGCCGCGCGCTCCTTCGCCGTCAGCGCAGCCCACGCGGGGAACGCCTGCCGTGCCGCCTCGATGGCGCGCCGGGTTTCCGCGGCCCCCATGTCAGGAACCGTGCCGATGTTCTCGCCGGTGGCCGGATTCACAACCGGCTGCGTCGCCCCGTTCGCGGCATCGACCCACTTGCCGCCGATGAAAGCCTGGCTCCGTAGCAACGCCGGATCGCGCAGTTTCATGAGGCCTCACCCCGTAAGTTGGCGGCCAGGAAATCCAGCGTGCGCGTGCGCGCGAGCGCGGCGGCTGCGGCGTTGAAGCTGGCGCGCTGGTCGCAGCTGAACCCGTGGCCGGCACCTTCATAGAGGTAGAAAACCGCGCGCGCGTCGGCTGCGGCCTTGACCTTGTCGGTGTCACTCACAGGAATGCTCGTGTCCGCCGTACCGAAGTGATACAGCACCGGGCACTTCGGCTTCTGTTCCAGGTAGTTGACGATCCTGCCGTAATACGCCACCGCGCAGGCAATCGGCAGCTGGCAGGCGGCGATGTAGGACATGACGCCGCCAAAGCAGTACCCCACCGTTCCCACGCGCCCTGAGGAGCGCACCACGGCGACGGCGGCGCCCAAGTCCTTGAGCGTCTTTTCCGGCTGCAGCTGCTTCACGTAGCCTGCGCCTTCCTGGAACGCCTCGGGCGTGTAGCCAAGCTCAATGCCGCGCCGCACGCGATCGAACAGGCTGGGGGCAATCGTCGTGTAGCCCTGGGCCGCGAAGTCGTCGGTCACGCTGCGGATGTGGGCGTTGACGCCGAAGATCTCCTGGATCACCACCACGGCGCCACGCGCCCGTCCGGCAGGCGCGCTAAGCCATGCCTGAAACTCGTGGCCGTCGCGGGCCATGATAGTGGTGTACTCGCCCATGCTCATGGCATTCTAACCCGCTGCTCGCTACGGAGGTGTCATGCTCGTCGGGTCACAGGTAAGGCGCGTCGCGATCGTCGGCTCCGTGCGTATCCCGTTCGCGCGTTCGTACTCCGCCTACGCCTCCGCCTCCAACCAGGACATGCTCACGGCCGCGTTCCGCGCCGTGGTCGAACGTTACCGGCTGCAGGGCCTGCGGCTCGGCGATGTGGCCGCGGGTGCCGTCATCAAGCACTCGAAGGACTACAACCTGGTGCGCGAGTGTGTGCTGTCGAGCGGACTTGACCCGCAGACGCCGGGGCTGGACATGCAGCGCGCCTGTGGCACGAGTCTCGAGGCCGCCATCGACATCGGCAACAAGATCGCTCTCGGGCAGATCGAGGTCGGCATGGCCGGCGGCACCGACACGGTGAGTGATCCACCGGTGGTGTTCCCGCGCTCCTACCAGCAGCTCATGCTCAGGAGCTATCGCGGCCGCAGCGCCTGGCAACGCCTCTCGCCGTGGTTCGCACTGCGGCCGAAACACTTCAAGCCGGTATTGCCCGCCGTGATCGAGCCGCGCACGGGTCTGTCGATGGGGCAGAGCACTGAGCTCATGGCCAAGCGCTGGCAGATCGGCCGCGCCGAGCAGGATCAGCTCGCCTGCGACAGTCACCTGAAGGCCGCGGCCGCCTGGCGCGAAGGCTTCTACGATGACCTGGTGGTGGAGTACCTGGGACTGAAGTCCGATAACAACATCCGCCCCGACAGCACGGTGGAAAAACTCGCGAAGCTCAAGCCCAGCTTCGCCGCCGACGGCACGCTGACGGCCGGCAACAGCACCCCGCTCACCGACGGCGCGAGTGCGGTGCTGCTGTCCACCCCTGAGTGGGCCGCGGCGCGCAACCTCCCGGTGCTCGCCTACCTGCGCTACGGCAAGGCCTGGGCGGTCGACTTCGCCAGCGGCAAGGAGGGCCTGCTGATGGCGCCCGCTTACGCGGTGCCGGCGATGCTGAAGGATGCGGGAATCACGCTGCAGGACTTCGACTACTACGAAATTCACGAGGCCTTCGCAGCGCAGGTGCTGTGCACCCTCAAGGCCTGGGAGTCGCCCGAATACTGCCGCGATACACTCGGGCTTCCCGGAGCCCTCGGCAGCATCGACCGCAGCAAGCTCAACGTCAAAGGCGGCAGCGTTGCCATCGGCCATCCCTTCGCAGCCACCGGCACGCGCATCGTGGGCACGCTTGCGAAGCTGCTCGCCGGCAACTCCGGCGCCAGGCGCGGCCTCATTTCCGTGTGCGCGGCGGGCGGCATGGGCGTGACGGCGATCCTGGAGCGCTGAGCTTCAGCGGTCGCAGACGCTGGTAGCGCTGCGACGAGTGCGCCCATGAGCAACTCCGGTATCGACCGCGCCTTCGAGCGCCGCCTCGCCGCCCTCGTCAATGGCGGCGCGCCGCAGTTGCTGCAGGGCGGCTCCAAGGGCGTTGAGAAGGAATCACTGCGGGTGGTGCCGACGGGCGGTCTTGCAGCCACGCCGCATCCTGCGGCTCTCGGCTCCGCGCTCACCAACGAGCACATCACCACCGACTACTCCGAGGCGCTGATCGAACTGGTCACACCGCCCTTCACGCACAGCTGGGAGCTGCTGCAGTACCTCCTGGA
>JANWKL010000169.1 GCA_025451375.1 Steroidobacteraceae bacterium
CCGTCCTCGGACACTTACATCGAGAAGGACTCCTCGGTGAACGAGCACATCGAGCAGATGCGCCTCTCTGCCACCAAGGCACTGCTCGAGCGTTCCGATTCCATCATCGTGGCCACCGTGTCCTCGATCTACGGGCTCGGCGATCCGCAGGCGTATCTGGCCATGGTGCTGCATCTGAAGCGCGGCGATCGCCTCGACCAGCGCCAGCTCCTGCGCCGTCTCGCCGACATGCAGTACACGCGCAACGAGCTCGATCTCACCCAGGGTACATACCGCGTGCGCGGTGATGTCATCGACATTTTCCCGGCAGAGTCCGAGCGCGAAGCAATCCGGGTCGAGCTCTTCGATGAAACCATCGACTCACTCACGCTCTTCGACCCGCTCACGGGAGCCGTGGCGCGCAAGGTTCCGCGCTTCACGGTCTACCCCGGCACCCACTACGTAACCCCGCGCGAGCGGCTGGTGGGAGCGGTGGACCAGATCCGTGAGGATCTGCGCGCCCGCTTAAAGGAACTGCGCGAGGCGGGCCGCTTGCTCGAAGCGCAACGGCTCGAGCAGCGCACCATGTTCGACATGGAAATGATCAGGGAAGTCGGCTACTGCGCGGGTATCGAGAACTACTCACGCTATCTGTCGGGCCGGGCACCCGGTGAGCCGCCACCGTGTCTCTTTGACTACCTGCCAAAGAACGCGCTGCTCTTCGTCGATGAGAGCCACCAGACCATCCCGCAGCTGGGCGCCATGTACAAGGGCGACCGCTCCCGCAAGGAAGTACTGGTGGAGTACGGCTTCCGCCTGCCCTCGGCGCTTGATAACCGGCCGCTGAAGTTCGAGGAGTGGGAGCAGCTCGCGCCGCAGATGATTTTCACTTCGGCAACCCCAGGCGCCTACGAGTCCAAGCACTCGTCCCAGGTGGTCGAGCAGCTGGTGCGTCCGACGGGGCTCGTGGACCCCGAGGTCGAAGTGCGGCCCGTCGGCACTCAGGTCGATGATGTGTTGTCGGAGATCCACAAGCGGGTCAAGGTTGGCGAGCGGGTACTGATCACGACCCTCACCAAACGCATGGCGGAGGATCTGACGGACTACTTAAGCGAGCACGATGTGCGCGTACGCTACCTGCATGCGGACATTGAGACGGTCGAGCGCACCGAAATCATCCGCGACCTGCGCCTGGGAAAATTCGATGTGCTGGTGGGCATCAACCTCCTGCGGGAGGGCCTGGACATGCCGGAGGTGTCGCTGGTCGCGATCCTGGACGCGGACAAGGAAGGGTTCCTGCGCTCGGACAACTCCCTCATCCAGACCATCGGTCGCGCGGCGCGGCATATCAACGGCCGCGCCATTTTGTACGCCGACCGCATGACCGGCTCCATGCAGCGAGCCATCGAGGAGACCGACCGTCGCCGGAAGAGGCAGGTTGAGTACAACATCACCCACGGCATCACTCCGCGCGGGATCCAGAAAGCCGTCACCGACATCATGGAAGGCGCGCGCAGTGCAGCCCCCATGCCCGGCGGGCGCAAGCGCGGCGAGAAACCCATGAGCGCTGCGGACCTGAAGCCGGAAGCGCTGGTGAAGGAGATCAAGAAGCTGCAGGCGGAAATGCTTAAGAAGGCCCGGAATCTCGAGTTCGAGGCGGCGGCGGGACTGCGCGATGAGATCGAGCACCTGAAGCAGCTGGAACTGGGCTTTCCGACCCCCTCGACGCAGACGTAAGTGCTTGGAATGTCACGGATTAGCTTGCTTCGCCCCCATCACTCTTGTATCGTTCGCGCCCCCAAGGCCTTCACCGCAAGTGCGATTCAGGCGCGTAGCTCAGTGGTAGAGCATCACCTTGACATGGTGGTGGTCGGTGGTTCGATCCCACTCGCGCCTACCAGATATAGAAGAGGGCGCTCGCGGAAAGACCGGAGCGCCCTTTGTTTTGGATGACGATTTGAGTTCCAACATGCCCGTTGTCACATTGCCCGATGGCAGGAAGCTGAGTTTCGATTCTCCGGTGACGGTGGACGAGGTCGCGGGCGGCATTGGAGCAGGCCTGCGCAGAGCCGCCCTCGCGGCGCGCGTCAACGGCAAGCTCGTCGATACCTCCTATGTCATCGCGGACGATGCCAATCTCGCCATAGTCACGGACAAGGACGCTGATGGCCTGGAAGTGATCCGTCACTCCACGGCGCATCTTCTGGCGCAGGCCGTGAAGGCGCTCTTCCCGGACGCGCAGGTCACCATCGGTCCGGTGATCGAGGACGGCTTCTACTACGATTTCGCATACCAACGTGCCTTCACGCCCGAGGATCTCGCGGCGATCGAAGCGAAAATGACTGAGCTCGCGAAGGCGGACGAGAAGGTCACCCGCCGTGTCATGCCGCGCGATGAGGCGGTGAAGTTCTTCCGCGACATGGGCGAAGTCTACAAGGCGGAGATCATCGCCAGCATTCCGGACAAGGACGAGATCAGCCTCTACGGCCAGGGCAACTGGGTGGACCTGTGCCGCGGCCCGCACGTGCCCTCCACGGGCAAGTTGAAGGCGTTCAAGCTCACCAAGCTCGCCGGCGCCTATTGGCGCGGGGATTCGCGCAACGAAATGCTGCAGCGGATCTATGGCACCGCCTGGGCCGACAAGAAGCAGCTGGACGCGTATCTCCTGCGCCTTGAGGAAGCCGAGAAGCGCGATCACCGCCGCATCGGCAAGGAGCTCGATCTCTTTCATCTGCAGGAGGAAGCCCCGGGAGCGGTGTTCTGGCACCCCAAGGGCTGGACCGTGTTCCAGACGCTCATCGCCTACATGCGCGAGCGCCAGGGCGCGGCCGGTTACCAGGAAGTCAGTGCGCCGGAGCTCCTGGACGCGAGCCTGTGGCAGCAGTCCGGACACCTGGAGAAATTCGGTGAGAACATGTTTCTCACCCGCACCCCGGATGAGCGGCTCTACGCCATCAAGCCCATGAACTGCCCGGGTCATGTGCAGATTTTCAAGCACGGCCTGCGCAGCTATCGGGAGCTGCCGGTGCGACTCTCCGAGTTCGGCAAAGTGCATCGCTACGAGCCCTCGGGGGCTCTGCACGGACTCATGCGGGTACGCGCCTTCACCATGGATGACGGTCACGTGTTCGTCACCGAGGAGCAGATCACCGCAGAGTCGGTGGCCATCACCAGGCTCATCCTCGATATCTACCGTGACTTTGGCTTCGAGGACGTGGCGATCAAGTTCGCCGATCGTCCCCCGAAGCGCGTCGGCTCGGACGACATCTGGGACCGGGCGGAAGCGGCACTGAAGTCCGCCGCCGCCGCCGCCGGCGTCGAGTACACCCTGAACAAAGGCGAGGGCGCCTTCTACGGGCCGAAGCTCGAGTTCGTCCTGCGCGATGCCATCGGCCGGGACTGGCAGTGCGGCACCTTGCAGGTGGACCTGAACATGCCCGAGCGCCTGGGCGCACACTACATCGACGCCCACAGCGCCAAGCGCACCCCGGTCATGCTGCACCGCGCGATTTTTGGCTCGCTGGAGCGGTTTTTCGCGATCCTGCTCGAGCACCACGCCGGAAAACTCCCGGCCTGGCTCTCGCCGACCCATGCGGTGGTCATGAGCATCACCGATCGCCAGGACGAGTATGTCCGCCGGGTTACGGAATCCTTGAAAAATCAGGGCTTTCGGGTCGAGTCCGACTTGCGTAACGAGAAAGTGGGCTTTAAGATTCGCGACCACACGCTTAAGCGTGTTCCGTATCTTCTGGTCGCGGGCGACAAGGAAGTGGCCGCGAATCTTTTATCCGTGCGTACCCGAAGCGGCAAGGATCTGGGCACGATGGTCCCGGAGACGTTCGCTGAACGACTCCGTGTCGAGCTCAATAGCCGCGGGCGTACGAGTGTGGAGGGTTGACGAATCGCTAGTGCAACAAAGCGGGTCCGGCGCAATGAGGACATCAGCGCGCCGCAACTGCGTGTGATTGCGGCCGATGGGTCGCAGGCCGGAGTGATGTCCCGCTACGACGCCCTGCAAATGGCGTTGGCAGCTTCGCTGGATCTGGTTGAAGTGTCACCGACCGCCGAACCGCCGGTCGTGCGCATCATGGATTACGGGAAATTCCTGTTCGAAGCGAACAAGAAAGCCCACTCAGCCAAGCGCAAGCAGAAGCAGATTCAGGTTAAGGAAGTTAAGTTTCGTCCCGGTACGGGAGAGGGGGATTACCAGATCAAACTGCGTAATCTCATCCGCTTCCTGACCGAGGGTGATAAGGCCAAGGTGACCCTGAGGTTCCGCGGCCGTGAAATGGTGCACCAGGACATCGGGCGCAGGCTCCTTGAACGGGTTTCGACTGATCTTGGCCCGCATGCGGTGGTCGAGCAGAACCCGCTCATGGAAGGCAAGCAGATGATCATGGTCTTTGCACCGAAGAAGAAGTAACGCTCAACAGGCCTTCAGAGGGCCTTTTGATCGTTCGCCCCAAGCGGGTGCCTGCAAGGGCGCCTTGCGAACGGTAGCTATTAAAGAGGAGTTATGTCGATGCCCAAGTTGAAAACCAACCGGGCCGCGGCCAAGCGTTTTCGCAAGACAGCGAAAGGCTTCAAAGGCTATGCGGCAAACCGGCGCCACAATCTCGGCCACAAGACCCGCAAGGTCAAACGCAAGGCTCGCTCCGGCGGTTCGAGTCTGGTGCATGAGAGCGACGTTGGTCGTCTCGTGCAACTTCTCCCCAATCACAAGTAAGCGAGCAGCACCATGGCACGAGTTAAGCGTGGCGTGACGGCCGGGCGTCGTCACAAGAAAGTTCTGGGTAAGGCGAAGGGCTACTACAACGCCCGGCGCAAGACCTATCGGGCGGCCAAGCAGGCCGTCATCAAGGCGGGCCAGTACGCCTACCGCGACCGCCGGACAAATAAGCGCGAGTTCCGCGCCCTGTGGATCGCGCGCATCAATGCCGCGGCGCGCCTGTACGGCCTCTCCTACAGCCGCATCATCAACGGCCTGTCCAAGGCCGGCGTGGAAATCGACCGCAAGGTCCTCGCCGACATCGCCGTGCACGACACGGCGGCGTTTGGGGCGATCGCGCAGCAAGCCAAGACCGCCCTCGGTATCACCTGACCGGGCCGCGTCTCGTGGCGGACCTGACGGCTCTCACGGGGCAGGCGCTTGAGCAAATTGCCGCGTGCGGCGATCTTGCGGCGCTCGAGGAAGTGCGCGTGCACTGGCTCGGCAAGAAGGGCGCACTCACCGAGCAGTTGAAAGCGCTCGGCGGCTTGAGCGCCGCCGAGCGCCCGGCTGCCGGCGCCCGTATCAACGAGGCGAAAGTGCAGGTGCAGGCCGCCATCGAGGCACGCCGCACGGCGCTCGCGCACGCGTCCATCGAGGCACAGCTCGCTGCCGGGCGTATCGATGTCACGCTCCCGGGCCGCGGGGAAGAGCACGGTGGCCTGCATCCGGTGACCGAAGCGCGCCTGCGCATCGAGACCTTGTTCCGGCGCGCAGGATTTGATGTCGCCGCGGGTCCCGAGATCGAGGATGACTTCCATAACTTCGGCGCACTCAACATCCCGCCCAATCACCCGGCGCGGGCGATGCACGATACGTTCTACTTTGCAGACGGGCGCCTGCTGCGCACGCACACCTCGCCGGTGCAGATCCGCGCGCTGCAGGAGCGCGGCGCGCCGCTCGCCGTCATTGCGCCAGGCAGGGTGTATCGCTGCGATTCGGACATGACGCACTCGCCGATGTTCCACCAGCTCGAAGGACTCGTGGTCGGTGAGAACGTGAGTTTCGCCAGCATGAAGGCGGCGCTGCACGGGTTTCTTAAATCGTTCTTCGAGCGCGACGTCGCGATTCGTCTGCGACCGTCCTACTTCCCCTTCACCGAGCCGTCCGCCGAAGTCGACATGTCGTGCGTGTTCTGTGGCGGCAAGGGCTGCCGCACCTGCAAGCACAGCGGGTGGCTCGAGGTTTCCGGCTGCGGCATGGTGCACCCGAACGTGCTGAAGGCGAGCGGCGTGGACCCGGAAGCGTTCACCGGCTACGCCTTCGGCGCCGGCATTGATCGTCTGGCGATGCTTTATTACGGCGTGAACGATCTGCGCCTGTTCTTCGAGAACGACCTGCGGTTCTTGCGACAGTTCCGGACCTTCAGCGCATGAAGATCCCGTACTCCTGGCTCACCGAGTGGGTGCCCGTGCCGTGGCCGGCGCCGGAACTGGGCGCGCGCCTCACCATGGCGGGGTTTGAGCTCGAGACACTGGAAGCGGCTGCGCCCCCCTTCGAAGGTGTCGTAGTCGCGCAGATCCTGAGCGCCGAACGTCACCCCCAGGCCGACAAGTTGCAGGTGTGCCGCGTATCGACCGGAAGCGGTGACCCGATCCAGATCGTCTGCGGTGCGCCGAACGCGCGCGCGGGATTGAAGAGTGCACTCGCCATGGTTGGCGCGAAGCTGCCGGGTGAGGTTTCCATCAAGGCGGCGAAGCTGCGCGGCGTGGAGTCGCAGGGCATGCTCGCCTCCGCGAAAGAGCTTGGGCTAGGGGATAACTCGGACGGAATCCTCGAGCTGCCCGCGGATGCGCCGCTCGGACAGCCGCTTCGCCAATACCTCGAGCTCGATGAGGCGGTGCTGGATCTCAACGTCACACCGAACCGCGGGGATGCCATGTCGGTCATCGGCATTGCGCGCGAAGTGGCCGCGCTCACCGGCGCACAACTGACCGGTCCTCATGCCCGGACGTCGGTACCCGCTCACCAGGACAAATTCCCGGTACAGCTGGATGCCCCGGCGGCGTGTCCGAAGTTCGCCGGCTGCATCGTGCGCGGCATCAACAACCAGGCCGCCACACCTGCCTGGCTGCGCGAGCGGCTGCGCCGCGCCGGCATGCGCTCGATCAGTCCCGTCGTGGACGTTACCAACTACGTCATGCACGAGCTCGGACAGCCGATGCACGCCTACGATCTTGCGAAGCTCAAGGGCGGGATCTCGGCGCGTCTCGCCCGGGCCGGCGAAGCCTTCACGCTCCTCGATGGCAAGGCCATCACCACCGCAGCGGATGCGCTGGTGATTGCGGACGCGGAAGGTCCGGTGGCGCTCGGCGGCGTCATGGGCGGGATGCGCACCTCCGTCACGCCGCAGACCTCGGACGTGCTGCTCGAATCGGCGTTCTTTTCCTCCGCGGCGATCCTGGGTCGCGCCCGCAACTACGGCCTCGTGACGGACGCCAGCCAGCGCTTCGAGCGCGGCGTGGATCCTACGCAGCAGGTGCGGGCCATCGAGCGCGCCCTGGTGCTGCTACAGAGTTTCGCGGGCGGCGCTGCAGGTCCCATCAGTGTCACCGAGTCGGCCGCGCACCTGCCGCAGCGCATCGCGGTGCCGCTGCGCGCGAGCCGGCTTACGAGGCTACTGGGCGTAGCGGTGCCGCCGGAGCGCGTGACGAGCACGCTCACCGCCCTGCAGATGCAGGTGACCCCCGCGACTGAGGGCTGGCAGGTCACCCCTCCCGCGTACCGCTTCGATATCGGCATCGAGCCGGACCTCATCGAGGAGGTTGCGCGCATTGTCGGCTTTGCGGCGATTCCGGAAGTCGAGGCGCGGGTGCCACAGCATTTTCGGCCGCTCCCGGAAGCGGTTCCCGCCGAGGTTGCGGTGCTGGAACTCCTCGCAGCGCGCGGTTACCAGGAAGCGATCACGCTGGCGTTCGTGGATCCGCAGCTGCAAACGCAGCTCTTCCCCGATCGGCCGGCGCTCGCGATTTCCAATCCGATCGCGAGCGATCTGGCCGTGATGCGGGTGTCCTTGTGGCCGGGCCTGCTGCGCGCCGCGCAGGAAAACCAACACCGCCACCAGGAGCGGATCCGGCTCTTCGAACATGGCACGCGCTTTGAAGTCGCGGACCGGGTCACGCGCGAGATCGATACGCTCGCAGGCGTCGCCTGCGGTGGCCGCCTGCCGGAGCAATGGGGCGTTGGGAAGGCCATGCGTGCGCCCGCGGACTTCTATGACCTGAAGAGTGACCTTGAGGCGCTGTTCGTCTCGACGGGGGAGGCCGGGTGCTTCGTCTTTGAGGCGGGCGCACTGCCGGCACTGCATCCCGGTCGAGCCGCGCGCGTGCTGCGGCGCGGGATGCCCATAGGGTGGCTCGGAGAGCTGCATCCGACACTCGTGAAGCGCCTCGACTTTACATATCCGCCGGTGCTGTTCGAGCTCGATTTCTCAGCCCTGGCGGTGCAACGCGCTCCGTACCACGAAATCTCACGCTATCCGCAGGTGCGGCGTGACCTGGCGGTGGTGGTGGATGAGGCCGTCACTTTAAGTACCCTCACCGAGCGTGTAACCTTGGTGACATCAAGTCTCCTGCGCAGTCTCCGCATTTTCGATGTCTATCGGGGCCCAGGGCTCGAAAAAGGTCGAAAAAGTGTCGCTTTAGGCTTGATTTTTCAAGACATTTCTCGCACCCTTACCGAGCAAGACGTGGAGCGCCTCATGGCCTCCGTAGTAACGGATTTGCGCGAGAACTTGAACGCAAGAATTCGAGAATAAAAGAAATGGCCCTGACTAAAGCGGAGATGGCGGAAGCGTTGTTCAATCAGCTCGGGCTGAACAAGCGGGAAGCACGCGAGCTGGTGGATCTGTTCTTCGAGGAGGTTCGTGCCGCGCTTTCGGCCGCCGAGCAGGTGAAGCTCTCCGGTTTCGGAAACTTCGATCTGCGCGACAAGAACCAGCGTCCGGGGCGAAATCCCAAGACCGGCGAAGAGATCCCCATCAGCGCACGACGTGTCGTGACGTTTCGCCCAGGGCAAAAACTAAAGGCACGGGTCGAAGCCTATGTTGGAGCCAAAGAATAACGCGCAGCTGCCGGCGATTCCCGGCAAGCGCTATTTCACCATCGGAGAGGTGAGCGAGCTGTGTGGCGTGAAGCCGCACGTGCTGCGCTATTGGGAACAGGAGTTCCCGCAATTAAAGCCGGTCAAGCGTCGCGGCAACCGCCGTTACTACCAGCGCCAGGACGTGATCGTCATCCGCCAGATCAGAAGTCTCCTGTATGACCAGGGGTTCACCATCGGCGGGGCGCGCAACAAGCTCGGCGGTGAAGAGGCGCGCACGGATGTGACGCAGAGCCAGCAGATCGTCAAGCAGCTGCGGGTCGAGCTCGAAGACGTAATGAAAATCCTGCGGCGCTAGCGCCGCGACGCATGGAAGCCCGACACACCGCGTTCTCCGTAACGCTGGCCACGCTGGTAGTCGGCGCTGCAGCCGGGCTGGCGGGTTCCGCCCGGGCGGCGGAACTAAGCAGCAGTGCTCAGCAGTCGATCCGTGCTGCAACCTTCGAAGTGGTGCAGTTAAAGCCCCCCGACGGTGAGGTGACCTACGACCGGGCGCCGCCGCTCGAGCTCATTCCCTATCAGCAGCGCACCGACAAGTACCGCTCGATCGGTACGGCCTTCGCCATCGGCCCGAACCGCTACGCCACCGCCGCACACGTGATCGACCTCGGCATCGGCAGCCAGTTCGGGCCGCCGGCGTTGCGCGATACCAGCGGCAAGGTCTACGACATCGACCAGGTGTTCAAATTCTCCGAGGCCCGCGACTTCGTGGTGTTCTCGCTGCGCGATCCGCCGAAGGGAGCGAAGGTCCTTACCGTCGGCGCCAAGCCCGCGCTCAACACGACGGTCTATGCGGTCGGTAACGCGCTTGGGGAAGGCGTGATCATCCGCGACGGGACCTACACCTCCGACACCCCGGAGGAGGTCAACGGACGATGGCAGTGGCTGCGCTTCTCCGCCGCGGCGTCACCGGGAAACAGCGGCGGCCCGCTGGTGGATGAGCGCGGCAGGGTGATCGGCATCGTGCTGCGCAAATCGCCGGCTGAGAATCTCAACGTCGCGCTGCCGATCGCGGACATCGTGAACGCGAAAGACAACGAGGGCACCCTGGGCGGCCGCTTCCCGGTGCGCGCGCTGATCATCGACACGAGTGAGACGGTCACGGTCGACGAACGCTTTGATCTGCCGAAGCCACTCGCGCAGGTGTATGCGACCGCCTGGGAAATCTCGGTACGGACGATCTGGGGCGCCACGACGAAACTGATCGAGCACAACGCCGAGCATGTGTTTCCGCGCGGTCCGGGCTCCGAGCGGCTGCTGCACACGGTCGAGCGTGCTGCGTTTCCGCAGGTGATGCACGAGGACTCGAACAAGATCTGGGTCGCGGCGGCACAGCAGGCCGAGACCACGCAACTCGACGACAACGGCTTCGTCGAGCACACCGCGGCCCTGGTGCGGTTGCGGGCTCCCGATGGGGTGACCCTCGGGAAACTCTACGGCGACGACAAGCTGTACCTCGATCTGCTGCTCAAGGCCTACACGCTGCGCCGTGTCGTGGGTAGCGATACGGTGAGGGTGACTTCCCTGGGCAAGCCGAGGAGCGCCAGTCATTTCACCGACCGGTGGGGACGCACCTGGCAGGTTCGCGAGTGGGCCATCCCGTATGACGATCAGATGCTGAGCGTAGTGAGCCTGCCGACGCCCGAAGGTTACATAGCATCGCTCGCCAGGGTGAGCAGCGGCACCGTCGAAATAGCACACAAGACCCAGCAACTTCTTTGCGACTACACGTATCTCACGATGCAGGGCAAGCTGAGTCGCTGGCAGGAGTACCTCGCGCAAAAGGCTGTGCAGCCCAAGGCATTTGACACGCTCAGGATCGACATCGACCCCGAGCGCGAGGTGGCGTTCCAGTCGGACCGCTACGCGCTCAACGTCAAGTCTGATCTCATCAAACTCAGCAACGACAGCGTCCTGTTCCTCGACTTCGGATTCTCGGGCGAGGGGGACGCGGCGCGGTGGGAGGTCAATCGCCTGGTGGTGAGCGAGGGCCCGCACACGAACAACCTGATTCACATCGTTCGCCG
>JANWKL010000170.1 GCA_025451375.1 Steroidobacteraceae bacterium
CGGTGTCGACGCCGATCTTACGCAGCACGGCGATCGAGGCGTCGCGCATGCGCTGATATTCCTTGTCGGTGAGAGTGAGTGCCGGCGCGACTGTAATGGAATCACCGGTGTGAATGCCCATCGGATCGACATTCTCGATCGAGCAGATGATGATGCAGTTGTCCTTGTGGTCGCGAACCACTTCCATCTCGAACTCTTTCCAGCCGATCACCGACTCCTCGAGGAGCACCTCGCCGGTCGGGGAGGCGTCGAGCCCGCGCGCCACGATGGCCTCGAGTTCCTCGCGGTTGTAGGCGATGCCGCCGCCGCTGCCGCCCATGGTGAACGAGGGGCGAATCACCACCGGGTAGCCGATTTCGCCGGCGATCGCCAGCCCCTCTTCGAGGCTGCGGGCGATCTGCGACTGCGGGGTTTCCAGGCCGATCTCGCGCATCGCATTGCGGAACAGTTCCCGATCCTCGGCCATGTCGATCGCGGCGCGGGAAGCGGCGATGAGTTCGACGTCGTATTTCTCGAGCACCCCTTCGCGCACCAGGTCGAGCGCGGTGTTGAGCGCGGTCTGTCCGCCCATGGTCGGCAGGAGCGCGTCCGGGCGCTCCTTCTCGATAATGCGGGCGATGGTGCGTGAATTGATCGGCTCGATGTAGATGGCGTCCGCCATCTCCGGGTCCGTCATGATGGTCGCGGGGTTGGAGTTGACCAGGATGACGCGGTAGCCCTCTTCCCGCAGTGCCTTGCAGGCCTGGGCCCCGGAATAATCGAACTCGCACGCCTGGCCAATGATGATGGGACCGGCGCCAATGATGAGGATGCTCTCGATGTCGGTGCGCTTGGGCACTAGCGCCCGCCCCCGGCCTGCTGGCGACGCGCGCTGTCGCCGGCAATTTTCAGCTGTGCCTGCAGACGCCGCAGCATCAGGTGGTTGAAGCGTTCGAAGAGCGGCTTCAGGTCATGCGGTCCGGGACTCGCTTCCGGGTGACCCTGGAAACCAAATGCCGGTTTGTCCTTGAGAGCGATGCCCTGCAGCGAGCCGTCGAAGAGCGAACGGTGCGTGGGCCGCACCTGCGCAGGCAGTGAACTCTCGTCCACTGCGAAGCCATGGTTCTGACTGGTGATGAATACCCGTCCGGACTCCAGGTCCTGCACCGGGTGGTTAGCGCCGTGGTGGCCGAACTTCATTTTGACAGTGCGCGCCCCGACGGCGAGCCCCAGGATCTGGAACCCGAGACAGATGCCGAACACGGGCAGACTCGCCTCGAGGAATTTCCGGGTCGCTTCGATGGCGTAGTCGCACGGCTCCGGATCCCCGGGCCCGTTCGACAGAAATACGCCGTCAGGCTCGAGTGCCAGCACCTCGGCGGCCGTCGTCTGCGCGGGCACCACGGTCATCCGGCAGCCCGAATCCGCCAGCACTCTCAGGATATTGCGCTTCAGGCCGAAGTCGTAGGCGACGACGTGGAGGCGCTGCTGCGAGCGGACTGGCAGGCGTCCTGACTCCGGCCACACGCCCCCCTCGTTCCACTGGAAGGTGCGCTTGGTGCTCACGACCTTCGCCAGGTCCATGCCCTTCAGGCCCGGGAACTTGCGAGCGAGTTTTACCGCGGCGGTCTCATCGACCTTCTCGCCGGTCATGATGCAGCCCGCCTGCGCACCCTTCTCGCGCAGCAGGCGCGTCAACCTGCGGGTGTCGATGCCGGCGATGGCCACCACCCGGCCGCGCTCGAGAAACTCCGGCAGAGATTCGTTGGCGCGCCAGCTGCTGTAGAGGAGCGGCAGGTCCCGAATGACGAGTCCGGCGCCATACAGCTGCGCGGATTCAAGATCCTCAGGTGTCGTGCCCGTGTTGCCGATGTGCGGGCAGGTGAGCGTGACGATCTGTCGCGCGTAGGACGGGTCGGAGAGAATTTCCTGATAGCCCGTAAGGGCAGTATTGAAAACGACTTCGCCTGTGGTGTTGCCTTTGGCTCCGACCGACTGGCCGCGGAAGATCGTTCCATCAGCCAGCGCGAGCACCGCAGGTAAGCTCACGTGATCACTTCTCCTAGACGCACATACACAAAGCGGGAGGAGTTCTTATCGAACATCCTCCCGCCTTGCATGGACTAACCCGAACACGGATTAGGTGGAAATTTTACGGGTTGGGTGGCGGTTGTGTCCACGGATATTCCCGTGACAAACGAGGGATGGTTTCTCACTAGGTTTCGTGAAAGTCTCTCTAAGTTACTGTTTTAAAACCCATGACATCACGCATCTGGTAGCGGCCTGCAGGCCGGGATGAAAGCCAGAGCGCGGCTGTGAGGGCCCCGCGGGCGAAAATATCCCGCGCCAGCGCCCGGTGGGTGAGGACGAGTTCCTCGCCGGGACCGGCAAAGCGCACGGTGTGCTCGCCGATGACCTCGCCTTCGCGGACCGAAGCGATGGGAGTCTCTACCCCAATCGCCGCGGCGAGACTCAGGGCGGTGCCGGAAGGTGCGTCGCGTTTCTCGCGGTGATGCGTCTCGGTGATGCCGGCCGTAAAGCCCGGCAGCGCACGCGCGGCAATGCGCGTGAGTTCGGTGAGCAGGGTTACACCCGGGCTCGTGTTGGGCGCGATGAGCAGCGGAATCTCCCGGGCGGCGGCGGCGAACTCGGACTCAAGCCCGGATGGGAACCCGGTCGTGCCGATCAGGAGCGGCTTAAGCGCCAGACGGCAGGCGCGCAGATTTCCTTGTGTCGCGGACGCCGCGCTGAAGTCGATCACGACCTGGGCGCGCGGCAGAAGAGCTTCGAGGCTGCCCGTCACGGCCAGGTAGTTCGGCGCCCCGCCCGCCACGACACCGGAGTCGCTCCCGAGTGCCGCACTGTGCGGGGATGCGATCGCGCCGACAAAACAGAGCGCCGGAAATTGCGCGGCGGTAGACAGGATCGCCCGGCCCATCCGGCCGCTCGCGCCAATGAGAACGGCGCGCAGCGGCGGTGTGGGCTCACACGGATTCATCGTGGTTGCTTGGCCGTCCCGTCGCCGGTACGCGAGAAAAAGCGCCGCACGCCCTCGAGAAAGCCCTTCTCGCGCGGTGCGTGCCGCCCGGCATGCAATTTCAGCGATTCATCCAGCTGCCGCACGAGCTCGCGCTGCTCGACCGACAGGTGCACGGGCGTCTCCACGACCACCTTGCAGAAAAGATCACCACGCGCGCCACCACGCACGGGCTTTACGCCCTTGTCACGCAGCCTGAACACTCGCCCCGACTGCGTTTCGGCGGGAATTTTCAGCGATACATCCCCTTCGAGCGTCGGCACGTCGATCGCGCCACCCAAGGCTGCGGTGGCAAAGCTCACCGGCACCTCACAGCTTAAATGCTCGGCCTCGCGCTCGAAGATCGCGTGTTCGCGCACGTGCACTTCAACGTACAGATCTCCGGGCGGCCCGCCGTTGCGACCGGCCTCGCCCTCGCCCGAGAGCCGTACGCGGTCGCCCGTGTCCACACCCGCCGGGATCTTCACCGCGAGCTTGCGCGTGCGGCGCACGCGACCCTGGCCAAGGCAGGTATCGCAGGGATTGCGGATGATGGAGCCCGTGCCGCGGCAGTGCGGGCAGGTCTGCTGCAACTGGAAGAAACCCTGGGAGACGCGCACCTGGCCAACGCCGCCGCACGTATCGCAGGTGGTTGCCGTGCTGCCCTTGGCGGCACCGCTGCCATGGCAGGTCTCGCACTCGGCGAGCTTCGCCACCTCAATCTCCACCTGGTGGCCGAACACGGCCTCATCAAGGTCGAGCTGCAGTTCGTAGCGCAGGTCGGCACCGCGAAACACCTGCGAGCGGCCGCCGCGACGGCTGCCGCCGAAGATATCGCCGAACACATCGCCGAAGATGTCGCTGAATGCATCCCCGCCGCCAAAGCCGCGCCCGCCCCCCGAACGCGCCGCGGCCTCAACGCCGGCATGGCCGTGCTGATCGTAGAGCGCGCGCTTGTGAGAATCCGTGAGCACTTCGGAAGCCTCCTTGGCTTCCTTGAAGCGCGCCTCCGCGTCCCGGTCATGCGGGTTGCGGTCGGGGTGATATTTCATCGCGAGACGGCGAAAAGCCTTCTTGACCTCCTGCTCAGTCGCCGTCTTCGGTACGTCGAGTACCTTGTAGTAATCGCGCTTCGTCATCTGCGGCCTCGAACTTACGAGGCCTTACGTCCCTTGTCCTTTACCTCTTCGAACTCGGCGTCGACGACGTCTTCGCGGCCGCCCCCCTGCGCCCCGGCACCGCCAGCAGCACCGCCGCCCTCGTCAGCACCCGCTGTGGCGCCACCGCCAGCCGCACCCGCGTCCGCCGGCTGCGCGCGCTGCGCGATACCCGCCGCGGCCTGCGCCAGCACCTCGGCCTTCTTGTCGATCGCGGCCTTGTCCTCACCCTTGAGCGCAGTACGCAGATCCGACAGGGCGCTTTCGACCTTGGCGCGCTCGGCGCCGTCGACCTTGTCACCCAGCCCCTGCAGCGACTTCTCTACCGAGTGGACCAGCGCGTCGGCCCTGTTGCGCGTGTCGACGAGTTCGCGGAAGCGTTTGTCTTCCTCGGCGTGCGCCTCAGCGTCACGCACCATGCGCTTGATCTCATCCTCGGTAAGCCCGCTCGAGGCCTTGATGACGATCTTCTGTTCCTTGCCGGTCGCTTTGTCCTTCGCCGACACGTTCAGGATGCCGTTGGCGTCGATGTCGAAGGACACCTCGACCTGCGGCATTCCGCGCGGTGCCGGTGCGATCTCCGCCAGATCAAACTTGCCCAAGGACTTGTTGTCCGCCGCGCGATCGCGCTCACCCTGCAGCACGTGGATGGTCACCGCCGTCTGGTTGTCGTCCGCAGTCGAGAAGGTGTTCGCAGCCTTGGTGGGAATGGTGGTGTTCTTCTCGATGAGCTTGGTCATGATGCCGCCGAGCGTCTCGATACCGAGCGACAGCGGCGTGACATCCAGCAGCAGCACGTCCTTTACTTCGCCGGCGAGCACGCCGCCCTGGATCCCGGCGCCCACGGCGACCGCCTCATCCGGATTCACATCCTTGCGCGGCTCCTTGCCGAACAGGTCCTTGACGTACTTCTGCACCAGGGGCATGCGCGTCTGGCCGCCGACGAGGATGACTTCGGCGATCTCGCTCGTGCTCACGCCCGCATCCTTGATCGCCGTGCGGCAGGGGCCCGTGGTCTTCTGCACCAGGTCTTCCACCAGCGACTCGAGCTTGGCGCGCGTCAGCTTGATGTTGAGGTGCTTGGGTCCCGAGGCATCGGCGGTGATGTACGGCAGATTGATGTCGGTCTGCTGGGTCGAGGACAGTTCAATCTTGGCCTTTTCCGCGGCTTCCTTGAGGCGCTGCATGGCGAGCGGGTCCTTGCGCACGTCGACGCCGGACTCCTTCTGGAACTGTTCGCCGAGGAAGTTGATGATGCGCAGATCGAAGTCCTCGCCGCCGAGGAAGGTGTCGCCGTTGGTGGACAGCACCTCGAACTGGCGCTCACCGTCGACTTCGGCGATTTCGATGATGGACACATCGAAGGTGCCACCACCGAGGTCATAGACCGCAATCTTGCGATCAGCACCCTGCTTGTCGAGCCCGTAGGCCAGCGCGGCCGCGGTCGGCTCGTTGATGATGCGCTTGACCTCAAGGCCGGCGATGCGGCCGGCGTCCTTGGTGGCCTGGCGCTGCGAATCGTTGAAATAGGCCGGCACCGTGATCACCGCCTCGGTTACCGGCTCACCGAGATAGTCCTCGGCGGTCTTCTTCATTTTCATGAGCACGCGCGCGGAGATTTCCTGCGGCGCCATTTTCTTGCCCTGCACGTCGACCCAGGCGTCGCCGTTGTCGGCGCGCACGATCTGGTATGGGACCATCTTGATGTCGCGCTGCACCACTTCATCATCGAATTTGCGGCCGATGAGGCGCTTGATGGCGAACAGGGTGTTCTGCGGGTTGGTCACCGCCTGGCGCTTGGCCGGCTGGCCCACCACGACTTCCGAGTCCCTGGTGAAGGCAACCACAGAAGGGGTGGTGCGATCGCCCTCGCTGTTCTCGATCACGCGTGGCTTGCCGCCTTCCATAATGGCGACGCACGAGTTGGTCGTGCCGAGATCGATACCAATTACCTTAGCCATGGGTCCACTCCGGATATTCCAGCACTACTACTTAAGGGTGAGACGGCGGGCTTTCAAGCCCCGCCCGGGGGGCGGGCGACAATAACCCGCGCGGGGCGCAGCAGCCGGCCATTCAACTCGTATCCCGGCTGCACCACCTGCAGGACTGAGTCGGGTTTAGCCTCCCGGGATTCCTGGGTCATCATGGCCTCGTGGCGCTCCGGGTCAAAGGCTTGCCCCTGCGGGTTGATGAGGGTAATTCCGAGCCGCTCAAGCGCCCGGTTCAGAAGCTGCAGGGTCGCCTCCTGGCCCTCCTTGAGATGGGCGGTATCGGCGCGGGCCGCGTTCTGGACCGCGAGCTCCAGGGAGTCCTTCACCGGCAGGAGCTCGGCTGCGAACTTCTCCAGTCCGTAGCGGCTGCCCGCTTCGATGTCGCGGGCGGCGCGCTTGCGCACGTTGTCCAGTTCCGCCAGGGCGCGCAGGTACTGCTCCCAATGACTCTTGGCGCGCTCTTCGGCATCGGCGAGCGAGCGCTGCAGACGCTCCAACTCCACCAGCTGGGCCGCCGTCTCGGGTAATACCGCGGTCGGCTCGACCCCCGTGTCCTCACTCATCAAACAGACCTCCGAAACAATCCGCAGCAGCGTTGGGGTCAGCGCCGGGAATTCAAGGCGGCGCCGAGCAGTTTAGCCGTCATGTCCACGATTGGAATAACCCGCTCATAGGCCATGCGGGTGGGCCCGATGACCCCGAGCACGCCCACCACGCCGTCCCTGTCCGCATAGGGCGCCGTGACCACGCTGCAGTCATCAAGTATGCGATAGCCGGATTCGTGGCCGATAAAAATCTGCACCCCTTCGGCCTTGAGGCTGTGGTCGAGCAGGTGCAGGAAGTCGCGCTTTTCGTTAAAGGCTTCAAACAGGCGCCGCAGCTTCTCCACGTTGGTGAGCTCGGCGGCGCCCATGAGATTGGTCTCGCCCTTGATGACGTACTCGAGATGATTTTCCGCGTCGCCGCCGTCAAAAACCTGCTGCGCCATGGAGATCGCATCCAGCATGATCTGGTTCAGGTGCGCGTGCGCCTCGGCGAGCTGCCGCAGGATTTCCTGGCGTACCTCGCGCAAGCCGCGTCCACGGAACTGCTCGTTCAGGTAGTTGGCGGCACGCTTGAGTTCATCGGCCGAAAAATGCCGCTCGAGCTGGATGATGCGGTTCTGCACTTCGCGATCGTTGAATACCAGCACCACCAGCACGCGCTTCTCCGACAGCGCGACGAACTCGATCTGGGTAATCGAGGCCTGGCGGGTGCGCGGCACGGTGACCACGCCGGCGAGCTGGGTGACAGAGGACAGGAGCTGCGACACGCTCGCGATCAGATCGGTCGAGCTGTCGCGGCTCGCCTCGAACTGGCGGCGCATTTCCGCACTCGCCGGCTCGTCCGGGGTCCGCAGCTGCAGCAGCGTGTCGACGAAGAAGCGGTAACCCTTGTCGGTCGGCACGCGGCCGGCGGAGGTATGCGGGGAGGCTACAAACCCCAGTTCCTCAAGATCCGCCATGACGTTGCGAATGGTCGCCGAGCTCAACTGCAGCCCGGATTCGCGCGACAATGCCCGTGAGCCGACCGGCTGGCCGTCGCGGATATAGCTCTCGACGAGTATCCGCAGCAGCCGCTGCGCCCGCTCGCTCAAGGCCTCGTCCCCGGCGTCATGCCCCATAAGGCAAGCTAGTGTGGGCGAGCCCCAAGCGTCAAGGGCGCGCTATGCGACGGCCCGCACGGTAAGGCGGCCATGCATTGGCTGCCGGCGCGCCCAGCGTGCTAAAAAGACCGCGCTTCGTTCTTACGTTGGGTCTGGCGTTAGGTAAAAGGACAGCTCGTGGCGGTACGCACTTGCGCGATTGTGGGGCGATTCTCGGATGCGCGCATCGCGGAAAGCGTCGGCGCGCTGCTGCCGCATCTGGCGAGCCGTGGCGTGCAGGCGCTGGCGGCCGAGGATGCGCCGCTGGGCGACGCCGGCCGGCTGGTCACCCGCGTCCCCGAGCGTGAGATTGGCGCGCGGGCGGACCTGGTGATCGCCATCGGCGGTGACGGCACACTGCTCTATGCGGCACGCCTGCTGTGCGGCCATAGGGTGCCGCTCCTGGGGGTAAACCGGGGGCGCCTGGGGTTTCTGACCGACGTCATGCCGCAGGACATGCTGGGCGCCGTGGACGCGGCCCTGGCAGGCAAGCTTGACGCGGATGAGCGTCCGCTGCTCGCTGCCGAGCTGCGATTCGCGGCGGGCCCGGTGGCGCGCGCCCTGGCCCTGAACGATGTCGTCATGCAAAAGCACGACACCGGCCGCACCCTCGAATTCGAAACCAGGGTCAACAGCACGTACGTCAACACCCACGACGGCGACGGCATCATCATCGCGAGCGCCACCGGCTCCACCGCCTACGCCCTCTCCTGCGGCGGTCCGATACTCGAACCGCACCTGGATGCGCTGGTGATCGCGCCGATCTGTGCCCACACCCTGTCCGACCGGCCGATCGTGGTGTCGGCGCGCTCGACGGTCGAAGTGAGGCTGCTCGAGCGGCCCGACACCCACGCCCATGTCACCTGCGACGGCATGTTGCTCGGCGCACTCTCCCCGGGTGACCGGCTGCAGATCAGCACTGCCGCAGAGCGCGTGACGCTCCTGCACCCGCCCGGCCAGGACTACTACAAACTGCTGCGCTCCAAGCTGCACTGGGGCCGCGGCAGTTTCGAGCGCTGACAACCATGCTGACCCACCTGCAGATACGCGACTTCGCCATCATCGATGCGGTAGAACTGGAACTGCGCGGCGGTCTTACGGTGCTCACCGGCGAGACCGGCGCGGGCAAATCGATCCTGGTCGATGCGCTGCAGCTTCTGGCCGGCGGCCGTGCCGGCGCCGAGGTGGTGCGCCACGGCGCCGAGCGAGCTGAGGTCTGCGCGACCTTTGATCTGGCGCAGGCGCCTGCGGCGCTCAAACAGTGGCTCGAGGGGCAGTCCATCGGTGCCGAGGGTGAACTCACGGTGCGTCGCGTCGTCGCCGGCGACGGCCGCTCACGCGCCTACCTCAACGGCCAGTCGGTACCGGTGCAGCTGTTGCGCGAAGCCGGCGATATCCTCATCGATATCCATGGCCAGCATGAGTTCCAGTCCCTCACCCGCAGCGCCGCGCAGCGGGAACTCCTCGACGGCTACGGCTCCCTCACTACCCTCACCGGCCAGGTGGGCATCGCCCACCGGGTATGGCTCGGACTCCTTAACCGCACGCTGGAACTTGAAACCCAGGCGCGCGACCGGGATGCGAAGCTGGAACTGCTGCGCTACCAGGTCCAGGAACTGCACGCCCTCGGGCTCGCCGATGGCGAGCTCGAAAGCATCACCGAGGAGCGCGCGCGCCGCAGCCATAGCGGCCGACTCGCGCAGGGAACACAGGCCGCTCTGACGCAGCTGTACGAGGATGAGACGGCGAGCGCCCACGCCGGTGTGAGCCGCGCTTTGCAGGCGCTGAAGGGTCTGGCGAGCCTCGACGCGAAGCTCGGCGCGGTACTGCCGCTCCTGGAACAAGCCTCGATCCACATCCGCGAAGGGGCGCGCGAGCTTGAGCGCTATGGCGAGACGCTCGACGTCGATGCGGCGCGCCAGGATACGGTGGAACGGCGTCTGGCCGCGATTGAAGAGCTGGCGCGCAAACACCGCGTGCCGCCGGCGCAGCTCGCGGCTCGCGGCCAGGAACTGCAAGGCGAGCTTGCTGCGCTCGAACGCGCCGATGTAGATCTGGCCGTGCTGCGCGAGGAACTCACCACGGCGCTCGAGAGCTATCGCACCCAGGCGCAGGCGCTGTCGCACAAGCGCACCCTCGCCGCGCGCGCGCTCGCCAAGGACATCAGCGCCCGCATGCAGACTCTCGGCATGTCCGGCGGGCGTTTTGAGGCCGACGTCGCGCAGAACGGCAACGCCGACCCTGCTCAACACGGCATCGACCAGATCGAATTTCGCGTCAGCGCCAATCCCGGCCAGCCGCCGCGCGCGCTGTCCAAGGTCGCTTCGGGCGGGGAACTCTCACGCCTGTCGCTCGCTGTGCAGGTGTCGTGCGCCGCCCGCGAGATGCGCTGCATGGTGTTCGACGAAGTGGACGCCGGCATCGGCGGCGCGGTAGCGGAAATCGTCGGGCGTGAGCTGCGCACCCTGGGCGAAGTCGGCCAGGTGCTGTGCGTGATGCATCTGCCGCAGGTTGCCTCCCAGGCGCATCACCACCTGCGCGTGACGAAACTCACCGACGGGCGCACCACCCGTACGACACTGACTGAACTCACCGCTGCCGATCGTGTCGAGGAACTCGCCCGCATGCTCGGGGGCATTGAGGTCACCGCGCGGGCGCGTGAGCACGCGCGTGACATGCTCAGCAGCGTCGCCCAGGCCCCGCAGACGCCGGCGGTAACCAGCACGAGCGGGGCCGACGTCATGCCAGCCCGCACCGCGAGTGCTTCCGGGGATACCGTAAAGCAGCGCCGGCCGCCGCTGACCAAAGGGCGCTAGGTCGATGGTTGCTAGCTTGCCTTGCGGTTGCGGAACGCGCAGTTCGGGCGCTGGCAATGCCCGTAAAGAATGAGTGAATGGTCGCGGATGCCGAAGCCGAGGCGTTCGGCCACGGCCGTTTGCCGCTCCTCGATCCCCGAGTCCATGAACTCTTCGACGCGGCCGCAGTCCACACACACGATGTGGTCGTGGTGCGTACCCTGATTCAGCTCGAACACCGCCATGCCATCCTCGAAGTGATGGCGGGTGACGAGGCCGGCCGCCTCGAACTGCGTGAGCACGCGGTACACGGTGGCAAGCCCGATGTCTTCGTTGGAGTCCAGGAGCGAGCGGTAGATGTCCTCGGCCGACAGGTGCCGGGTGGAGCTGCCCTCTAGTATCTCGAGAATTTTCAGGCGCGGCAGGGTCACCTTCAGACCCGCCTTACGCAAATCCTTGCCTTCCACGCAGTTTCTCCGGCTGACCACAGATCACGCGAAAGGACGCAGGCGGTCGGCGATCAGGTATGATTTCGCGCCAGCATTATCCCCTATCGGACACACATGCGCCTACCCCGCGCCTTGACGCTCTGCACCCTCCTGCTTGCCGCGACCCTCAGCGGTTGCGTGTATCGGATGGATATCCAGCAAGGCAACTACCTTGAAGGCAAGACCGTCGACCAGCTGCAAGCCGGCATGACCCGCAGCCAGGTGCGCTACCTGCTCGGCACCCCCATGGTTCCGGACCTGTTCGATAAGGATCGCTGGGATTACCTGTTTTATTTCGACAGCAAGCGGCCGCGAATACGCGAGCGGCGGCACCTGGTGGTGTACTTCAAGGACGACAAGGTGGCGCGCTTCGAGCGTGACAACGTCCCCAACAGCGCGCCGCTGCCTGAGGATCAGGGCCCTACGCCGTCGCAGTTCCCGCGCATCTGACCGCAGCCGGCCAAAGTCCATGCGCCTGGCCTTACTATGAAGTGTTCGGCTGCTGAGGTGATCGTGCAGGTGTGCATCGAGCCGCGCCTTTGGCCGGCGGAAACGGAGCTACTGTCCGCCGAAATCGGCTTGCTGCGATTTCGGCCAATGAACTAGCCGCGTCTAGCGGCGCGGCGCTCGCTCTGCACCCGCTCGCGCCGCCGCTGGCGAGGATCGCGGCCGAGCGGTCGGTAAAGCTCGATACGGTCACCGTCCGCGAACGGCTCGGTGCGCGCCCGCGGTTCACCGAATATGCCCACCGGGGCGCTGTCCCAGGGAATTTGCGCGCAACCGGGCGCGGTGCCGCAGGCAGCGCGCGCGGATTCGACCGCCTGCGCAATGGTGGCGGTGAGCGGCAACTCCAGGCTCCACAGCTGTTGCTGCACGCGCGTGGCGTAGGCCACGGTACAGCGCTTGCGATCGGCGGCCACGGATCGGTTCTACTTGCGGGCGCGGGCCACGAACGCGTCCACGAGCGAGCCTAAGGTCTCGGCAAACAACGGTTCGAACATCATCCCGGTGAGCACACTCTTGAACGCAAAGCGCATGGCGAGCTCGACGCGGCATCCGGCCTCCACCGGCGTGAGAAGCCATTGGCCCTGCAGCGACCGGAACGGGCCGCTGACGAGGTCCATCTTGATCGAGCGGTCGGCTTCGAGCGTATTGCGGGTCGTGAATTCCCCATGCAGCGCGCCCTGGCGCACGCCGAGTGTGGCGACGATTTCCCGCGGTGTACGCGACTGCACCCGGGTATGAGTGCACCAGGGCAGGAACTGCGGATAACTCTCAATATCGTTGATCAGCGCAAACAGCTTGGCTGGTGGCTGACCGACGAGCGCTGAGCGCTTGACCTCTCGCATGGCGCATTGTCCCATTACGCCCCCGCTATGACCAAAACCAACGATTCATCCCGTCTGATCGCCGAAAACCGCCGGGCGCGCTTCGACTATTTCATCGAGGAGCGCTACGAGGCGGGACTGGCGCTCGAGGGCTGGGAGGTCAAAGCCATGCGCGCCGGGCGCGCCCAGCTGGCGGAGGCCTACGTCTACTTGCGCGGCGGGGAGGCATTTCTCATCGGCGCACACCTGACACCGCTTCGCACCACCTCCACCCACGTCGCGGCGGACCCGGTGCGAACGCGCAAGCTCCTGCTGCACTACAGCGAGCTGCAGGGACTGATCGGTGCGGTGGAGCGCCGCGGCTACACCATCGTGCCGCTGGAGCTGTACTGGAAGAACGGGCGCGCGAAGCTGCAGGTGGGACTCGCCAAGGGCAAGAAGCAGCATGACAAGCGCGCGGTCGAGAAGGATCGCGACTGGCAGCGCAACAAGGCGCGGCTGCTGCGGCGCGGCTGAAGACAGGGGAAAAAAAGCCAGCGCGACCTGGGCCGCGCTGGCTTTGACTTCAGAACAAAGAACTTACTGCGGTGCGAGCTTCGGGTTCTTCAGCTCGTACACGAGGTTCAGCGTCGTCAGACCGTTGGACTTGCTGACGCCCGCGGGCACCTTGCTGTTGTTGACCACCTGGTAGGCAGCGGCGAGTGAGAACCGGGTGCTCATTTTCACCTGCAGCCCAACCCCAAACGTCGTCACGGTGTCGGCCGAACTGGAGACCACTCCCAGATTCGCGAACACACTGGTCGACGGGTTGAACGTGTGCGTGAAATTGATCGCGCCGGTGGCCGCCACGTTGGACGAGGACCGACCCTCGATGCGGAAGAAATGGCCTGCCACGTTCGGGTCGGCGATCAGTGTCTCCGTCTGCAGCCGCTGCTCACCGATACCGACCTGCGCGCTGAGCTTGGTGTCCGCGTCGTTGAGGATCTGATAGCCGATACCGGTATCGATCATCTCCTGGTACACGAAGCCGCTGAACTTGTTGTCGTCGTAGCTCACGCCACCGAACCAGAAGAGTCTCGGCGAAATGTTGTAGTTGGCCTGGAACTCAGCGCCAACGTCCTGGGCGCTGGTGACGCTCTGCGTGGAACCGTACAAAGCCTGCGCCCCGAACAGGAACTTCCAGTCCTCGTAGGTGTGGGCGGCACGGAACAGAACATTGGCCGAGGTGGTATCCGAGGTGCCGCTGGTCTTGGCGTAGCCAGCCAGGGCGCGCACCGCCCAATCGGGAACGTCCGCCGCCGGAACTGCCGGTGCGCAAGCGCATCCAGCATCATCTGCATACACCGCGCCACTGAAAGCAGTGGTGGCCAAAACTAACAACCAGATTTGCTTCCGCATTGCAAAAAGCCTTTCTCCATAGGAGTTAACGTAACGTGCGCACCTTACCGGAGGATACTTTCAAACGCATTGTGTTGCGTATTAGCAACACCCGGCCCGATGCGGGGAACGATTGTGCCACAAACGCACCGCAAGCCCTTCGGGTATGCTGCGGATGCACTTGAGGGGGCGACCGGTTTCGACGTGGGTTGCGAACCTTCAGGGGCGTACCGAGGCGCAGTGCCCTCGTTAATAATGCTGCAAAACTTAGTTGCCAACGACGACAACTACGCTCTAGCTGCCTAACCGCAGTTGACCTCTGACCGGCTCGTGCCTGTGCGACCGAATCAGGGGACGCGTTCACAGGATCGCGCTCCGGCGTGCGACAGGCCGGTTGCGTTAAGAGTTACTGTCCGCTGGCGGTGCGTCTTCCCTGCTGCTCGGGTAGCGTAACGTGAGAAAAAAAGAGCCAGCTACGTACGTAGATCCTGAAGTCTAGGACTTGCGGACGGGGGTTCGATCAATGGGTCGCGCCAGGCCGCGAGGCCTGGATTGAAAACGGAGCTCACATCGGTGAAACCTGACGGCGCCTTCACGGGAAGGCGGCATGGCAACGCCGAGGGGTAGGAAGAGGGCCAACTTCAGGCCTGCCCTGTAGAGACTCATAGACCCGCCGACGGCTTTTTGGCCACGGGCGGGCACTAGGATCCGCGCCTGCACTGGCGGGCCGGATAACACGCTCCGCATCCACGCTCTTTTTGGGAGTGCGGATGAAGGCATAGTCCAGCCCGCGGCGAAAGCCACGGAATTGCTGTCCCCCCGCCTCCACCAACTGTGCGGTTCCCGGTGCGAAAGCACCGGGAACCTGGACCTCCCATAGCAACAAAAATAACAACCAAGGGACAGGTGACCCTGCCTTGGAAAGCGCGCGAAGCGCTGCGGCACGCGATCGCTCTAACCGCGCTTCCCGTCCAGCGAGCCCAACGCCCCATACAAATCCGGCCGCCGGTCGCGGAACACAAACCAGTTGTCACGCAGTTGCGCAATCGCGCTGAGATCGAATCTGTGTGTCAGCACCGCATCGCCCTCCGCGGGCGCCTCGGCGACTTTCGCTCCCATCGCATCGGCGATGAACGATGAGCCGTAGAAGCGGATGTACAGTCCCTTGGGATCCTGCAGCGAACGTTCCAGACCATAGCGGTTGGCAGCAATCAGCGGCGTGAGATTCGCCGCGGCGTGACCCTGCTGGGTGCGTTGCCAGTGATCGCGCGAATTCACCGGCACCGCCGGCGGCGGCTCAGTGCCGATGGCGGTCGGAAACAACAACAGCTCGGCCCCCATGAGCGCCATGACGCGCGCGGTCTCGGGAAACCACTGGTCCCAGCAGATGCCGACGCCGATGCGGCCGAAGCGGGTGTCCCACACCCGAAACCCGGTGTCGCCCGGGGAGAAATAGTTCTTTTCCTGGTAGCCGGGACCGTTGGGGATGTGCGACTTACGATACACGCCGAGGTTCCTGCCGTCGGCGTCGAGGATGGCGATGGTGTTGAAGTACGCAGGTCCCGCGTGTTCGAAGAAGCTGATTGGCAACACCACCCCGAGCTCGCGGGCAATCGGCGTGAAATGCAGCACGGCGCGATTTTCCGTCACCGGGCGCGCGAGCCCGAGATGACGCGCGTCCTGTTCGATGCAGAAGTACGGCGTTTCAAAAAGCTCGGGCAGCAGAATGATCTGCGCGCCTTGCGCCGCGGCCTTGCGCACCAGGCCCTCCGCGCGCGCGATGTTGCCGTCGGCGTTCCAGTCGCACGCCATCTGGATCGCGGCGACCGTGACCGGACGCGCCGGGCGGTTGAAGTGGGCGGGGTCCTGAGACATCGGCTTAAGCCTTTCGCGTTAGGTATGCGTACGTGCGGCGAGCGACTGCTGCACCTGTTCGGTGATGCGGGTCGCGGTCTCGAGCGCCATGAGCCCGGCTTCGCCGGTCACGACCGGCGGGCGCCCGCTGCGAATGCATCCCAGGAACGACTCGATCTCGGCCTTGAGCGCATCACCCTGCTCCAGGCTCTGCTCCTCGATGGTTACCGGCAGCGGGCCGTCGGCGTCGGCGGCGGTGCGCTTGCGAATGAGCGTCACGATCTTCTGCTGCAGGTCGAGCGACAGGTAGGCGTCGTCCGAAAAAATGCGCAGCTTGCGCTCGGTCTTGAGACTGACGCGCGAGGCGGTGGCATTGGCAACGCAGCCGTTGGCGAAGCGGATGCGGGCGTTGGCAATATCGATTTCTTCTGAGAACACCGGCGTGCCCACCGCGTCGATAGAGGCGATCGGCGCGCCGACGATGGTCTGCACGATATCAATGTCATGGATCATCAGATCGAGCACCACGTTCACATCCGTGCCGCGCTCCCGATAGGGCGCAAGCCGGTGACATTCCACGAAACGCGGCGCCTTCAGATACGGCTCGGCGGCGAGAATAGCGGCGTTGAAACGTTCGAGGTGCCCGACCTGCAGAACGCGCCCGACGCGGGCCGCAAGTGCAATCAGCTCGCGCGCCTCGGCGGGCGTCTCGGTAACAGGCTTTTCGACCAGCACGTGCGCACCGGCCTCGAGAAAATCGCGGGCGACGGCAAAGTGAGTCGGCGTCGGGGTCACGATGCTCACGGCATCAACCTGGCCCAGCAGTTCGCGGTAATCGCTCAGCGCCCGTGCCTTGACCTCGCCTGCCACCTGCTCGCGTGCCTGGGCGCGCGAATCAACCACGGCAACCAGCTCGCAGCCGCTCGCCTGCGCGTACTTCTGCGCATGGAAACGCCCGAGGTACCCGACACCGATAACAGCGGCTCTGATTTTCTCCATGGGACCGCTATTATGCCCGCATGACTACTTCACCACTGTCGCAGGACGGCGGCCCACTTTCGCGGCTCGCGCGGCTGCGGGAGTCGCTGGCTGCGCGCTCGCGGATCGAGCGTGAACTCATGGTATTCGGGCTGATGACACTGTTCGGACTCATCGTGATGCCGTTCCTGATCTTTATCGCCGGCGGTCGGGTACTCGGGCCTTACACCCACGGCACCAGTCAGCACGCCGGCGCCCTCTCCCTGGTTGCAGACTATTACACGGGTCTGGTGCACGGTTCGGCGGTGTTCTGGTGCGTCGCGCTGGGTCCTGCGGTCCTGGTGCTTCTGATCCGGGTGTTCCTGACGGGGTGGCGCTCGTTGCCGACAGCACGCCGTTCCTAGTTTGATTGGCTGACGGGGCCTGCGGGGCGCATGGGCTTTTGCCCGCTACGCAACGGGCCGGTTCCGGCCGGTCAATGGCGTTTGGTCTTATTTCGGCCAGTACAACCAGACCGCCACCGCGAACATCAGGATGCTGGCGGCATGCGCCGGCAGGCGCCAGCTGCGCTCGCGCTGTTCGCCGTAGAAACTGGCCGCCGTGACGGCGGCAAAGGCCGTGAAAATCAGCATGGCGCGCACCAGAGCGGGCTGTTCGGGCGCGAACCGCTGCTCGTTGGCCGGCAGGAACAGGATCACGATCCACGTCATGACGAGCCCGGCAGCCAGGGCGATGGCGGAACCCGCGAGAATGGCCAGAAGTGCCGCCAGGGGCCGCATGATGTGACAACCTTACTTGCTTAAGGCGAACCGCAGGCTCTAGCCTTACTCTATAGAGTGTACCTAAGCGGCGAGCCTCAAAAATGACCCTACCCCTGCGTCGTTCCTCCGGCTGGATCACAGCCTGCGTCCTGGCCGCCCTGGCACTGGCGCTGGCAGGTTCCGTGCAGGCCCCTGCCGGCACCTCGATCCTGCCCCCCGGGGCAGTCGCACCCACCGATGCGCAGCGCGCCACGGCCCGCAAGGTGGGACGCATTCTCGAGGAGGCTCACTACAGCCGCGCCTCACTCGATGAAAAGATGTCGCAGGTGGTCTACGAGCGCTACCTCGAGTTCCTCGACGGCCAGAAAAGCTACTTCCTGGCGAGTGACGTGGCTGGCTTCAACGTCTACCGACTGCAGTTCGGCAACATGATCCGCACCGGGGACATCGATCCGGCCTACCTGATCTTCGCCCGTTTTCAGCAACGCAACCGCGAGCGCATGCAGCACGCCATCGCACTCCTGCAGACCGAGCCTGACTGGACGGTAAACGAATCGTTCGAATTTGATCGCACCCACGCCCAGTGGCCTGCGGACGAGGCCGCCATGAACGACCTGTGGCGCAAGCGGGTCAAGAACGACGCGCTGTCCCTGCTCCTCACCGGCAAGAGCTGGCCGGAGGCGTCCGACATCCTGCGCAAGCGCTACGAACGGGTGCTGAAGCGCGTTGACCAGGTGAGCCCCGAGGACGTGTTCGAGAATCTGATGAATGCCTACGCGCGGGCCTTCGATCCGCACTCGAGTTACTTCTCACCGCGCTCCTCCGAGGAATACCGCATCCAGATGAGCTTGAACTACGACGGCATCGGCGCCTCGCTGCAGCTCGTCGATGACTATGTGACCATCATGAACGTGCTGGAGGGGGGCCCTGCCGCCGTCGCCGGCAGCCTCAACATCAACGACCGGATCACCGGGGTTGGCCAGGGGCACGACGGTGCCTTCTCGGACGTGATCGGCTGGCGCCTCGATGATGTCGTGCAGCTGATCCGCGGCAAGGCCGGCACCTCCGTGCGCCTGCAGGTGCTGCCCGCGGGAGCAGCCCCGGGAACTCCGGAAAAGGTCCTGGAGTTCGTGCGCAACAAAGTGACGCTCGAAGCCCAGGCCGCGCACAAAGAAGTGAAAACCGTGGTGCGCAACGGCAGGACGCTGAAGGTCGGCATCATCACGGTGCCGGGCTTCTACGAGGACGTCGCGGCGCAAAGCGCCGGGGACCCGAACTATCGCAGCACCACGCGCGATGTGCTGAAGCTGGTGCGCGAGCTGCGCGCCGAAAACGTCGACGGCCTGGTGCTCGATCTGCGCAACAACGGCGGCGGCTACCTGCCCGAAGCGACCGCACTCACCGGGCTCTTCATCGAGCATGGGCCGGTGGTGCAGCTGCGGGACACGACCGGCAGAACCGAAGTGCTGGATGATCCGGAAACTTCCCCGGCCTACGACGGGCCGCTGGCGGTGCTGGTCGACCGCCTGAGTGCGTCGGCATCGGAGATCTTCGCCGGCGCGATCCAGGACTATCACCGCGGTCTGATCCTCGGCCAGACCACCTTCGGCAAGGGAACCGTGCAGAATCTCATGCCGCTCGATCGCTGGTCCAAGGAGCCCGTGAATGGGCAACTGACGGTCACCATCGGCAAGTTCTACCGCATCACCGGTGAGAGCACGCAGGAAAAAGGTGTCGAGCCGGACGTGTCGCTCGCCTCAGTGCTCGACACCAAGGAGATCGGCGAGGACGCACTCGAGTCACGGCTGCCCTGGGACCGGATCCCCGGCGTACCTTTCAAGACCAGCGCTGGCAGCGCCGCCGCGCCTGCGGTCACAGCCTTGGCCACCGAAGAGGACGCCCGCGCGCATCACGACCCGGATTATCGCTGGCTGGTGTCCGATATCGCGGCGATCGACTCGGAGCGCGGCCAGCACAGCCTGTCATTGAATCTGAACACGCGGCGCGAGGAACGGACCCACATCGACAAGGAGCGCCTGGCGCGCGAGAACGCCCGTCGCGCGGCCAAGAACCAACCGCCGCTCGCAAGCATCGAGGACCTGGAAAAGTCCCACAAGGACAGCAAGGGCAGCAAAGACAAGCCCAAGGACGAAGTCGGCGACGTGCTGCTCGAGCAGGCGGCGCAGATCATGGCAGACATGGTCGTCGGCGCGCACCCGGTGCCGCAGCAAAAGACCGCGCGCGC
>JANWKL010000171.1 GCA_025451375.1 Steroidobacteraceae bacterium
CAACGACCACAAGGTCGACGCCACACACGCGGCAGTACCCCTGTACGACTACGCGCCGATCCCGGGCGCCTATGCGGAACTGCCCGCGACCAGCAAGATTGCCAATGAGAGCGCCATGAAGCGCGGCGACGCGACGACCATCTTTTATCAGCTGCGCATCTCGCAGAATGGCCTGTTGAGTCTCTCCTACAGCACCGGCGGCGCGTATCAGCCGGTGATCACCAAGCAGAGCATCACGGCCGCCAATGGCGCGCTGCCGGCCAACCTGCTGTTCGGCTTTGCCGGTTCCACCGGCGGCAGCACCAATATTCACGAAATCCTGTGCTTCAAGGCGGATCCGGCCACAACCGCGGCGAGCTCCGCGGGCGCGAGCGAGAAACAGTCGGCGAAGATCGAGACCGGCACGCAGGCCTACTTCGCGTACTACAACCCGAGCGGCTTTACCGGTCGGGTCACCGCGACCGGACTGGGCACCGATGCGTTTGGCGACGTCGTCCTGGCGGCGACTCCGAACTGGGACGCCTCCTGCGTGCTGACCGGCGTGGCCGCTGGCAAGACCTGCACGAGCACCCTCGCCGCCGGGCCCATCGTGGCCGAAGCCCCGGCCAGTCGCGTCATCCTGTCCTGGAACGGCAGCAGCGGTATTCCGTTCGAATGGGCGAATCTGACCACGGCTCCGGCGGGCGGCCAGCAGGCCGTGATCGATGCCGGCGACGCGACGCCGTTCACCGCCAAGCGCGTGCAGTACCTGCGCGGCGACCGCACCAACGAGGTCAACAGCTCCGGCGTGGGACTCTTCCGCTCGCGCACCAGTGTGCTCGCCGACGTCATCGACTCGAGCCCCACCTGGGTCGGCCCGCCGAACGCGACGTTCCCCGCGCTGTGGAGCGACCGCATCAACCCCGCCGCCACCACCGCCTTGCTGCCGGAAAACTCCGCCGGCGCACAGAATTACCCGACCTACGTGAGCGCCGCGCAGACTCGCACCAATGTCGTGTACGTCGGCGGCAATGACGGCCTGGTACACGGTTTCCGCAGCGGCTCGTTTGATGCCACCCACACCTACGTCGCCACCGGCAACGATGGCACCGAAGTGCTGGCGTATATGCCCGGCGCGGTGGTGCAGTCGATCCATTCCACCACTGCGAACGTCGACTTCGCGAACACCCAGTACGGTCACAACTTCTCGGTCGACGCGACGCCCGGAACGGGGGACGTGTTCTACAAGAACCAGTGGCACACCTGGCTCGTCGGTGGCCTCGGGCCCGGCGGCTCGGCGATCTATGCCCTCGATGTGACGACGCCGACGGCGGCCAACTTTGCCGAGAGCAACGCCGCGAATCTGGTCATGGGCGAATGGACGCCCGCCACCATTACCTGCAGCAACGTCGCCGCCTGCGGCAAAAACATGGGCAACACCTATGGCAGCCCGCAGCTGCGTCGCCTGCACGATGGCAAGTGGGCGGCGATCTTCGGCAATGGCTTCGGCAGCACTTCCGGGGATGCCGGCATCTACGTCATGACCATCGACCCGAGCACTGCCGCCACGACCACGTACTACCTGAGCACGGCTACCGGCAGTGCCGCCAGCCCCAATGGCATCGCCTACGCGAGCGCGGCGGATCTGGACGGTGATCACATCACCGACTACGTGTACGCGGGTGATCTGCAGGGGAATCTGTGGCGTTTTGACCTGACGAGCAGCAGCGAGACGAATTGGGCAGTGACCCCGGGCCCGCTGTTCAAGACGCCCGCGGGCCAGCCGATCACGACCGCGATCGTGGCGGGGGCTGCGTCCCCGAGCGCCGGCATGGCGCAGCAGGTCATGATTCTGTTCGGCACCGGACAGAAGATGCCGTTGACGAACTCCAGCCCCCCGACCTTCTCGAGCGGCACCCAGTCGTTGTATGGCGTGTGGGACTGGAACCTGACCGCCTGGAACGCCAACGGCAGCGTGCAATACGCGGCGCTCACCGCGGCCAACACCGGGCTGACGAGCACCAACGATACGATGGTGCAGGCGAACCTGCAGGCGCAGACCGTGACCGTTAACGCGGCGACTCAGGACCGCGAGATTCTTGCCAATGCCACGATCTGCTGGGCCAATCCGACCTCCTGCACCGGCGCCAACGCCAAATTCGGCTGGTACCTGAACTTTCCGGGCAGTGCCGAGCAGGTCATCTATAGTCCAGGCCTTGTGCAGCAGGCGCTGACGGTAAACACGCTCATCCCTGCTCCCGTCGATCCGACTTCGTGCACGAGCTCGGTCGATACGGGCTTCACGTACGTACTCAACGCACTCACGGGCGGGGCGTTCTTCCAGGTGTTTCTGCCTCCGGGCGCCGCCAGCAACCCGGCCTACAACACCAACCCGAAGTACACCGACACGGCAGCGATCGGCACCCAGACGAACGCCGCGGGCAGCTCTTTCGATGTCAGGAACGCCGCGGGCACGAACTTCCTGGTCTTTGAGACCACCACGCCCGGCTGCACTGGCACCAACTGCCAGCCGCTGCCGACCAACATACCCACCAACAGCACCGGGCGCCGGATCAGCTGGATCGAGCGCCGCTAGTGATGCGACTCACGCCACCGAGACTGAACATGGAACCGACAACCGCCCCCACCTCCTCCCGAGGCTTCTCGCTCATCGAGCTGATGGTGGTGGTCGCCATCGCCACTATCCTGTTCTCCCTCGCGGTGCCGTCCTTCATGGCCCAGATCCGCCAGTCGCGCCGCACCGAGGCCAAGACCGCCGTGCTGGACCTGGCAGGCAGAGAGGAGCGTTTCTTCTCGACCAGCGGCGCCGGCTATTCGCAGACCCCGGGCGATCTGGGCTACACCGCGCTCGGTGTGGTTGTTGGCAGCGGTTATTACACGCTCAGGGTATGCACTCCGGCGGCAGCCGCCTGTGGCGCAACCGCTCCCCCGGGAACCTGGGTGGTCCCGGCCGCACCGAGTTATCTGGCAGTCGCGCTGCCGGCCGCGGGCCAGAGCCAGGTAAAGGACACGCAGTGCGTGGGGTTCTTCGTGGACTCGACCGGCAAGCAGATGGCGGTCGATTCGAGCGGCGCGGACGCGACCGCGGCCTGCTGGTCACGCTAGCAATCGATTAGCCTAGTAACTCAATAGGTTAAGAGACTATTCTCACCCGGCACGGGAGATTTCCTGCGCGCGGGCTTGCTCGTAGCCTGCCCGCCCCCAGGGATATTCTTTCCCTAGAGTCTGAGCTATATTTCGCGCGTAGCCGTTTGACTGTGCTTGGATTCTAAAGATCTATAACAAGAATCAACGACGCCCGCCCGCGTCTTTGGCAAGACACGACGAACCAACGCGGACGCGTGCCATCGAGGTAGTGATGAGCACCACATGGGAGCAGCTTGAAGGCGCAGTGCTGACGCTCGCGCGCTCAGGCGCGATCAAGGACCGTCTCGGCGATGCCTTCCGCAACCATCTTGCGCAGCTGAGCGTGGATGACTTACCCGAAGCACTGCGCGTCGAGTTCCAGACCTGTCACGACACACTCACACACGCGCAGCCGCTTCGCGGCGAAGATGCGGTGCGAGCGACAGTGCGCAAGATGTCGAACGATGAAGCGGACGCCGTGGCCCGCCGGGTCGTGCGTCTGTTTGGCGCGCTGGCGCTCGCGTCGCAGCACCTGCAGGTGCGTCCCGAGATGGCGGCTGTCGTAGCCCACGAACCGCCGGCTGTCGTGAACGCGGTTAACGGGCACAGCGACGTCCCGAATGGCAACTCTGTGCTGAGTGACACGCTGGTGCTCAACGCGGTGCTCAAGGGCAAGCGCAAGAACCCGAAGCGGGTGCCGCAGATTATTTCCTTGTACGCCGCGGAAGCGTAGTAGCCGCGATGAGGCGTGAGCGCTGAAGGCGCTCACTCGAGCTTGAATTCGATCGTGTCCCAGCGCGTCGTTTCTTCGTGACGCGCCTGACGGCGCACCGCGTCCACCAGCGCCCGCTCATCCCACTCCACTACTTCGTCGGCAAGATCCAGGATCGCCTTCGGGACTTCCCTGGCCGCCCCGAAGGGCTTCAGAAGCACCACCGGCTTGTTGCCCGCCTTCGCGAACAGCAGCTGGAATGTCAAAAGATCCGCATGCGTATCAAACAGGCTCGAGAGCGCGATGATCGCCTCGACCGGTGCAATCTGCCGGCGCAGATCCTCGCGCACTGCTTCCTTATCGCCCGTGGGGCGTTTGTCAGGTGTGCTGTAGTTGCGGTAGAAGAAATTGCGCGCGCTCTCGAGGTACTCGAACACCCGCAGGTAGTCGTCGCTCCCTTCCCAGGAGTGCGTGACGAACAGGCGTATGGGATTGGCTTGCGACACTGCGGCTACGAAGTCTCGCACAAGCGCGCGGACGGGGGAACTCTGGAAGACTTCCGGCGGGCAGCATGGCCGGCCCTGCCCGTATAGAATGATCGCCGACCGAAAGTTCGCTGCGAGGTTCTTGAAATTCTACGGTGCGTCTCCTCGTCTACAACATCCGCTATGCCACCGGCACGGGACCTGCGTTTCACCTGCCGCTGCCGGGCGCCGGTTATCTGCGCACCAATCGCAAGGTCCTGGGCGGGATCACCGAGTTCATCCGCGCCGAGAAGCCGGACGTGGTCGGTCTCATCGAGGTGGACAGTGGCTCGATCCGCACCGGACTTGTGAATCAGGCAGAGCATATCGCCGGGGAACTGGGGCACTATTCCACCTACCAGTCCAAGTACGGGGCTGGCTCAATCAACCAGTTCATGCCCATCGTACGCAAGCAGGGCAATGCCTTCCTGTCGGCACCGACGGTCCACGGCGAACGATTTCACTACTTCGATACCGGGATCAAGCGCCTCATTATCGAGCTTGAGCTGTCGGAGGTGTGTGTGTTCCTCGTGCACCTGTCGCTGAAGTTCCGCCAGCGCCAGTACCAGCTGCGCTCGCTCCATGACCTGATCGTGCAGTCGAGCAAGCCGGTCATCGTTGCCGGCGACTTCAATACCTTCTGGGGTACACACGAGATCTACCTCTTCATGCGCGCGGCGGGCCTGCGCAGCGCCAATACCGCGGGCCTGTTCTCCTTCCCGGCGCGTGTGCCGCGGATCGAACTGGACTTCATCCTGGTGAGCGAAGGCATTGACGTCACGGACTTCCGCGTGCCGGATGTACGCCTCTCGGATCACCGGCCGCTGGTATGTGATTTTCGCGTGAACTCTGGCGGCACGCGCACCGC
>JANWKL010000172.1 GCA_025451375.1 Steroidobacteraceae bacterium
AAGGCGAAGCATCGCGCGTTCAGGCGGCGCGTCGTTTCCAACATCCGCATACCGGACCACCGGACCGACTGGTCGTCTTGAATCGGATTGCCCGGTCAGTGGTGAATGCTCAAAGGGCAAGCATCCCGAGTATGTGTTCACCTTCGTACCGAAGCGACGGAAAGCCAAGCCAGGTGAGCGGAAGGAATTGCCGACCCCCGTGCCGGTGATTCGCATGAACAACTCGGCGTGGCAGAGCGCGCGAGTGCGGGCGGCCGACAAGTGGGAAGAGCAGACCGGCACGCCGGCGCTGGAGGGCCTTCGAAAGGTGCGAGTGCACGACCTGAAGCACACGTTCGGTCGAAGGCTGCGGGCGGCCGGCGTGTCGTTCGAGGACCGTCAGGACCTGCTGGGTCACAAGAGCGGACGGATTACGACGCACTACTCGGGACCTGAGCTTCTGAGCCTCATTGCGGCTGCGGAGAAGGTGTGCGACGACGCGTATTCCCACAAAATTCCCACAAGCGTCTGCCTGCGGCGGAAAACGGGCTGAGTAGCGCGCTAAGATGCTGATGTGATTTGTGAGCTTTCGGGGTCACAGGTTACAGATCATTCCGGGCACATACCCATGTCTCCGGAATAATCCGTTACCGATGTGCCCGGTAAGGACCTTGTAATTTTGGTGCCGGCTGAGAGATTTGAACTCCCGACCAACGGTTTACAAATTTTCGGGAGATTTTTTGCAGATTCGTAAGTGACTGATCTAACTATCACTGCTCGCGGGGCACCTGTTGCATTTGTCACGACTGAGCAGCGAAAAGCGGGGCTGATTCCCGCAAAATTCCCACAACCTCCGACGCGAGAACCGTTGGCCGAGGGCTTCAGACGCTGATCAGCCAGGGCGTCAAAACCTTCCACCAACTCACCCCAACTGGTCCAGCTTTTTTCCTCACCTCCTTCTCCTCGTCTTGAGCTCGCCCTTCACGCGCTCCTTCAGTTCAGCTCGTTGCCTGGGTGACGACGCCAAACAGGAACGACCGTCCACGGATAGCTCCGGAGGTCAGCATCGGATTCATTCTCAAGGGACTGGGAAAATCGGCATCGCCCGCAGCGTGATGGGACCTGCGGCAGACGCCACCCCGTCCACCCAGCCCACCAGCGCGCCACCGGCACTCGCGGCGATGGCGGGCCAGCTTTCGGTGCTTTGCTCGGGCGCCGTCAGCACAAAGCCGTTCGGCCACGCCGCAGGCACCGTCCCCGCGGTCGAGACCCGCGACGCATTCAGCACGGTCGAGGAGCCGGCATCCCACACCAGCCAATGTGCGCCCTCGTAGAAGGCACTGCGCAAGCGGCCGATGGTCACAGCTGCGTTGGTGGTCACCGCGATGCCTGGAACAGTCGCCGATCCGTCCAGCAGAGCGCCCGCGGTGGATACCCGGGCAGCCGCAATCTTCGGGCCACCGCCTCCCCGGATGTCTTTGTAGGCGACGAGATAATTGGTGCCGTCGAAGGACACTGTTGGTTCCAGGTCGTAACCGCTGGCCCCACCGGTGTTGTTCATGATCAGCAGCGGCTGCGCATCGAGCACTGTGCCAAGCTTCGAGACCCGTACCGCGCTCAGGCCCGGCGGGCTCGAGCCGCTCTCGACCCAAACCAGCAGGTAGTTCGTGCCATCGAATGCCAGTGCCGGCTCCGCGTGGTCGTAGTCGTTGGTGTTCGAGATCGGAAACGGGACACCCGCCGGCTGCCCGGTCGCCGGCGAGATGTAGAGGCCTGAGAGCTGCGGCGGACGGATCACCGCGGTGTTGTCGACATAGACCAAAAGATAGCGGCTGCCGTCAAAGGCCAGCGCCTCGGCCTCGCTCAGGCGGTTTATGTTGTAAGCGGCCTGTCCCACCACGGTCGGGCTGCCGACGAGCCCGCCGGAAGGCGCTACGAGTTGTGCATCGAGACCGGCAATACCCGGCGTCGGGTTGTTGTCGTCTTCGTGCACCACCAGATAGTTCGTGCCGTCGAAAGCGACCACCGCATGCAATCCGATCATTACCCCTGCGGCCGGAGTCACCGCGGGAGAGAGGTTCACTGACGCCTTGACTGAGCCATCCGGCCCCACCACTGTCCCAACCCATTGGACCTGGGGTGCTCCGCCGCTGGTGTTGCACTTGTGCGCTACTACCAGGAAGTTGGTGTGGTCGGTCGCGATGGCCGGACGAGCAGTCTGGTTCGGTCCACAGCCGGCGACGAGACTGGGAATGAGATCCGCGGCAGCACCGAGACCGTGCTGCACGCCGTTGACGACGTAGCCGCGCAGCTCGGCGGTCGACGTGACCGGGGCACCTGTGCCGGTGACGGACGACTGCTCCCTGACCTCACCGGCACCGGCGACCTGCCATATCGTTTGGGTGCCGGACACGGTGGGAGTGGAGTGGCCGTTATCGAACGCCGTCGCGGACACGGAGGTGGTCTGGCGCATGGCGTTGGGAAACGGGCCGGCCGGGACGTCGACCGACTCGATGGCCGCGTTGGTAATCGTTTGCGTCAGATTGAGCGTAATCGCATTCCCCCCGGAATCCTTACCAAAAGGAAGATTGGCGCCCATGACGGTGGACACAGGGCCCAACTGCACCGGGAACAGTAGCTCGACATAAGGCGCGATAAGTGGCGTGATAGTGTCGGTGGGGTCGCTGTTGCCCAGCAAGGTGACGCCGCCGCCGTTCACGTAGAAATACTGGTCATAGCCGCCGTGGCTGTTCGTCGGATCCGAGCGGGTGAACACGGTCCCCGTCACGCCTTGAACGCTCCGGGTACCGTTCACGGCAACCCCGACGATTCCGGACGTGCTGACCGCGTTGGGGTCGTTGGTCGCATAGTCGAACGACCACTTGTCGCCCTGGGCCGCCGGAAAGGAAAGGCTTGCATCACCCGGTCCGGAGCTTGGTGCCAGTCCGTTACCGGTTACCGAGGGCCCTGTTGCGCCGCTTCCGCCGCCACCGCTACTCCCACCCCCGCCGCAAGCGGCGACACTCAGGATCAAGGTCGCGGTCAACGGCCCCCTCAACCAAGCGGAAACTCTCACGGGTTACTCCCTTCTTTGCGCAGCTGACGCGGGTCGGCGTGCCACTTTTGTTCGGGCCGGAGTGTTGGCATGTTATGCCTCTTGAGCGGTACCGACAATGCAGAGGACGTCGCGGCGTCCGGAATACATCCACCAGTCGCTCGTGCTGCACCCACAGCACCAGTCCCGGCGTAGGCTCCCCCATAGCCTCCCGCCAGGTTGTCTGCGCCCCATTCACTGATTCATTGCTCCCTTACGCAAACACCAAGGGCAACCGGAGGCACTTCTCCTGGTGTTCGGGAGCTCGGCGAACACTCGAGGCGAAACGACCTTGGATTGCGTTGAGGACGCGAGCGTTGGCCAGTCGTTTGAACGCGACCGCTGAGAATACTCATCAACGCAGAATCGGACTTCGCCGCTGGATCCCTCCGAGCTCCGACATTCTAAACACGTTGTCGCGGTGGTACTCGAGGAACCGTCGCTGCTCCTCGGAGAAGGCTCCAACGTTTAGCACGCCCTCAGTCGGAATACCCATACGTTCAAGAGACGTGGGATCGGCAACGGGCGAGACAATGAGATTCCCGCGGTTCTCAAACGAGATAAAGCCCTTGTCGAAGAGATGATCGATCGTGGGCGTCAAAAGCAGTCCGTTCTCGCCATTGAGCCGTTCGTCATTCGCGCTATCGCGCCACGGCTTTACGTGGCTGGCAATCAGGTGTTCACGCCGCTCGACCTTGGTCACTCGGCATGCGTGTTCGATGGTTTGAACATTGGCGCGGAACACGCCTTGCCCACGTCGCGCCTGCACTAGCGCCTCGCGCTCCGTATCTCTCAGGCTTCGATCGTCGAGAATCCTAGACTCCACACGGCGCTCCCACTCCTCGAGTGTAGGCTCCGGTGCGGGACTGAGCTGCTGCGCGCGACTTACAGCGTTTCCAACATCCGCCACCTGGCTCGCCTCGCGACCTATCAGCCGAAAGATGATCGCGGCGAATGCTGGGCTCACCGCGGTGAGGTAGACACTCTGTAAGCCATCGCCGCTGGGACGCAGAGGTGAGTATTTCTCGGGCAGTGTACGGCGCAACTCTCCGATGTAGTCCTTCGGCCGAATCCGGTTGCTGATCTCTTGAAAACTGGCGTCCACCTTCCACCCGATTGCCCCCCAGTACGAGCCAGCGCTGCCGAACTCCGTCGGTTTGGGGCTCTCATAACAATAGGAACGCGCGATTCCCAAGGCGGCAATGCGCGTATCCACGAAAGAGAAAATGATGTCTCCGGGCGCCACTTCGCGCATGGACTCATAGAAGGGATTGCGCTGATCATTCGTCTTGCGCTTGGGCGACCAAAGGTATCCACCTCCGATCTCCTGGCGGTATGTCTGATTCTGGTTGACCCACCAGTAGCGCACGCGATCGCTACTCTAGCGCGCCTCCCTCGTCCGAACACCCAAGCAACGCTGGCACCCGAGCATCGGTATTTTGCCCCGTTGATCAGGGCACCGCGCGACGCTGACACTCCCAAGCCTAAGTCGCTGAAGTCTGAGCAATAAGGCGATGATGCCGGTCGGGCTAACCGATTCAACTGATCGACTCGAGGCACCTGGCACTCTCGCCGTGTCGCTGTTAAGTCTCTGAATGCTATGAGATTTGCCGGCTGCAGGACTCGAACCTGCGACCAGCGGTTTACAAAACCGCTGCTCTACCACTGAGCTAAGCCGGCACGGTGCTTTGGTCCCTCGCGGGATGGCGCGGGCGCAGATTGTACCTGCCCGAGTTTGCTCAGGGCAGTTTCGGTGCCGTGGCGGCGGCCGCGGGTTTGGATAGGGTCGCGGATGCCGTCACGGCGGTAGACGAGGTCATTGCTGGCGCAGCCGGCTGCGCAACCGGAGCACCCGGCGGCGGACAGGCTTGCACTCCGACTTTGGACCCGACTCCTTCCGCGAGCAGATCGTCAATCGGCACGCTCGTGTTCTCACTCGGCGGGGTCACGTCCACCCAATACATCGATACCGGGAGCTTGCGTTCGGCGACCTCGGCCTTCAGCCCCAGGTGTTGCACCTGTTTGGCGCGCTTGTCGGCGCGCTCGCGCTCGCTGAAGAGTCCGACCGAAATCCGACGGTCGGCGGCGCCGGCGTCCGCAATCGCGTGGGCATCCGTGATGCCGTGGAAGATAAGGTCCTGGCGCACGCGTTCGACCTGGGCGTCGGCCGTAAGGCCCCCGACGTACACCCAGAACCCTTGCGTGGTCTCGCCGGCGACGGCGCGCTGCTGCGGATCGAAGCCTTTGTCCTTCAGTACCGCCGCGGCCCGTGCGCTGCTGCTGATGTCGCCGAAGGGGCCTACGGACACGCAGCTGCCGGCTCCTGCGGACATGTTCAATGCCACTTTGTGTGCTGATCCTCCGGCCTGCCCTGGCGTCGGCTCCACTATTTCATTGCGCATTTTGAGCTTGGGCAACTTCGCAAATGCGGCGTTCTCAGGGACCGCTCGCGGCGCACCGACCCAATGCGCCCACCCAAAGTAGGCGAGATTCGCGAACAGGAGTGCGAAGAGGGCGTGGCGCACGGTGAGGATTCTAGTTCAACGACGGCGCGCGCGGGATGGAGCGGGCTGGGGCGGCAGCTGCTGCGCCAACACCGCGAGTCCCTTCAAGAGCAGATCCGGCACGCCGGCAGCCGGGCTCTTCAGGAGCGGCCGAACCGCGGCAGACTCCCCGCCAGTCACCACCACGAAGGGCCGTTTGCCCATGAGGGTTTCGGCCTCCGCGACGGCACGGTCGATCAATGCTGCAGCCGCGAAGCGCGCCCCCTGGCGGATCCCGACGCGGGTGGAGCGGGCCAGGAACCCCTTCGCACCCGACGCGCCGCCCTGCGCGCGGCGGCGGATGCCAGACGTGCGGGTCAGCAGCGTGTCGACCATGAGAGCAGGCGCCGGGATGATCACACCGCCTTTGTGCTTGCCATCGGCGGCAATGAGATCCAGCGTCATGGCGGTGCCAACGCCCACCGCCCAGACCGGCACGCCCTTGAACAGGTGATGCGCGCCCACGGCCGCGACGAAGCGGTCTACCCCTAAGCGCCAGGGTTCGAGATAGCCGACGGTGACGCCGCCGGCTCGCCGGGGGACGGACATGAACTCGCACTTGATCCCAGCGCGGCGTGTCGCAGCGGCTAGCGACCGATCGACTTTCTTGCCGGCAACGCTCGCCACGAGAACGCGCGTGACGCCTCGTGCGGCACCGATCACGCGGCGCTCATAGTCGTCCACCCCCCAGTCGGCATGGAGCGCCGCACGGCGCGTGCCCAGACGACCCTTGTCAAAGCGCGCCCACTTGATGCGCGTGTTACCAACATCGATGAGCAGCATCGCCATCAGGCAGGCCTCACAGTCACGTCTCCTGAGATGAATCGGCGCACGCCCTGCCCTGTTTCGATGAGCAGCGCGCCGTGCGGATCGATGCCGCGGGCCGTGCCGCGCACAATGCCCTCGCCGGCGTGCAGCTCAACAGGCCGCCCGCGCAGTACGTCGGCCGCATGCCATTCGTCCACAAACGAGCCTAAACCATTGCGTTCGAACTGCGGCAGCCCGCGCAGGAGGGCGGCGATCACGGCGGCTGCGAGCGCACTGCGGCAGGGACGCTCCATTCCGGCGGTGATGAGATCCGTGGCCGGCAGGCCGGTCGCGGCAATTTTTCGCAGCATGCCCGAGCCCAGCGCGACATTGAGGCCGATGCCGATTACGACGCAGGCGGGACCCGCGCCTTCAGCGCGCAGGTCAATGAGAATGCCACCGAGCTTACGGCCGTCGAAGAGGATGTCGTTCGGCCACTTGAGCGCAACCCCGGGAAGATCAAACTCGTTGAGCGCACGCAGGACGCACACGCCGATCGCGAGCCCCAGGGCACTTAAGTCCTCTGGCGCCTGTTGGAACGTCCACGACAGCGACAGGCAGATCGCCCCGCCGGGAGGCGCCACCCAGGAACGCCCGCGCCGCCCGCGCCCCTGAGTCTGGTATTCGGCGAGCAGAACTTCCGCGAAGCCCGCAGCCGGGTTGGGCCGGGACACCAGCACGCTGTTGGTGGAGTCGACCGACCAGGCCACATCCAGTTGCCGCACGTGTGGCAACAGCTGCGGCGGCAGGCGCGAGCGGATGCGCGCGGCTTCGAGCGGCTCGCCACCCGCCACCAGGCGGTAACCGCGATTGCGCACCGCGTGCAAGGTTGCCCCCAGGTCCTTCAGTGCGCCGGTGGCCTTCCACACGGCGCTGCGAGTCACGCCGAGTCGCTCTGCGAGCGCCTCGCCGGAGGTGAACTCACCACTGGAAAGCGCGGTGAACACACGGGCGATGAGGGGCACCGCCGGTGTCTTCACGTCAGATCGCCTCCGCCACCGGCACCGGCACCGAGGAGCCACAGCCGCATCGCGCGCGGCTCACACCCAGCACGCATACGGGCAATGTTGGCACGGTGGGTAAAGCCGATGAGGACCGCGCTCAGGATCCCAAACGTGACCAGCGGGACGCGCGGCGCGAGCGTACTGACCGCGATGGCCGTACCCAAAGCGCAGGCTGCCAGCATGGACGCGAGCCCCACGTAACCGGACAGCACCGCCGCGAGCAGCCACGTCAAGAGCATGGGCAGGAGCAGCCAGGGTGCAATACCGGCCGCCGTGCCCAGAAGAGTCGCCACGCCCTTGCCGCCCCGAAATCCGTGCCAGAGGGGATACACGTGTCCGAGCAGCACCGCGATACCGCACACGGCGAGACACCAGGCGTGCGCCGCTGATGCCGAGCCGGGCAACGCTGCGCGCGCGATCACGCCGGTCGCAAGCCACCCCTTGCCGATATCAATGAGCATCACCCAGAACGCAAACCCCGCCCCCTGGGTACGCAGGGCATTCGTGCCACCGGCGTTGCCGCTGCCGGCCTTGCGGATGTCGACACCGCCCTTCAGCCGGCCGATGACAAGGCCCCCGATGACCGAGCCGAGGAGGTACGAAACCAAAGCCTTGAGGAGGATCTCGATCACGTGGACGTGAAAACTTCCGCGATCATGCAACGCACGCTGCCGCCGCCAACTGCCTCGATGGTGGGAACCGGGACGGTGAGCACCGTGTCCGTGCATCCGGAAAGCTGCGCGAAGGCCTCGGGCTTGAGCGCACCGCGCGCGCGCTGCGACATCACGAGAACGCGGCAATCCCCGAGCGCCTCGTCCCAGCTGGCGAGCTCGAGCATGTTGCCCGCGAACTGACCGATCCCGGCCTGCCCGACGTCGATGATTTCCCGGCCGCTCGCGGTGAGCCGCGCGAGCACCCGCTCCCGGTCGGACGCAGCGATCGCCTCAGCGCCGATCACGACCGCGCGCGCGCCGACGCACATGAGGACATTGGTGTGATAGAACGGCACGCCGCCGGCGTCCGCGGCCTGGAAAATCACCGCTTCGTAGTCGAGCTCGCGCGCCCACTCCGCCACCACATCCGGATGGGTACGCGCCGACGCGCAGGCGTAGGCGACGCGATTGATGTGATCGAGCACGAGACTCCCCGTGCCTTCCAGGAATTTCCCTTCTGCCTCGTAGTGCGTGAGATCGAGGAGATGAGACACCTTGAAGCCGCTCGCCCGTACCACCTTCTCGATGACATCCTGGCGGCGCTCAGCGCGCCGGCTCGTGCTCAGCATGGGGTACAGCACCACCGTCCCGCAGGCGTGAAAACTCACCCAGTTGTTCGGAAACACAGCATCGGGTTTGCGCGGCGCCGCCGTGTCATCGAGCGCGATTACCCGCACGCCCTCGCTCGCGAGCGCGTGCGCGAGCTGCTCAAACTCCGCGCGTGCCAGCTGCGCAGTCGCGGCGGGGCTGGCGGCGTCCGGGTGTTGGAAAGTGTTGGTGGCGGCCGTTTCGGCGTTGAAGCCGAAGCCCGCAGGTCGGATCATGAGTACCGCGTCCGCGCACTGCTGCGCGCAGTTTTGGGCGGGTGTTCCGTGGCCGTCGGGGAAAGTCAGCGGCATCCCCCATTCTCGCACGTCCGCAAAGGGCGAACGCGGGCTCGCGGAACCTCAGGCGCGCAGCGCCCGCACCCGCTCGCCGCTGCCGGTGGATTCAAGATCGAGGATCGGCAGGCGCTCGGTGAGATTCAGCGGCTTGCCGGAGAGGAAGGTAAGGCAGTCCTCGGCCGGCGCCGGGCGGGCGAAGAGATAGCCTTGCGCGTAGGTGCACCCGAGCTGGCGAACTTTCTCCAGCTGCGGCCAGCCTTCAATGCCCTCCGCGACGACTTTGATGTGCAGGTGGCGCGCCATGGCGATAATCGCGCTCACGATTGCCAGATCACTCATGTCGGTGACGAGATCGCGCACGAAGCTGCGGTCGATCTTGAGGGTGTCCACGCGCCAGCGCTTTAGGTACGACAGGCTCGAGTAGCCGGTGCCGAAATCGTCAATGGCGATGTGCACGCCCAGCTCTCGCAACCGCCCCACCGCATCCTGGCTCGCCTCGCGGGCCCGCGCCTCGCGGCGTTCGAATACGGCGCTCTCCGTGAGCTCAACCTGCAGCATCGAAGGTTCAAGTCCATGCGCCTTGGTGAGCCGCGCGATCGACTCCGGGAGATTGGAGCGCTGCAGCTGCACGGCTGACACATTGATGGCGACCGGCACCAGGTTCCCACCGGCCTGCCGCCAGCGTGCCATGTCTTCGAGTGTTCGCTGCAGCACGAATTCGCCGATGGGCACGATGAGGCCGGCTTCCTCGGCGATGCTCACAAACCGCTCCGGTCGCACGTAGCCGTGGCTCGGGTGCTTCCAGCGCAACAGCGCCTCGAGCGCCGTGACCTGCTGGTTTTCAATCTCGACGATCGGCTGGTAGTGCACTTCGAGCTGGCGGCTCTGCAGCGCGGTGCGCAGGCTCGACTCGATGGCGATGCGCTCTTTCAGGCGCTTGTCCATCGCCGGGCTGAACATCTGGAAGTTGTTGCGGCCCTTGTCCTTGGCCTGGTACATCGCGGTGTCCGAATGCCGCAAGAGCTCACTCATGTCCGCGCCGTCGCGCGGATAGAGGCTGACTCCTATGCTCACCGTCGTGACCAGCGTGCGTCCGTCCACGACCATCGGCGCCGCCAGTGCCTGGGTGATCCGGCTGGAGGTGTCAGTGACAGTCTGAGTGTCGGTGATGCCGCGCAGGATGACTACGAATTCATCGCCACCCATGCGCACCACGAGATCCTGCGCCCGCACGGTGGAGCGCACCCGCTGCGCCACGGTCTTCAAGAGCTTGTCGCCGGTATCGTGGCCGCGCGAATCGTTGACGTGCTTGAAGCGATCGAGATCGAGGAACAGCACCGCCAGCAGGTTGCCGCTGTTTTTTGCTTCCTCGATCAATCCGGGGAGCGTCGCGGCCAGGTACAGGCGGTTCGGCAGTCCGGTGAGATGATCGTGGTGCGCGAGATGATCGAGCTGCTGCTGCTTCTCCAGCAGCTTGCTCTCGGTCCGCCGCCGCACTGTGACGTCATGCACGCCGAGCGCCACCACTTCGCGCGCGCCGAGCGTCATGCGATGGCAGGTGCCCTCGACATTCCTGACTGAGCCGTCCTTGCAGTGCTGGTGCATTTCCACGGGGGTGCGCAAAGTCGCGGACTGCAGTTGCTCGAGCAGTCCTTTCGCATCCACGCCATCGCAGGTGAGCACGTCCGAGAGGTGCAGCGTGCACAGCTCGGTGAAGGTGTAGCCGACACTGCGCATCATGGCGGGGTTCGCCGACACGACCTGGTGGCTGACTACGTCCACCACCAGGGCGCTGGTCGGCCACTGTTCAAAAGCGTCCTGCTGCGTGGCATCGCGCGCCCGCCAGCGCCGCGCCTGCGGCCGCAGCCACCAGACGAGCGCGAGCGCGAGACTGGCGCATGCCACGCCGCCGAGCGCGCCAAGAGCAAATGCCGACTGGTTCACAGTTTTTCCGGGACCGAATTCCACAAAGTGTGGCGGAAAGGCTTAGGTCCCAGTCGTGCGCCGCGCACAGTTCGGGGAGGTGGGCGGGCTTAAGCGCCCGCGGGCGCCTCGAAGCTGACCTGACACGGCGCCCCACGCTCGATGACGGTGCCGGCGCCCGCCGCAATGACGGCATTTTCCCCGAAAGTGATGCCGTGCAGCACCTTGTCGAAATGGAACTTGCGCAACTCCGGCAAGGGATCGGTGGCGGGGTCACCGGTGCGGTGATCGAGCGAGGGGATCGAACAACGAACGCAGGGCTTCACCAGGCGCAGGTTCACTGGACCGAAGGTGATGGCAGCGATGCGATCTTCAGCCCAGGCGGGCACGCCTGCGAGCACGAGGTTAGGCCTGAAGCGCTCCATCGGCAGCTGCTCGCCCAGGCGCGCGTTCAGATCCTCAAGGGAGGCCTGGTTGCAGACCAACATGGGGTAGCCGTCCGGAAAAGTGATGGGCGCAGGCGTCGTGCCTGCGAACTCAACGTTCGCAGTGCGCTGCATGTCTGGGGCCACCCGCATCAGCCGCACCGGCCGCCCGAGGATCCGGCTCACCCACTCATGTGCCGCGGCGCCCTGCTCTACACCCAGGCAACTGTCCTTCCAGACGCGCACCGGCACTTCCGCACCGATGGTCGTGAACGGCACGCGCAGCACCGGAGCGTCCGGCGCGTTCAGCACCAGGGCATCCGCGGTGATTTCGGGCACGATGCGCGCGAGTCGCGGATGGGTACGCTGGCTCAGGAACGTCCCCTTCTCATCCACCACCATCCACTGACGGTCCCACTGCAGTCCTGTCGCGCCGAGCCGTGCCTGCGTGCAGGCAATGCCGCGCATGGATTTCACCGGATAGACGAACAGACCGCTCACCGTTGGCACAGGCGGAAGTCTGCCATATGCTCGTGACGCGCCATATGCATTGTGGCGGGAGGGGCTGCGCATGCCGATCCGCACGAAGACCAATAAGAAGCGCGCGCGTGCCAGCCGCATCGCCGGCGGCGCCATGACCGCCATGGTGAGCGCCAGCGTCATTTTCGGCGGCCCGCAGGCGCAGGGGCGTACGCAGAAGCCGGCGCTCCACGGCCGGCACTGGATGGCGGTCACCGGCAAGCCCCTCGCGGCGACCGCGGGGGCGAAGATCTTCGAGCAGGGCGGCAACGCGGTGGATGCGGCATGCGCCATGATCGCCGCCACCTCGACCATGTGGGACACCCTCTCGTGGGGCGGTGAAACCCAGGCGCTCATTTACAACCCCAACACTGGCAAGGTGATCGGGATCAATGCCTTAGGGGTCGCGCCCACGGGCGCAACGCCTGAGTACTTTCACAAGCTCGGCATGCAGTATCCGCCGGAGTTCGGACCGCTCGCCGCCGTCACGCCGGGCACGCCGGGCGGACTCATGACCATGCTGGCCGAGTACGGCACCATGACCTTGGGCCAGGTGCTCGCGCCGGCAATCGAAATGGCGGACGGCTATCCGATGGAGGCGGAGCTGGTCAACACCATCGAGCACTACAAGGCCCAGCTCAAACAGTGGCCAGACTCGAAACGCGTAATGCTGGTGCATGCAGGCAAGGAGCACGAGGCCCCGGAGCCCGGTGAAATTTTCCGCCAGCCGGACCTTGCCGCGACGCTGCGCAAGCTCGTGCAAGCAGAAAACAAGGCACTCGCTGCCGGCAAGGATCGCCGGTCCGCGATTTACGCGGCTTACGAGCGTTTTTACCGCGGCGACATTGCGCGCGAGCTTACGGCCGCGGTGCGTGATCTTGGCGGCCTGTTCACCAACGAGGATCTTGCCAACTGGAAAGTGAAAATCGAACAGCCGGTGCACACGCGCTACAAGGGCGTCGACGTCTACAAGCTCACCACCTGGGTGCAGGGGCCGGTGATGCTGCAGACGCTCAACATCCTCGAGCACTTTGATCTCAAGGCCATGGGCTACGACAGCGCCCAGTACATCCACACGCTGTACCAGGCGATGAACCTCGCCTACGCCGACCGTGACTTCTACTACGGAGACCCGGACTTCTCCCCAGCCCCACCCATCAAGGGACTCCTCTCCAAGGACTACGCGCGGGAACGCGCCAAGCTCGTGCGCCCCGACCGCAATGATCCGGACATCCGGCCCGGCGACCCGTACCCCTTCGAGGGCGGCAAGAATCCGTATCTGTCGATCCTCGAGCAATGGCACACGAAAATGCCGGCGCCGACACCGACCAGCATGACGGAGTTTGATCGCACGTTCCGCTTGGGGACCACCAGCGTCGAAGCCGCGGATGACAAGGGCTGGGCGGTGTCGGTGACCCCGAGCGGCGGCTGGGTGCCGGCGGTGATCGCTGGCCGCACGGGCATTGGCTTGAGCCAGCGGATGCAGTCGTTCGTGCTCGACGCCCGGGAGAACCCATACAACGTGCTCGCCCCGGGCAAGCGACCCCGCGCCACCCTCACCCCCTCGCTCGCGCTCAAGGAGGACAAGCCGTTTCTGGTGTTCTCGGTGCAGGGCGGGGATACCCAGGATCAGAACCTGCTGCAGTTCTTTCTTAACATCGTCGAGTTCGGCATGACCGTGCAGGAGGCAACCGAGGCCGCCAACATCACGAGCTACCAGCTGCGCGATTCCTTCGGTGCGCACCAGTCCTTCCCCGGGCGGCTCACGCTCAACACGGCCACGCCGCCGTGGGTGCGCAAGGAGCTGACCCGCATGGGTTACGGACTCGAGTTCGAGGAGCGCAGCTCAGGTCCGATCAACGCGATTTTCTTGGACCAGGCCCACGGAACCTTGTGGGGTGGGTCGAGCAACCACGGCGAGGATTACGGGATTGGCTGGTGAGGGGACCTGCACAAGTTTACGGGCCACGCAGAAATATCCTTCGACATCGCGGTGCAAGGTGATACGTTCGCCGGCACGGCGACGGCGCGTTCGTATGATGTCAACGGCGTTCTGACCGATGGTCCAACGGCGCCCGGTCAGTTTGCAGGCAAGCGCGTCACCTATCCATGATCCTCAAGTGCACCCTGGCGTTCGTGTTTGCCTTTCTGGTTGCTCTGCCAGCAGGCGCGGAAGACCTGACTGACGTGATGTCGGTTGTCCACCGGTGGGTGGATAGCCCGCTGTCGAGACAGCATCGCACAGCGAAATCACCAGGGAT
>JANWKL010000173.1 GCA_025451375.1 Steroidobacteraceae bacterium
GCGGGAGGGAAGGATTTGGGGGTCGTTGAACAGCTGCTCCGGGATGCGCACCGTCTTGAGGTCACCCTCACGCAAGAAGATGCGGCGCGCCTGGTGAAACTCATCGATGAGCTCGCACGCTGGAACGAGGAGTTCAACCTCACCGGTATCAAGACCCAGCCGCAGATGCTCACGCACCACCTGCTCGACAGCCTGGCGGTGAATGCGGACCTCGCGGGTGAGCGCATCGCGGATGTCGGCACCGGCGCGGGTTTCCCCGGTCTGCCGCTCGCGGTCGCGAACCCGCAGCGGCACTTCACACTCATCGACTCCACCGCCAAGAAACTGCGCTTCGTATCCCACGCGGCGCAGCTGCTGGGGCTTGCCAACGTGAGCGTGCTGCACGAGCGGGTCGAGAAAATGCGTCCCGCAGCGCCATTCGACACGGTCGTGGCGCGCGCGTTTGCACCGCTGCCGCGGCTCCTTCAGACCGTCATGCCGCTGTGCGGGCCGGACACCCGGGTGCTCGCCATGAAGGGGCACCGTCCGGTGGAGGAACTCGCCGCCCTCAAGGCGCCCTGGCAGGTGGTGCAGGAGCGCGAGCTGACGGTGCCGGGCCTTGCCGCCGCGCGCTGCGTTATCGTACTCAGGCGCGAATGATCCGCCGCCATGTCTAATCCGTTACTCGCCACCTGGCCGCTGCTCCTGGGCATGGGCATCCTCATGCTCGGGTCGGGCCTGCAGAACACGCTCCTCGGGCTGCGCGCGACGCTCGAGGGCTTCCCCACGCCGGTCACGGGACTCGTCATGTCCTGCTACTACCTGGGGTACCTGAGCGGCACGCTGCTCGCGCCGCGGCTGCTGCGGCGTATCGGGCACGTGCGGGTGTTCGCCACGCTCGCCGCGCTCGCTTCCGTGGCGGTGCTGGTGCAGGCCGCCTGGGTGCACCCGGTGCCCTGGGGCGCGATGCGCCTGGTCTCCGGGCTGTGCTTCGCCGGCATCTACGTGGTGGCCGAGAGCTGGCTCAACCATCGCGCGACGCGCAGCAATCGCGGGCGACTCCTCGCGGTGTACATGCTCGTGCTGTACGTGGGGCTCGGGGCCGCGCAGTTTCTCCTCACCCTGTCGAGCCCGCAGACGGTCGCCCCGTTCATGCTGGTGTCGGGCCTGATCTCGCTCGCGATGGTGCCGATCCTCGCCTCCGCCCAGCAGACACCCGAGGCGGCGGTCTCACATCGGGTGCGGTACCGTGATCTGTACCGCAACTCCCCGCTCGGGGTGGTGGCCGTCGCGGTTTCGGGAATAATTTCCTCGATCATTTTTTCCATGGGCCCGGTCTACGCACGTCTGAGCGGTTCGGGGACCTACGGGGTGGCCGAGTTCATGGCGGCCAGCATCTTCGCGGCGGCGCTCACTCAGTACCCGGTCGGCAGGCTCTCCGATCGCATCGACCGGCGCACGGTGCTGGGCGCCGCGTGTCTCATCGCGACCCTGGTCGCCGGCAGCATCGTGTTTTTCGGGCCGCTCCCGAGGCCCGTCCTGCTGCTGCTCACGGCGATGTTCAGCGGCGCCGCGCTGACCTTGTATTCCCTCGCGGTCTCGCACGTGAACGACAAGCTCGAGCCGACGCAGATGGTGGCCGCGAGCAGCGCGCTGCTGCTGATCAACGGCACCGCGGCCGCCGCCGGCCCGGTGCTGGCCGGAAGCCTGATCGGCGCCCTTGGGCCGAGCGCCTACTTCGGCACGCTCGCGACACTCACCGGGGCCTTAAGCCTCTACAACCTCTGGCGCATGAGACGGCGCCGCTCGGTGCCGCACGCCCGCAAGAGTCCCTTCATCAACACGCAGCAGATCGTCACCTGCGCCGGGCTCGATCCGGTGCCGACCCCCGGCGCGGAGGGTCTGCAGATCCCCGCGGCCGTCAAGGCAGCAGCGGCAGCGCCGTCGTCTCCTTGATGACCGCGAGCGCGATCGAGGAGTTCACCGACTGCACACCGGGGAAGCGCGACAGGTGGTCGAGGAAGAACGCCTCGTACGCTTTGATGTCACGGCACACGATCCGCAGCAGGAAATCCGTCTCACCCATGAGCGTGTAGCACTCGAGGATCTCCGGGTGAGCGCGCACCGCCTGCTCGAAGCGCAGCAGCGCGTCCCGCCCGTGGCCCGCGACCTTCACGTGCGAGAACACCATCACCGAGAGGCCGAGCTTCTCGCGATCCAGCAACGCCACGCGCTTGCGGATGACGCCCTGCTCCTCGAGCCGCGTGACGCGCCGCCAGCAGGTCGAGGCCGTGAGGCTCAAGCGCTCCGCAATTTCAGCGGCGGAGAGGTTCCCGTGTTCCTGCAGCAGGTTGAGTATCCGCAGGTCGCTGGGGTCTGGGCTAATCTGCATCGTTTATGTCATTTATCAGGCCTCAAGTGAAACGTATATTTCACCATGTGCCCCTCAGTAGCAACTTCTTGTGACATGTCGTGCGCAGCACCGGGGTACTCTTGCGCCCCTCAATTCCTTGGCGGAGCCTTTGAGGCTTCGAAGAGCGTGCGGTGATGGAAGTATTCGACCGACCCGAATTCGACAGCCACGAGCTGGTCGCCTTTGGCCATGATGCGGCGACGGGACTCAAGGCAATTATCGCGGTCCATTCAACCGTCCTGGGTCCGGCCGCGGGCGGCTGCCGCATGTGGCCTTACGCGACTACCACCGAGGCGGTGTCGGACGTGCTGCGCCTGTCGCGCGGCATGAGCTACAAGAACGCCATGGCGCAACTGCCCTTCGGCGGCGGCAAGGCCGTGATCATCGGGGATCCGCGCCAGACGAAGTCGCCTGAACTGTTTGAAGCGTTCGGGCGTTTCGTGGATTCGCACGGCGGGCGGTACATCACGGCCGAGGATGTGGGGACGACCACCACCGACATGGGCAACGTCGCCCGTTCCACGCAGTACGTCTCCGGTCTCGGACGCGCGCCGGGGGAAGCCGGTGGTGACCCGGGACCCAAGACCGCGCTCGGGGTGTTCTTAGGCATCAAGGCGGCGGTGAAATTCAAGCTGGGTCGCGAGGATCTCAAAGGGGTCAGCGTCGCGGTCCAGGGCGCGGGCGGGGTTGGCTATCACCTGTGCGGGATGCTCGCCGGCGAGGGTGCGAAAGTCATCGTCGCGGACGTGCGCGAGGTCGCGGCGGATCGTGTGTGCAGTGAGTTCAAGGCCACGGCGGTGTCCGTGGACACGATCCTCTCCCAGGAAGTGGAGGTGCTCGCGCCCTGCGCGCTCGGCGCGGTGCTGGATGCGAAGTCCATCCCGCGACTCAAGGCACGCATCATCGCCGGCGCCGCCAACAACCAGCTCGCCCAGGGACAGGATGGCGCGTCGCTGCTGGCGGCGGACATCCTCTATGCGCCGGACTACGTCATCAACGCGGGCGGCATCATCAGCGTGGCGCGTGAGTACTACGGCGGCGCCACCCAGGCGCAGGTGACCACGGAAATCCACGGAATTCCGCAGCGGCTGACGGAGATTTTCGAGCGTGCCCGCCGCGAGAGTCGCACCACCAACGCGGTGGCGGACCAGATGGCGCGCGAGCGGCTCGCGCGGCGCCCGCAGCAACGGGTGGCGTAGGCGGCTGCTCTCAAGCTTGACGAGGGCGGCGCTGGCGCCTCGGTGAAGTACACTGTCGCCCATGAAGCGCGTCATCGCCATCGCGAACCAGAAGGGCGGCGTCGGCAAGACGACGACGGCGGTGAATCTCGCGGCCTCGCTGGCCGCCACCAAGCGCCGCGTGCTGCTCATGGACCTGGATCCCCAGGGCAACGCCACCATGGGCAGCGGCATCGACAAGGGCAGTCTCACATACAGCGCCTGCGAGGTGCTGCTGGGGGAATGCGATCTGAGCGCGGCGCTCGTGCCCGTGGAGCAATCCGGATTCACGCTGCTGCCGGCGAACCAGGATCTGACCGCTGCGGAGGTGCGCCTCCTCACCCTGCCCATCGGCCGGGAGATCAAGCTGCGCCAGGCACTGCAGCCGCGGCGTGCCGACTTCGACATCATCCTCATCGACTGCCCGCCGGCGCTCAACATGCTCACCGTGAACGCGCTGGTCGCCGCCGACAGCGTCCTCATCCCGATGCAGTGCGAGTACTACGCGCTCGAGGGCCTGACCGCGCTGCTCTCGACCGTGGAGCAGATCCGCGTGGCCGCCAACCCCGGGCTGATCGTGGAGGGCGTGCTGCGCACCATGTTCGATCCGCGCAATAACCTCTCCAACGAGGTCAGCAACCAGCTGATCAACCATTTCGGCAACCAGGTGTTTCGTACCATCATCCCCCGCAACATCCGCCTCGCCGAGGCGCCGTCCTTCGGCAAGCCGGCCCTGTTTCACGACAAGGAGTCACGCGGCGCGCTCGCTTACCTCGCGCTCGCCGGCGAGATGATCCGCCGCGAGGAGGAGATGCTTACCGCGGGTCAGGCTGCGGCTGCGGCGAATGACGCCGCCGCCCACGAGCCCGCCTCGGCGGTTACCGGCACGGAGCCCACGTGATGAAAAAGCCCTCCCTCGGCCGCGGTCTCGCCGACCTGCTCGGCACGGCGAGCCGGCATACGCTGGCGGCAGTGGATGCACCGGCTGCTGCGCCAGCCGTCGGGGAGCAGCTCGCGAAGCTGCCGCTGGACTTGCTGCAGCGCGGCCGTTACCAGCCGCGCCTGGACATGCGCGCCGAAAGCCTTAACGAACTCGCCGACTCGATCAAGGCGCAGGGCGTGGTGCAGCCCATTGTGGTGCGCCCGCTTGAGCCGCCCGCGCCCGGACAGTCGCAGCGCTACGAAATCATCGCCGGCGAACGGCGCTGGCGGGCCGCCCAGATGGCCGGACTCACCGAAATCGCGGCCGTGATCCGCCCGATCCCGGACGAGGACGCGATTGCCGTCGCCCTCATCGAGAACATCCAGCGCGAGAACCTGAACCCGCTGGAGGAAGCCCGTGCCCTCACGCGTCTCATCACCGAGTTCGGCGTCACCCACAGCCAGGCCGCGGATGCCGTCGGCCGCTCCCGCGCCGGCGTCAGTAACCTCCTGCGCCTGCTGGAATTGTCTCCGGAAGTGTGCGAGCTGGTGGAGAAGCGCGAGATCGAAATGGGGCACGCCCGGGCGCTCCTGGGCCTCACCCAGCGCCGCCAGCAGACCGAGGTGGCGCTGCTGGTCGCGAAGAAAGGCCTTTCGGTGCGTGAGACCGAGGCCCTGGTGCGCCGGCTGCAGACCCCGGCGCATGCAAAGTCCGGCGGCGCGGACGGTGGCGCCCGGGACCCCAACGTCGAGCGCCTGGAGCAGGAACTGGCCGAGAAGCTCGGTGCCACGGTCGCCATCCAGCACGGACCCAAGGGCAAGGGCAAGCTCGTGGTCAGCTACAACAGTCTTGACGAACTCGACGGAATCCTCGCCCACATCCAGTAGTTTCGCCTCCGTTGTGGACGGAGGCACAGGCCGTCTCTATAATCGCGCGGCTTTTTGGCCGGTTGGTGCGTAAGTGACTGAACGGCCGAAGTAATGTTAAGCCGCCCGCGTTCAGCTCACGACGCGGGACCCAAGGCAGTTTTGAGCCCCTCGAGCGGGACCTATATAAGGTGTTGGCGATCGATCTGCCCCGTGCGCGGCGGCTGGCGCTGCGCGTCGTGCTGGGACAGGCGGCCGTGACCGTGATCGCGGCGCTGTGCGCGCTCGGGGTTGGCGGTGAGCGCGCCGGGGTCTCGGCGCTGCTGGGTGGCGGCATTGCCGTGGTGTCGAGTCTGGCGATGGCGGGACTGGTCTTTGGCGGCGGTGCCGGCAGCGCGGCGCGTGCCCTCGGGATGTTCTACATCGGCGAGGCGGTGAAGCTTTTGATCGTGGTGGTGCTGTTCGTGGTGGTGCTGAGTGTGTTGAAGGTCGCGCCGCTGGCGATGTTCGCCACGTTCGCTGCAACGTTTCTGGTGTATTGGATTGCGCTCCTGAGCGCGCTGCCCGGCTTGAGCGGCGCGCGCACCACGGCGCCTAGAGGACAGGTGGATCGGTGACGGGCATGGCAGCAGCAGAGCAGGGCGGGGGCGGCGCGACTGAATACATAGTGCACCACTCGACGTTTCTGTCGAACAAGGCTCCGCACGGCATCGTCGACTTCAGCGTCATTAATTACGACACCGTATTCTTCTCGGTGCTGCTCGCGCTGGTGTTCTTCGGGTTGTTCTGGTGGGTGGCACGCAGGGCAACGACCGGCGTCCCCGGAATTACGCAATCCCTCATCGAGTGGCTCGTTGAGAAAGTCGACGAGCAGGTTCGCGATACCTTCCACGGCACCAACAAGCTCATCGCTCCGCTGGGACTCACGCTGTTCTGCTGGATCTTTCTGTTCAACTTCATGGACCTCGTGCCGGTGGATTTGCTGCCGACGATGGCCCGCGGCGTAGGCGTCGAGCACCTGAAAGTGGTACCGAGCACCGATCTCAACGCCACCTTCGCCCTGTCGCTGACGGTCTTTATCCTGATCATCTTCTACAGCCTGAAAATGAAGGGCGTGGTCGGCTTTGTAAGTGAACTCACGCTGCAGCCTTTCAGCGCCAAGAACCCGTTCGTGCAGGCGCTGCTGGTGCCGGTGAACTTCATTCTGGAATCGGTGACGTTCCTGGCTCGTCCAGTGTCGCTGTCGCTGCGTCTCTACGGCAACCTCTACGCGGGCGAGATGATTTTCCTGTTGATCGCCGCGTTGACACTTTCCCATGGCCTTCACAGCCTTGCGACCATCGGCGGTTGGCTGGGGATAGTGGGCCAATTCATTCTGGGGATGGTCTGGACGATATTTCACATCCTCATCATCACGATTCAGGCTTTCATTTTCGCGGTTCTGACGGTCGTTTATCTGTCCATGGCTCACGAACACCATTGATTGCGTGCTCGGCGCCTACACTTTCGTATCAGGGTTTTTTCGAGGAGAGATTGAATGGAAAGCATTGCACACATCCAGGCCATGACCGTGCTGGCCGTCGGCATCATCTTCGGGATGGGCGCACTCGGCACTGCCATCGGCTTCGGTATTCTCGGCGGGCGCTTCATCGAAGGCTCGGCGCGCCAGCCGGAGCTGCTGCCGGTGCTGCGCGTGCAGATGTTCCTGGTCGCAGGACTCCTGGACGCAGTCGCGATGATCGGCATCGGCTTCGCGCTGTTCTTCACGTTCGCGAACCCGTTCCTGGGTGCGCTGCAGGCCGCGCACTGAAGTGGCGCGCTGACGGCTCGCAGCAGGAGATAAGACCTTGAACATCAATCTCACGCTCATCGTGCAGATGGTCGTTTTTGGGTTGCTGGTCTTTGGCACCATGCAGTGGATCTGGCCGCACATCCTGAACGCCATGCATGAGCGGCAGCAAAAGATCGCGCAGGGGCTGGCCGCCGCGGAGCAGGGCGAGGAATCCCTCTCCCAGGCGCGCAGCAAGGCGGACGACATCGTGCGCGAGGCGCGTGAACGCGCCAACCAGATCATCGATCACGCGCAGCACCGTGCCAACGAGCTGGTGGAAGAGGCCAAGGGCACGGCCACCACGGAAGGCGGGCGTCTGGTTGCTGCCGCGCAGCAGCAGATCCAGCTCGACACCACACGCGCGCGCGAGAGCCTGCGCCGCGAAGTGGCAGGAATCGCGGTTGGCGCGGCCTCCAGGCTCTTAGGGCGGGAGATCGATGCGCGCACGCACGCCGACCTCCTCGACCAGCTGGCGACGCAGATCTAGACGGCAGCATGGCGGACAAGATCACCATCGCCCGGCCCTACGCGCGTGCGGCCTTCGAAGAGGCGCGTGCGCATGAGGGTCTGGGTCCGTGGTCCGAGGCCCTGCACGTGGCTGCCCAGGTCGTCACGGATCCGCGTGTGGAAGCCCTGCTGGGCAATCCGCACGTCACCCCGGAGCAGCTCGCACAGCTCGTGACCGGCATCGCGGGCTCGCAGCTCGGCGACCATGGCGCGAATTTCGTGAGCACACTCGCCGCCAACCGACGCCTGAGATTCCTGCCCGAGATCGCGGCGCGCTTTGATGAGCTCAAGGACTCTGCAGAAGGTGTTGCGGACGTCACGGTGACTTCCGCGGCCGCCCTCAACGATGCGCAGCGCAGCCAGCTCGCCGCGGCACTCGAGAAGCGGCTCAAGCGAAAAGTGCGCCTGCACTGCGACATCGACCCGGGTCTTATCGGCGGCGCCGTGGTGCGCTCGGGGGACCTCGTGATCGACGGCTCGGTCAGCGCGCGACTCAACCGCATCGCCTACGAACTGACCGCCTGAGCTCAGATGAACTTCCAAACACAGCTGATGTCCGCGAAAATCGCCGCGGAGGGTTGGCACTTCCCCAGCGGGCAAAGCTCACGCGCTTTGCCCGCGGAAACGAAACTGATGTCCGCGAAAATCGCCGCAGGCGAATTTTCGCCAATGAACTAGGAAACGCACATGGCCATCAAGGCAACCGAGATCAGCGATCTGATCAAGCAGCGGATCGAGAAC